>CAZJOS010000068.1:0-11381 GCA_964547655.1 uncultured Christensenellaceae bacterium
TCCAAAAGCAATTTTTGATATCTTAACGGACGCCCCTTTTTTCATTATTGAACTGGCGAATAAGATGTGGATAAAACCGTATTCAGCGTAGTAGGAATCAGAAGATAGGGCACATATTAAGGGATTTGGTTATTTACTTGTCTTTACTTTCTGTGTCCTAAACGACACTGCTTCCTTGATATCCTGCTTATCTGTACTGTAATGATCGATTGAATTCTCCAAATTCAAATCATCAATATTAGACTCAGCAGCCTCAGCGAATCATTTTTCGGTATGATTTCTTCCAAATTTCAGTGGCATTACTAGTTGATATTTCACTCATTTTCTCTATATAACTCTTGTTTATTAGATTGTTTTTTACACATCAATTTTATACAAAAACGGCATTTCTCGAGTGAAAAAGCCGTCTTCTGTTGTTCCTATAATGAAATGAGGCCGCCCATATCTGGACAGCCCCTTCACCTCCCGCTTATGAGAGTTTCGTTTTACTTTCCGTTCTTCTCCATTCTGTACTTTACGAACCGTTCGAGTTCCCTCGTCGCCGAGCGTATGTCCTTAAACACGGGCACGCCCGCCTCTTCCATGATGCGGACGAACTTATTGAACTGCTGCCCGGCGTTAACGGAAACGACCATGGGCTTATCGTACTTGTTGAACACGTTTATTATCCGCATAGCTATGGCTTCGGGCCTTTCGCATATGTCGTCCGTCGTCATCAGGTTCTCTATGTGCGGTACTATGGCAGTAAACACACAGTCTACGTTATCGTCTTCCATGAGCGCTATGAGAAATTGCTCAAAAAGGGCGTCGTCGGTCATCGGAGTAACGTCAAGGAACGGTGCGGGTATGTTGGCAAGCCCGTGCGTGTTGAGCCTGGCCAGCTTTTCAGCGGTAGGCTCGGTGTATTTCGCCGGCTCGAGGAACTCTAAGTTGTCGGCGCCCGCGGTGCTGTCGAAGCCCGCGTTCACTACCCCCGCTACGCGGTTGCCCCTTACTTTTTTATTCCAGAGCAGCGAGAACGCGCGTATTGCGTCGTAAAAGCCGTCGATTTCCTCTATGAGCACGACTCCCGCCTGGCTGCAGGCGGCCTTGAAGACTTCATAGCTGCCGCTAAGCGCCGCGGTATGCGAAGCCGCGGCTTTGGCGCCGGCCTCCGTCCTGCCCGATTTAAACACGATTATGGGCTTCTCCGACGATTTGGCGAGATCGAAAAACTGCCTGCCCTCGCCCTTTATCAGGCCCTCCATGTATATGGCGATTATATCTACGTCTTTTTGCTGCCCGAAATAGGCCATCAGTTCCGGAGTGCCTACGTCCGCGTGGTTCCCGAACGATACTATCGCCCTGAACAGTCCGTAATTATGAAGGTTGTCAAGGCAGGTTATGCCCATTGCCCCGCTCTGGGAAAACAGCGCCGTGTTGCTCCTTTTGCCCCACTTTATAGGCATCCTCTCTGAGTCGATGAACAGCGTATCGACACCCTCGCCTTTTTTATTCGGGGAATGGAACACGCCCATGCAGTTGGGGCCTACGATACGCACTCCGTCTTTTTTTGCCGCGTTCAGCGATTTTAAGAATTGATAGTAATTCACTTCCGCCGGTATTCCCGATATGAGTATGACGCACTTGTCCCTGCCTACCTGCGATATAAAATCGAGCATATACTGCGCGGGGGCCGTGTATACGTAAAGGCCGACTTTAGCCGGTATCTCCGATATGCTTTTATAGAGCGGGTATTCCTTGCCCGAGAACGTCGTCGTTCCGCCTTTTACGTTGACGAAGTATATATCTTCGCGGCCCATGTTGAGCATAAGCTGGGCAATGTTTCTGCCCATAGAATATTTCTCGGGCAGCCGGGATACGCCGACCACTGCGATGCCTTCGGGTTTGAAGAAACCAATAAGCCCTTTGGCGTTTGCCTTCTCCACAAGTCCGCTTTCTTCTACCTCGGCAAACTCCGCATAGCCGTCGACCGCTATAAAGCGGTCATCGGAAGTAAAAACGACAGGATTGATGTCGAGCGCCTTTATGTGGTAACGGCTCTTTACCGGGGAAATAAAAGAATACGTCTGCATTAGTCCGGATATCTTCAGCAGCGTATTCGCTATCATATCGGTATACTGCGGGCGCCCTATCTGGGCGTATTTATGCCTTATGCGTATCTGCGTCATAGACGCCGCGGCCTCTTTGGCGTTAAGCGGAGAAAGATACAGATTCGCCGGGTCGTAATACTTTGCGAAAAACTCCGCGTCGTCGCCGCCCTTGCTTAATATAAGCACAGGCCCGAAAGATAAATCTTCTTTCGCGCCGAACATTATCTCAAAGCCCAGTCCCTGTTTAAAGCTTATATGCTCTACGAGCATAAACCCGTCTATTCGGGGTTTGCTTCCCTCATCGAAATGAGAAGAAACCTCCTCCCTCATCGCCGAGATAACATACCTTACATAAAGAGGGTCGTCCGTCTCTATGACCTTTACTCCGCCGTATTTCTGCTTGTGTACGAGGTCTCTCGATACGACTTTTACAACGATCCTGCCGTAAAACCTTTTTACCAGTTCTTCGCCGACTTCCTTCTCATCCCTGACAACAACATAGTCGGGGGTTTCCAGCCCGACGCACTTAAGCATTTTATATACTTCGTGCTCGTGCAATACCGTCCTGCCGTCATCCATCGCCGTTTTAAAGACTTTTTCGATCTTAGACGCGATATCAGAGTTTAGCAGCATATCCGACCTCCATTTTAGATTTGATAAAAAGTGAATATGTGAATACGCTTCCATTATATCAGTTCAGAGTTGTAAATCAAACGAATGAAAAATCAAAGCATATCGCCAATCAAACTCTGCTTTAGTTTTCTATATCAACCTGTTTTTGTTCCACGAACTGCACGAGCACACCGTCGGGGTCGCTCACGAAGAAAAACCGTGTGCGCGGGCTCGGCGTGAACGGTCCGCTGTGAACGGATATGCCGCGTTTCTTTACGAAATCCATCTTCTCTTCAAGGTTATTCACCAAAAAACCTATTGATACTCCGCCGCCGCTGTGCGGCTCGCCCTTCCCTTCGATTATCTCCAGTTTTGTATCCCCATCGCCTAAGAAGGCGAGCTCAGCGCCCGGCTCGCTGAACCGGCGAGTAACAGGCAGGCCGACTATCTCCTGATAGAACCGCAGCGAGGCCTCGATATCCTTAACGTAGATGGTACACCATAAAAATTTCATTTCCGTCCTCCATTTTTATATACGATACCATCAAACCGGCAGCGTATTAATACTTGCCGGCATCATAGTTTGCCGGCAATATATCAGAGCCCGGAAAGGCCGGGCTCTGATTTAATTGATTATACCACATATTAAAATACATTATCCTTTCACGGAAAAGCTGAACTTTGTGGCCGTATTATATTTTTCACCCGCTTTCAGCACACAGGAAGGAAAGTTTTCATGATTTATCGCGTCAGGGTAATTCTGCGTTTCAACGCAAACTCCGAAGCGCGCGTGATATTGCTTTTTCCCGTTTAAATCGCCCAGGAAATTTGAAGAATAGATTTGCGCGGCGGGCTGGTCGGAATATACCTCCAATACCCTTCCGCTTTCTTCGTCGAAGATCCGCGCAAAAAACCTCATGCCTTCCCCGTCTATCACGAAGTTATGGTCGTAACCGTGCCCGGTAAGCATCTGCGGATGATCAGAGCCGATGCGCTCGCCTATTCTTTTAGGCGATGTAAAATCAAACGGCGTATCCTTAACCGGCAATATCTCCCCGGTAGGTATCAGATGCGCGTCAACAGGCGTGAACCCCGATGACGCAAGCGTAAGCTCGTGGCTAAGTATATCTCTCTCGCCGCCGCTTAAGTTAAAATATGAGTGGTTGGTGAGGTTTATTATGGTGTCTTTATCGGAAGACGCTTCATACTCTATCCAAAGCTCGTTATCGTCGCTCCACGAAAACGTTACTTGCGTAGTGAGCTTTCCGGGATACCCTTCTTCGCCGTCAGGGCTTACGTATGTAATAGTGAGCTTGTCTCCTTTTATCTCCGCGTCCCAGACTTTTTTATCGAACCCCGAGTACCCTCCGTGAAGATGCGAATACGGGTTTTCGTTGCACCCGACGTCATATTCTTTTCCGTTCAATAAAAACTTACCGTTTGCTATCCTGTTCGCGTATCTGCCTATGGTCGCGCCTAAAAAAGGAGGGTTGTTTTGGTATTCTCCGACTGTTTTATATCCGAGCACAACGTCCGCCGGTTTCCCGTTTTTATCGGGAACGATTATCTGCGTAACGATACCGCCGTAATTGGTAATTGCAGCAGTATTCCCGCCGGAGTTCTTCAGCGTAAAAACAAATACGTCTTTTCCGTCGATCGTTAAAACTTTTTCTTTCGATATCATGTATTACCCCCGATTTTTATTAGAATCCTTATCCTGATATGATGGCTGCCATATTTTTGGAATCGTTCATATTGAAAATAGCATATACCTCTATGCGGGTCAAGGCATTTGTATTTTTCCATAAAAATAAAGCCTTCATTCATATAAACTCAGAGTGATGACAAACTTTAAATTCTGTATGCACCATTTTTATAATCGAGATATTATAAAAGCAAAGGCCTTCATTCATAAAGGCTTTTTATACGCTTATTTGGTCGGTTCCGGAAAGCGAATTTCTATCGTCGTTCCCTCGTTCTCTTTGCTCGTAAGCGCTATAGTCGCATTGTGAAATATCGCGGCGTGTTTAGCGATTGACAGCCCTAACCCGGTACCCCCCGTTTCTTTTGAATGGCTCTTGTCCACCCGGTAAAAACGCTCAAATACTTTCGCCTGATCCGCAGGCGGAATGCCTATGCCCGTATCGGCTACTTTCAGAACAGGCTGACCGTTTTCCTTCGTTACCGTGACCTTAACGCTTCCGTTTTCCCGGTTATACTTTACGGCGTTTTCGCAGAGGTTATAGACCATTTCTTCAAGTATCTGTTTTACGCCTGACACCGCTGCCCCCTTGCCCTCTACGGTCATCGATACTTTTCTGCTCTTAGCCAAATCATCGAGCCTTTTTATAATATCGTTTGCTGCCGCGAGCAGATCGACAGGCTGCTTTACTATATCGTCGTCTCCCTCGTCAAGCTTTGATAATTTGATTATATCCTCTATAAGCGCGATGAGCCGCTGGGCTTCGTCATATATCCTCGACGCAAAGCTTTTAATATCTTCCGGTTTGGCAACTCCGTTCTTTATTATCTCCGCGAAGCCCGTTATTGAAGACAGAGGCGTTTTAAGCTCGTGGGAGACGTTCGCGGAAAATTCGCGCCTCATTTTTTCCGCTTTCTGCCGTTCCGTTACGTCAACTATAAGTATTATTATTCCCGTAAGCGTATCGTTTTCTATGACAGGAGTGCCGAGTATCTGATAATAAGAACCCTCCATTTCCAGTATATGCTCGGTCCTTTCTCCCTTTTGCGCCTCTTCGACCGTTGTATGAAACGGCAGCGAACGGTTAAGTTCCAAAACGTTTTTACCGAGATAGTCTTTCGAAGGAGTTCCGAACAGCTTTACCGCGCTGTCGTTTACCGCGAGTATCTTTGACTCATTATTGATGACGATAAGCCCCTCTTTCATGCTGCGGGTTATCTCACTAAGTTCATGCCGCTGCCGGGCAAGCTGCCCTATCTGGTCGTTGATGCGGTCATTTTGTTTGGATATCCGCAGAAGGAACGGAGACAATTCCGGATAGACGTCGTTCTTCTCAGGCTCCTCCAGATTAAGCCGGTTAAGCGGCTTGATTATTCTTTTTGTGAATCGGGAGGCCATGACCGAACAAATAATTACCGTTACCAGTATTATCGATATGAAGGCGGGGATCATGCTCACGAGCAGCCCCCATACGCTTTGCCGGGTCTGGGAAAGCCGTATCACTGTTCCGTCCTTAAGAAGAAGGGCGTAATAGAGCCTTATTTCCGACAGCGTTGCGGAATACCGTTCAGATTGGCCGGCGCCGGTTTTGAGCGCCTGCACTATTTCCGGCCTTTCACTATGGTTCTCCATAGAATCGGTGTATGCGGTATTATCAAAAAATACGGCGCCGCCGCTGCTTATCCATGTGATGCGCGTGTTTATACTCGTCAAAGACCCAAGGTATGCGGCCTTATCGCCTGACTGCATGAGGGCTTTGCCGACATACTCCGCTTCCTGTTTCAGCTCTTTATATACCTGAGCCCTGATTTGAGTATATATTACTGCAAAAATAAGAGAGCCCGCTATTATCAGCGCCGCCAGCGAGACAAGCAGTATATCGCGAAATATCTTCTTTCTCATTATTCAGCCTCCTATCCGGTAGCCGACTCCCCGCACGGTTTCTATGATCTCGGAGTTGTCCCAAAGCTTTTGCCTCAGCGTTTGAACGTGAACGTCCACCGTTCTCGTACCGCCTTCGTAATCGTACCCCCAGACGGAAGAGAGAAGCTGTTCGCGGGTAAACACTATTCCCCGGTTTTCCAGAAGCGTCCGAAGCAGTTCAAATTCTTTCAGCGTCAGAACGACAGGCAAACCGTCAATCGTGACTACGTGCTTCTTGATATTCAGCGTCAGGTTTTTGTAAGATAACTCGTCTTTCTTTTCCGGCGGCGCTGTCCGTCTCAACACGGCTTTTACCCGGGCAACCAATTCTATCATGCTAAAGGGCTTTGTTATGTAATCGTCGGCCCCGCTGTCGAGGCCGAGCACGCGGTTGTACTCCGATCCTTTTGCCGTTACCATTATTATGGGGATCAAAGACGTCTTTGCATTGCCGCGAAGTTTTTTCAGTATCGATATCCCATCTTCTTTCGGCAGCATTATATCCAGGAGGACTAGCTCGGGCGCCTCTTTGTTTATTTTCTCCCAGAATTCCTCCGCGGCCGAAAATCCCGCGGCTGAAAATCCGCTTTGCGCAAGCGTGTAAACAACCAGATCGCGGATATTCGGATCATCCTCCACGTAATAGATCATTGAGACGGTTCTCCTTTGTGCTTGTGAACGCCTGTAATAGCGAATTCGACCCATTCGGCTATATTCTCAGCGTGATCGCCTATACGTTCGAAATATTTCGCCACCATCAGCAGGTCTATAGCCTGCTCCCCGTTCTCAGGAGATTTTCCGATAAGCTCGATCAATTCTTCCTTTATTTCATCAAACAGTGCGTCGACCTTATCGTCCATCTCCACAACAGCCCGCACCAACTCCAGGTCCCTGTTTACAAAAGCGTCCACGCTCTTTGTAACCATCTTTATCGTGACCGCCGCCATCTGAGGGATATGTTCAAGCTTCTTTATATACGTTTTATCGGAAAGAATGTTAACGATTTCTGATATATCAGCCGCCTGATCCCCGATCCGTTCCATATCCGTTATCATTTTCAGGGCGGCTGATATGAACCGCAGATCCTTCGCGACAGGCTGCTGCTGTAAAAGCAGCTTTAAACACAGGCTTTCTATATCCCGCTCCTTAACGTCTATCTCCTTGTCGAATGCAATGGCTTTTTTGGCTTCTTTTACGCTTTGCTGAACAAGCGCCGCTGAAGCGCTTTCAATCGCGTTCTCGATAAGCGCTCCCATTTCGATAAGTTCAGTATTTAAATGTTCGAGCTGCTCGTCAAATTTATTTCTCATCAGCCAAACCTCCCTGTAATATAGTCCTCCGTCCGTTTATCCGACGGTATAGAGAATATCTTTTCAGTGTCCCCGTATTCAATGACTTCTCCTAGCAGGAAGAATGCCGTCTTGTCGGAGATCCTCGCCGCCTGCTGCATGTTATGCGTTACCATTATTATAGTATAATCACGTTTAAGCTCCGCCACAAGGTCTTCTATCTTAGATGTGGAAATAGGATCGAGCGCAGACGTCGGTTCGTCCATAAGCAGCACCTCCGGCTCGACTGCCAGCGCCCGCGCAATACACAGCCTCTGCTGCTGGCCGCCCGAGAGCTCAAGCGCGCTTTTTTTGAGCCTGTCTTTCGCCTCGTCCCAGATTGCCGCGTCGCGAAGAGATTTCTCTACTATCTGGTCGAGCTTGAATTTCGAGCGGACGCCATGCGTCCTCGGTCCAAAAGCGATATTGTCGTATACGCTCATAGGAAACGGATTAGGCTTCTGAAATACCATGCCCACACGTTTCCGGAGCAGATTGATATCGATATCGCCGTATATATCTTCGCCGTCAAGCAGCACTTCTCCTGTTATCCGGCATCCCTCTATCAGGTCGTTCATCCTGTTAAGCGTTTTTAAAAGCGTGGTCTTGCCGCATCCCGACGGGCCGATAAATGCCGATACCTTGTTTGCTTCCATCTTAAGATTAACGCCCTTTAGCGCCTGACAATCCCCATAATATAAATCTAAATTCTTAATCGCAAATCTGTCCAATATCTTACCTCACCCTTCCTATCCTTCTCGCTAAAAAAGCTGAAAGCGTGTTTATACTCACCACAAGTATCAATAACACCACCGCCGTAGCGTACGTCTGGTCAACGTGCAGCCCCTCTGAAGATAACATCCACATGTGCACTGATAATGTCCTTGCCGATTCGCCAATCGAAGCAGGCACTTGCGCCACGGTTCCTGCCGTATAAATAAGCGCCGCTGTTTCTCCTACGATCCGGCCTATGCCAAGTATAACGCCGGCCAGTATTCCCGGTACTGCTGCGGGCAGCACGATCCTGAACACCGTCCTTAAGCGCCCGGCGCCGAGGCCGAAACTGCCTTCACGATATGTGTCGGGTACAGATTTCAGCGCTTCTTCCGTCGTGCGCATAATAAGCGGCAATATCATTATGGATAGCGTAAAAGCGCCTGCTATTAGGGACATCTTCCATCCCATCGCAGTTACGAAAAACAACATACCGAAAAGGCCGTATATAATTGAGGGTATGCCCGATAACGTTTCCGCTGTTATTCGCACTACGCCCACGAGTTTGTTGCCGCGGCGCGCGTATTCCACGAGATATATCGCTGCAAAAACGCCCAAGGGTACCGCTATAAGCAAAGACAGCGCGGTCATCATTATCGTACTTATAATTGCAGGCATCATGGAAACGTTCTCAGAATTGTATTCCCAGGCAAAGAGCTGCGGCGAAAGGTTCGGTATGCCCTTTATAAGAATATAACCTATAAGAAATACAAGTGTGGCGACGGTCAGTAATGTTGCCAAATATACGAGCAGCCGCATGAAATGCGAGGACGTAAATCTCTTTCTTTTTTTGGTCAGCGAATTCATTGCCTTGTCCTCCTTTTCAGCAGCGAGAACAGCAAGTTTATTATTAGTATGAAAATGAACAGCACTACCGCAGTCGCTATGAGCGCCTCCCTGTGCAGGTCGGCTGCATAACCCATTTCGAGAACTATATTCGCCGTAAGCGTTCTCAATCCCTTAAGCAGCCCTGCAGGCATCCTTGCCTGATTACCGGCAACCATTATGATGGCCATAGTCTCGCCTATCGCGCGTCCCATCCCAAGAATGACAGAAGCTGTGATCCCCGACTTGGCAGCAGGTACGACCGCTTTGAATACGCTGCGCTCATGGCTCGCGCCCAGCGCCAGCGCGCCTTCGTAATAACTTGCGGGCACAGCGTTTATAGATGCCGAGCTAACCGTTATTATAGTCGGCAATATCATTATTCCAAGCAATATTGAAGCCGTAAGAAGGCTCATACCGTTTCCTCCGAACGTCTCGCGTATGAACGGAACAAGCACTACCATACCGAAAAACCCGTAAACGACCGATGGTATTCCCGCCATCAGCTCTACAGCAGGTTTCAGTATCCTGCTTGTCTTTGCAGAACTGAACTTAGCAAGGTATATTGCGGTCAGTATACCTATCGGCACCCCAATTATTAATGCCCCCGCCGTTACATAGATGCTGGCTATTATCATTGGGAATATTCCGTAGATATCGTTCATAGGCTTCCATTTCTGCCCAAGCAAAAAGTCAAACACGCCTATCTTTCCTATTGCGGGGATCCCGTTTACAAACAGGAATACGCAAATAAGAACTACGGCCAGTATTGAGACGCATGCAGCGATAATAAATGCGGTCCTGGCGAGCGGCTCCTTTATTCTGTTAAAAAATTTCCCGGATGCGGAAGTATCCCGGAGAGAGTTCGCTCCCCGGGATCCCTGGCGTCCTTTAATCATATCGGCGCCTCTTTTCATTTATTATTCTGCTTCGTTCCAGTATAATATTTCTCCAACGAAGATCTGCCGTATCTGTTCACTGGTAAGGTCCTCAAACGAGTTCTCGTTGTTTACTATTACGGCTATGCCGTCCAACGCTATAACGATCGGTGTAAGAACTTCTTTTTCGCTGTCTTTGAGTTCTCTTGATGCCATACCTATATCCAGTGCGCCGTCTTTAGCCTGAGTCATTCCCGTCGTTGAATCGCTCGTCTGTATCTCGATGGTTATATCAGGGTTAAGAGCTGCGTAAGCCTCTTTAAGCTTCTCCATTAACGGGAATACCGAGGACGAACCGCCAACCACGATCTTACCTGACAGGCCGGCTGCCGTATAATCCGGAGCATTGTCGTCGAACTTTATGTACTTGTTGTCCGCAACGATCTGCTGCCCCTGAGCGCTCATTATGAAGTTTATGAAATCCTGTGCAACTTCACTGACTTCGCCCTTTGTGGCGATATTGAAAGGACGAGCCACTTTGTACGTTCCGCCTTTGATATTCGCAACGCTGGCTTCAACTCCGTCGACCTTAATAGCTTTTACGGTATCGTTCAAAGAGCCTAAGGATATATATCCTATCGCATATGGATTGCTTGCAACTGTCGTCATAACGACATTCGTGCTGTTCGCTATATTGGCTTCAACGGTAGTCTGGTCTTCCTTCTCGCCGTTTTCGTTCTTTACTTCTATACCCATCAATTCTGTAAAAGCGCCTCTGGTTCCGGACCCTTCTTCGCGTGATACGACTGTGATCTCTTTTGATGTGTTAAAAGATATCTCCTGCGAGGATTTAGCGCTGTTTGAAGTACCGCTATCTGCGCACGCCGCCATGGCTCCCATCAACATTACCAGTACCAGTAAGATACCGATTATTTTCATGGTTCCTTTATTATTTTCTTTTAGATTCATCAATATACTCCTTTCGTTTCATGATTTGATAATACGATGAGTCTGTCATGATTTTATACAAAGAACATCAAATTTATGTAAAATGTCGTTATCGGTGTTCTCAAGGTATTTTTAAGGAAATCATAAATGGTTCACTTATTATAAGAATGTAATTCAATTGAGGGTTATTTTTTAAACAAAAAAGCCTGATATCCAGATCAGACTTTCATTGGCTCCCCAGATAGGGTTTGAACCTGCTTAAAAAATGGTCGCATCGCTCTTTTCACTCGCATTGCTC
>CAZJOS010000069.1:0-11280 GCA_964547655.1 uncultured Christensenellaceae bacterium
GTGACATACAGGCTGAATTAAACCGTATCGCGCATACATTTCATCCCCCAAGCACCGGATACAGAAAAGAGCGCCCGTTATTGGACGCTCTTTTCAAAATATATCTTCATGCTGGTTGCATTGTTAATTATCAATATACGCTGCCATTATGAACAAAGAGTTAACGAAAAGTATCATTTTTGTGAAAAAACGACTTACAACTCTTTGATCATGGTAAGCCGTTCGTCGCCTGAGCCGTACTCGTCAGAAGACCCTTCGGAGACTGCGAACCCGAGCCTCTCGCGGTATGTAGAGAGCGCCTTGAAATTGGCCGGGTCAACCGTAAGCTGCACCTTTAAGACGCTTAGTTCCTTGATATCCGAAAGGGCGTATTCAAGCAGCGCTATGCCGATGTCGTATCCGCTGAACGCCGGGAGCACCGCTATGCTCAAAAGATAAGCAAGATCGAGGTCTTTCATGTCGCGCATGAAATAGGCGCTGGCAACAGGCACGTCGTCTTCGTCGACGGCCACGTATATCCTGCCGTGGCGCATGAGCGGTATCACTACATGTTCGGTTAATGCCCCGTTGCCGAAAGCAGCTTTTTCGATACGGAGTATGTGCGAAATCGTATTCCTGTTTGGATGCTCTACGGCTTTAAACGTTATAGTCATATGACCTCCTGATATAAAAACTGATATTATATTAATATTCTATGGCTGCTGTATCTCATGCAGGTCTTTAAGCTTTCTGCCCGAGTACTGCGCCGCGTAAGCGTCTTCACGCTCAGAGGAGCGCTTAATAAGCGAATCAGCCTGAAAGCTGAACGACGCCCCGTCGCATACGATTATATGGTCGAGTAGTTCCACTCCCAAGGTACCCAGCGCCTTTGCTATATCCATCGTCACGCTTATATCGGCCTTCGAGGGCGCGGGGTCTCCGCCCGGGTGGTTATGCGCTACTATGCCCTTTACCGCTTTATGGCGCAGCGCGCCCGCCGCAAGCTTATTCAGATATATCGGAGATTCGGAAGACCCGCCTTCCGACAGGCGCTCAAAGTGTATTACCCGGTTCTGGGTATCGAGCCAGACAACGTAAAACTGCTCGTAGGCTTTCCCCAGCAGCAGGGAGCCTGCGAACTCGCACGCGTCTTTAACGGACTTTATAGAAGGCCTGTCGCCCATCCTGCTGCGCCGGTATGCCCTGAATACTTCGGGAAACGCTGAAAGGTATGCCGCGGTCCTTTCCCCCACGCCTTCTATCTGCTCTAAGTCGTACGCCGACGCCTCGAGCACACCCGACAAGCTGCCGAACGCATCTAACAGCCTGTGAGCGACGGGCCGCGTATCGACGCGCGGCAGAACGTAAAACAGCATATATTCGAGTATTTCACGGTCTTCAAACCCTTCAAGGCCTTCGCTTAAAAACCTTTGCGTCACCCGCTGTCTGTGACCTTCGTTCATAAGGCCCCTCCAACAACTTTTTACCCTAAACTAAGCGGAACACCCCTTGCAGGTGCTGCAGCTTCCTCCGGTGCAGCTTCCGCCGCCCCCGTGTCCGGCTCCGCCGAAATAACACTTGCCCTGATAGAAGCGCTTTGTGTTGCCCGACGCGCAGGCAGGGCACTTTGGCTTTTTATCGGGGCTGGTAAGCTCTTCAAAAACGTGTTTGCAGTCTTCGCAGATGTATTTAAGTAACGGCATCGATCCCTCCGATTATTTTGCGATTATTATAGTTTACCGAAAAACCGCTTAAAAGCGCCGGTCACATCATCTTCTTCCGCCACAGGAATAAGGCGACAGCCGCAGTCGAAAAAGCCGCTATGCCGGATACTATCCAAAAGCCGCCCGGCATATCCCTGAACGGGACGTCGACGTTCATGCCCCACAGAGCCCCTATAAGCGCCGGGATGGCGAGTATAATGGTGACGGACGTTAAGAACTTCATGACGATATTTAAGTTGTTGGATATAACGGAAGCGAACGCGTCCATCGTGCCCGACTGAATATCTCTGTAGATCGTACACATTTCTATTGCCTGCTTGTTCTCGATTATAACGTCTTCCAGAAGGTCTTCGTCTTCGGGGTAACGCTTGATCATATTCGTCTTCATCATCTTTTCGAGTACTATCTCGTTCGCCTTCAATGACGTTGAGAAGAACACGAGCGACTTTTCGAGCTTGAGCATCTGCAGAAGCTCCCTGTTTTTGAGCGACTTATATAAAGCGTTTTCCACCTGCGTGCTCGCTTTTTCTATCTGCCTCAGGTATTGCAGGAACTTCGACGACGTTTTGAAAAGCAGCTGGTATATAAAGCGCGTCTTTTTTGTGCAGTCGAATCCTCTTACCCTGCCCTTGTAGAAATCCTCGAATATTGTCGAGTCTTCAAGACAGACGGTTATGAGGTTGCTTTCAGTTGTTATTATGGCAAGCGGGACCGTATTGTATAAAAACGACGTGCCTTCCGGCTCTACTATGGGTATGTCTACGATTATGAGCGTCGCTTCGTCTTCCTTGTCTATACGCGGGGTCTCTTCTTCGTCGAGAGCGGCGGAGAGGAAGTCCATTTCGACGCCGCAGTCTTTCGATATCTTCTCCAGCTCTTCTTTGCTGGGATCGGTCAAATGCACCCAGGAACCCGCGCAAAGCTCGCAGCGGGATTCGAGCGTTCCGTTTTCAGATTTAAAAAATTGAATCATGAGTATACACCGCCTTTCTTAGTGATGTCCCCAAATATTTTTGGGGCGAATTCGGGCTTCCCGCAAAGCCGCAGGCTTTTTGAGAACCGGAAAGCGGTGTGCATATTTTTAGTCTGCCAAGTGGTATGCACTCCGCTTTTTTATTCTATGTGACCGCTTAGGGTCTGCGTCCACGCATACCACCTCCCGTTAAATATTCTTATGATTTCGACATTTCTGTAAAACCATAGATAATTATAGCACGCGGCTTAAATAAATCAACCTCATATAATAAAAACAAAATCGCTCTGAAATGAATAATTGACACGTTTTCTGGTGAGATTTATAATCATAGGGCGGCGGTTCTGTGGTTGAAAGTCGATGCCAGCCGCGGGCAAAACGACCCACGTAAACCGATTATCGGCGAGCATGGCGCGGTTTAGAAATAAGCCCGGCCGGGAGGAATCTCGAGAGGCAAAGTAGTGAAAGGATTGGTTTCCTAAAAATTTGCGAAATGTCCAGCCGGCGGATGTGGGGGCAAAGACCAGGTCAGACGCCGCTTTATACGCAAACTTAGGCGGGCGGTCAGGGGCCGCTTGGGCCGGGTAAACAGGGGCAGCCGGAATATTATGCATATCCGGCTGCTATTTTTATACCGCGTCAAAATAGAAGACAGGTATGATCATTGCGGTGTTATTAGCGTCAAAAGTGAATTTGCATGTTTCATAATCCGGCGGGCCCTGCGGCGCGTCCAAAGTATTTGAGTATCCTATACCTTCGCCTGGCACTTCGCCTGCCATATCAAGCTGCCGGTTGCCGTTTTTATCATGAAAGACCAGTATGGCGTATTCCCCGAACGGGAGGTCTGTAAACTTAGCCTCGGCCTTGCCGTCTTTTATATCCGCTTCAGCCCATGTTTCGGCGTCAGATGGGTCATTAACGTAAACGCTGATAAAGGCTTTCCCGGCATTGCTGTTAAGGCCGCTAACTGAAACGGTCAGGTCGCCCGAAGACGCTGCGCCCGGGGCTGCCGCAGAGGCTTTCTCTGCGCCCTGCAATGTCTGATAGACCGAGAACCTGTACCATGATATATCGGCGCTGAATTCTTTGGGATTCCCCTTGAGTTTAAGCTCGCCCGACCTAAGCAGCCGCGCTGCGGTATTGTCGGCTGTACCCAAACGCCGCACGAGCCAGACGCGTTTGTCTTTGCCGATATCGCCCAGCGAGCCTATCACAACGCCGTTCGGTTTTAAAGCGTCGAAATTGCTGAATACGTAATACCCCTCCTGTTGGTAATAGTAATTCATGCTGCCGGGGAAATAATAGCAGAACGTTCCCATCGTATGCTCGTCGGTATGCAAAAACACGTCGCCGGGCTCCAAAAGCGGGTCTAAATATGCCTGCGCCTCGGCCATAGGGCCGTTTTCACGGTGTTTAATGACGAAACCTGTCTGAGGCAGGGAGAGCGCCAGTATGACCGCGCACCCAGCTATGGGCAGCACCCGTTTGCCCAACGCCCCTATGCCGAAAGAGAGAGCAAGTATGAAGAGCCCGAGAACAGTCACCATATAGCGCTCAACAAGCACGGGCCTTATTACGGAGGATGCGATGATACCGGCGCCTATGGTCAGTATAAACGCAGCGGCTGCCAGCACGGCCAGCTTTACGCTTTGGTCTTTCTTTATTATACGAAATATTATACCGAACAGTATAAACGCCGCCGAAACGTATAACGCCGCGTCCACAAAACTGTCGCTCAATGGAGAAGACAGCTTGTATGAGAACTTGTTGCTGAAAGGATAGACTAAAGTGTTTCTGATCACCTCGCCGGTCACGGGCGGTATCCAGAAGTTGGAGTCGACCTTGCCCATCTGCCCGGCAAGGCTGAAGACCCATGGAACGTATCCCGCGGCAGCGGCTCCCGCCGAGCACAGGAAAGGCACTATTCTTTTCTTTTCTATAAGCATTGCAATAAATATTATTACGCATATTATCACTGCAGCCAGCAGGGCGTAGTAGTGCGTATAAGCTGCGGCAAGGGTGCATAAACCGAAGATTATCCAGTCGCGCCTTAGGCCATCCTTATACGCGAGATATCCGTAAAGCGCGCTTCCCGTTACGAAGAAAGCGGCCCACGTGTACATCCTTGCTTCCTGCGCCATCGAAAAGGTAATGGGCAGAGCAAAAGTAACGAATGTATATATAAGCGCGAAACGGTTCCCAAGGGCCCGCCTTACCGGGCCGAAGCCCCACGCCGCAAGAGCAACGGCTCCCAGCGCCGAAAAAGCCCTGAGTGCCAGCACAGAGCGGCCGAACACCAGCGTAAAAACGTGGAGCATAAGGTAATACAGCGGGGGATGGCTGTCGCCGGCGGTCATATTAATTATGTCGGGAATAGAATGGTTGACGATTGCCGCGGAATACGATTCGTCGTACCACAGGCTTTCACGGGTGATGCCAATAAACATAAGAACTGTGCCCGCCGCCATTATCACGCCCCAGGCGATCAAAAACGCGTTGCCGAGCCTCTTTTTATCCATTTAAAAACACCCCCATCGATACCGTGAAAACGATTAACTATAATGGTGATTATAACATTCATATACGATTTCTGACAATATTCGCTGCTGAAAAGGGCAAATTTTGTTCATTGGAAGAACATTATTTACGGGATCTCAGTATTGTTACAGCGGTGAAGATTTTATCTTTGAAAACCTGCGCGGATATTTTTCCTGCGTGGGTTTTTGTTTTTCTATTAGTATTATATAGCCGGGATCGATAAAGCCGGTGTCTTTTACGCGGCAGCCCAGAGTATCGAGGGCAAAGCGCGACTCTTTTAATTCTCCCCCCAGGTTTTCGCCCTTCCATGCCGCGAATATACCGCCTGTTTTTACAAAAGGCACGCAAAGCTCCAGCAGCATATTAAGCGGGGCGACAGCCCGGGAAAAGCATACATCGAAGCTTTCGCGAAGGGGGCCGTGCGCGGCTTCCTCCGCGCGCGCGCAGACCAGGCTGACGCTTATGCCGAGTTTATCGGCCGCGCTTTTAATGAAATCCGTTTTTTTGGCGGAAGAATCAAGCAATGTTAAATTAATATCCGGCCTTATTATCTTTACAGGGATGCCGGGAAACCCGGCCCCCGTGCCTACGTCTACAGCGCCGCTGCCCTGCGGCAGCGCAAGAAATTTAAGCGCCTTTGCCGTGTCGGCGAAGTGCCGGCGCGCGGCGTCGGCCTCGCCCGTTATACGCGTTAAATTCATGTGCTTATTGGCTTCGGCTACAAGCCTGTAATACTCTTCGCACAATGCTATCTGCCGCTGATTATATGTTATTCCGGCTTCATCAAGGCATTGACAAAGCGTATCTGAGAATATGCTCATTCGTTATCCCCTGTTATAATAGCGCCGCAATTTACCGGTTCGAACGCTCCGCAAAGCTCGAAATCCCCTTTTACGCGCTTTGCTGCGCTTTGCGCTTCCTCATAAGTTTCGAATGCCGCAAACACGGCGCTGCCCGAACCCGTGAGCAGCGCCTTTTGCGCTCCCGCCTCCTTAAGGGCCGCCGCCGCTTTTACGATATCGGGAGATAAGCCGAGCGCGGCCATGCCAAGAGCGTTTCCGGAACTCTTTGAAAACAGTGAAACGTCGCCTTTGAGAACCGCGAATTCAACTGTGTCAATGCTGATGTGCTCCGAGCCGGAAAACCTTTTAAACGCCTCTGCCGTGGATACGCCGGCAAAGGGCTTAACGACAACGTAATACATAGATCTGTTTGGCTTGAGGAACGTTAGCTTCTCCCCTATACCCCTGGCTCTCGCCAATCCGCCGGCCAGCGCGAAGGGCACGTCGGCGCCGACCGATATTCCGAGTTTGCGCAGCGCATCGGGTGAAAGATGAGTATCGTACAGCCTGTCGAGGCCTATAAGCACAGCGGCCGCGTCGGCGCTGGCGCCTCCGAGGCCCGCCATTGGGGGTATGCGTTTATTTATTGTGATCGACGCGCCTCCCGACGCGGCATGCTCAAAAAAGCATTGCGCGGCCTTATACGCGGAATTGCTTTTCTCATCTATCGAATGGGCGTCCATGCGAACGGATATACCGTCAGCTTTTTCTATTTTAACAATATCGCATAGCGAAATGCTTTGCATTAAAGTATCGAGCTCGTGATATCCGTCGTCTCTTTTCCCAACGACCGCGAGGGCCAGGTTCAGTTTTGCGTATGCTTCAAGCGTTATCATTCTTTCCCCCGAGTTCATTATACGCCCACAGGGCGTGCGTTTTAACCGGCTCTTCCGCAGTCTGCGAAAGCTCTTTTAATCTGCCGGCCAGATGATACGCTTTCGAATTCGCGGCGTACAGCGCGGCCTGCGAGATTATGCGGCGGGAACGCGCCATATTAGGGCCCGCAACGTCTTTAAGCTCTTTGGTGCATTCGCCGTTAAGAAGGCTCTCAACGCTGAGCTCATGCGGCGCGCTTTTCTCTTTACTGTTGAGCGGGCACGCGTCCTGGCATTTTTCGCACCCGAAAAGCTGATAAACGCCGCCGCGCAGGGCTTCGGGCACGACACCATGCATATGCTGCCGTACGCAGCCGTTTATCTCTCCCACCGTGTTTGAAGGGCACCCGCCCCGGCATTTGCCGCAGTGAAGGCATTTCTTTTCCGTTTTATATTCTTCCGGTTCGCAGCAGTCGGCAAGTATGGTCTGTATGCAGGTATACGACCCCAACCTGTCGTGGTAATAAAATCCGTTTTCTCCTATAAACCCGCCCGTGCGCAGCGCGGCGGCCCTTGCCGATATCGAAGTGAGGCGTACGGCTCGCGAGCCTCTCTCTTCAATAAAATCTACCAGCCGCTTTGCGGCGTTATAGGCAAAGTTAGAAGCTATGTAATAAGGCGACAGCGCTATATATCCCTGCCGGGCTTTAAGCGCAGGCAGGTAGCCGGCGAATAGCACTATAAGCGTTTTCGCTCCTTCAAGCAGCGATTCGAGATATACGGTATCTCCGCCTGTTGCCCTAACGGGGCCTTGCGCGGCCGCAAACCTTATGTCGTCAAAGCCAAGGCTTTTCGCGTATTCGATAATCTCCGAGTTAGTTACGCCCATATAAAAATTATTGCATAAAAAAGCTTAAATAACAACGACGAGATAAAACAGTTGCCAGATTAAGGCTTGTGTTATATAATTGGTGAAATGATAAAATATAATATAAGGAATTACGTATTAGGTTATGAAAAGGACTATACTGCCGGTACTGATATTTTGCGTGATACTTGCCTTAGCGGCGTGCGGCGCTCAAAAGGCTTATCCGACGGCTATCGGCGATTTTGAAACTGATCAGGAAACCATGCTGACTATGGAAGACGACCACGGCAACGCCCTTGCCGCTTCCCCCGGAAAGATTCTTCTCGTCATCTATCTGACGCCTGCCGAAGGCAACGAAGTTAACGAGGATCAGGCCTGCGCCTTTTTTTACAGCGGGTCGAAAGTCGCGGTAGGCGGCCAGATTTACGATATGAAATGCATCTCGCTTGAAAAAGTCGGAGCAAAGGTAAGATACGGCCTTGTGTTCGATATAGCCAACAACGGTTATACCGAGCAAAACAAGCCTGAACCGGTGCTGCAGCTTCCCCAATCAGTGCCGCAGATTACGCCGGAGCCTACCGCTACGCCGATACCGACGCCTGTTACGGTCGTTCCGACTACGACGCCGGCGGAAAGCTCCGAAGCAAGCCCCGCAGCTTCTTAAGGCTTATCCCAAAGCGAATATTGCCGCGTGTTTTTAAGCGCGGTCAGCATTTTTTCACGCGCGTCAGGGCTGCTTGCGCAGATCGCAGCAAGCAGCTTTTTTATTTCTTCCCGTTTTGTGGCGCCGTTTGCAGGACAGGGATTCAAGACTATGGGAACGCCGTGTTTCTTAACGGCAGCTTTCACCTCTTTTTCGGGGAGGTATATAAACGGGCGTATAAGCGTTATGCCCTGCCTGCTTAAATGCGTTACGGGGCTGAAGGTGCGAAGACGGCCCTCATACAGCAGGCTTAAGAGAAACGATTCGAGACAGTCTTCGCGGTGGTGCGCAAAAGCGCACTTGGTTATGCCCTGCTTTTTCATCTCGGCAAAAAGCGCGCCTTTGCGCAGCTTTGAACACAGCGCGCAGGGGTTGCTTTCGCGCCTTACATCGAATACTATCTTCGCTATTTCGGTCTTAATAAGAGTATGCTTAATCCCGAGCGAGCGGCAGTAGCCTATCATCGGCTCATGGTCGAAGCCATCGAGCCCCAGGTCGATGGTAAACGCGCTGACCTCGTATTTATTGCGCGAGAAATGTTTATACAGCTTAAGCGCATAGAGCAGCAGCATGGAATCTTTGCCGCCCGAAAGGCCCACCGCTATTCTTTCGTTTTCCGTTATCATTTTGTGGTCTTCGTCCGCGCGGCGGAGATATCCCAAAACCCGTTTCATAAACCTGCCCTTGTTAACAAAGAGTAAATTTTATCGTATCAGGATAATTATATCAGTAAAAACATTGCCAGTACAGCGGCTGATATTATAGAATAAATAAGCAAACTATTTGGCGGTAATTATTTTGGTTACGTTTTGGAGTTATTTTCTCGTATTCGGTCTGTCGGCTGTGCCGCTTATTGAGCTTAAAGGATCAATACCGGTCGGGATCAGCCTCGGCATCCCGGAAGTTCAGTGTTTTATTGTAGCTGAGTTTGGCTGTATAGTTCTTTCCCCGTTAATCATAATATTTACAAGGCGCGTGCTCGAGGCGTTTATGAACAGCGATATCAAGCTGCTCAACAGGTTCGGCACATGGCAGCACAGGCGGCTTACAAACAAAGGCGGCCGCGCCGGTAAATACAAGATGCTGTTTTTATTCTTATTCGTAGCGATACCTCTGCCCACTACCGGGGTATGGACGGGGTCTATGATAGCGGGATTGTTTGATTTAAGGATGAAAAAGGCTATACCCGTCATTTTTCTGGGAAATATAGTCGCAGGGCTGCTTATTTGGCTGATTTGGGGGTTTGCAACAGGGTGACATTATGTTATTATTGATTCGATAAAAAACCCCTTATCAAGAGAGGTGGAGGGACGGGCCCTGTGAAACCCGGCAACCAGGCATATTAGCCAAGGTGCCAATTCCCGATAGATGAGGTAATAGAAATTGATTTTTTCTGGCCTCGCTGACGCGGGGTTTTTTTGATTAATACAATAAGGAGAAGAAAATGAGGAGACTATTCACATCGGAGTCGGTAACGGAAGGGCACCCGGATAAAATTTGCGACCAGATAAGCGACGCCGTTCTTGACGCCATTCTGGAACACGACCCAAACGCCCACGTTGCGTGCGAAACGGCGGTGAACACCGGCTTAGTGCTGGTAATGGGGGAAATCACTACGAATTGCTATGTCGAGATAGCGAAGATAGCCCGGAATACGATAAGGGGTATAGGCTTTACCCGCGCGAAGTTCGGGTTTGACGCGGACACATGCGGAGTAATACTTTCCATCAACGAGCAATCGACCGATATTGCGATGGGCGTCAATAAAGCCGAGCAGGGTGCGGGAGACCAGGGAATGATGTTCGGCTATGCCTGTTGTGAGACAAAAGAGCTTATGCCCCTGCCCATTACTTTAGCGCATAACATAACAAAGAGGCTCGCAGCGGTGCGCAAGAACGGAACTCTCCCCTACCTGCGCCCCGACGGAAAAGCGCAGGTAACGGTGGAATACGAGGGATATAACCCCGTAAGAGTCGATACGGTGGTAGTATCGGCGCAGCATGCTGACGACGCTTCGCAGGAGCAGATAAGGGAAGATATAATAAAGCGCGTTATAAACGAAGCGGTGCCGGAGAGCCTTTTGGATGAAGGCACGAAGTATTTTATCAACCCGACGGGAAGGTTCGTTATCGGCGGGCCCGCCGGAGACTCGGGGCTTACCGGAAGAAAGATAATAGTGGACACGTACGGCGGGTACGCGCGGCACGGCGGCGGGGCGTTTTCGGGCAAAGACCCCTCAAAGGTAGACAGGAGCGCCGCGTACGCCACAAGGCATATAGCGAAGAACGTTGTGGCGGCGGGGCTTGCCGAAAGGTGCGAGATAGAGGTAGCGTACGCCATAGGCGTAGCGCAGCCGGTGTCGATATACGTAGATACGTTCGGCACGGGAAAGATGGACGACATTGCGCTCGCCAAGAGGATACACGAGCGGGTAGACCTTAGGCCCGCGGCTATAATAGAAAGACTGGGCCTCCGCGCGCCGATATACAGGCAAACGGCGGCGTACGGGCATTTCGGCAGGCCGGAATTAAACCTTACGTGGGAGAAGCTCGACCTTGTGGATAAGCTGGTATAAGATTGTATGCCGGGTTTGATATCATTGACCAACCTGTGCATGAGTTGGTTTGAAGCCGCCGTCAGGCTTCCAATATCGGTGACGCAGGCTGCGCCCGAAGGGTATACGGCCGGAAAAGAGCTTCTTGATAAGCTTAATGCCGGTGCAGTCGGCGAGATACGCACAAGCGCTGAATTTGAAACACAGCTGCCGGATGCAGACCTTATCTACGGATTGCTGGCCGCGCGCCGACGATCCCGCCGACGCGCAGAGGATAAAAGAAT
>CAZJOS010000070.1:0-2153 GCA_964547655.1 uncultured Christensenellaceae bacterium
TTAAGCGCGTTTTTAGCGCCTTCCGTAAACTTTGTAAAAAAGTCCATTGCTTTTTTTCTCCCTTCTATATGCATCACCCTATAAAGCTCTACGGCTTTACAGTGACTTTGAATTAAAAACTTCTCTTAAAACGTTCGCCCGTACTATATCGCGGTTCTGCTTCTGTGGATCGTCGGTCTTTTCGGCAATTATAGCAGGCCGCGTGTCCATCATTACCTTATACAACGAGCTTGCCGTAAACCCTGATACTATTCCCAGAGACGTTCCGAAAGCCACGTCGGATACAAGCTTCTGGGCTTCGGCGTCGCTCATTCTCCGGGCGTTTTTCAGTATACCGACAGCCCGCCATACCCTATCCTCGAGCGCTATGCCAAGGTTCATGTAAAGCTCTTTCCGAGTGTCGCGCTCAAAACCTATTACCTTGTTAGCCGTCGACAGCAGCTTCGTCAATATCTCTTTTTCAGAGACTCCCAGCGTTATCTGATTAGAAATCTGATAGAACGCGCCCAGTGCGGCGCTTCCTTCTCCGAAAGCCCCCCTTACGGTCATGCCTATTTTCCCTACCATAGATATTATTCTCTGCATGCCCTTCGCCGCGGTGAGCGCCGGAAGATGCAGCATCAGCGAAGCGCGCAAGCCTGTCCCAACGTTGGTAGGGCAGCTCGTAAGAAACCCAAGCGTTTCGTCGAACGCGTAATCGATTCCTTCCGAGAGCTTGTTATCGAGCGTATCCGCCTCCAAATACGCTGCCTGAAGCGACAGCCCAGATTTCAGGCTCTGCAGGCGGTAATGGTCTTCCTCCATTATCATAACGCTCATGCTCTCGTCGCCGCTCGTTATAAGCCCGCCTATACTGCTGCGCGCCAGGTCGGGGCTTATTATATTCCTTTCTATGAGCGCCCGTTTGCTTATCTCAGTCATATCGGAAAGGCGATGATATTTAAACCCGGGTGATTTAAGCAAGCTTATCTTTGCCAGGTCGTGAACTCTCTCAATATCCTCATTCTTTGTTATCCTTGACGGGAACGGCAGGCCGGCAATGTTCCTCGCCAGCCTTATCCTTGTGGATACCACCACGTCGCTTTCAGGAGCGTTTTCTTCCAGCCATTCAGGCATTCTTTGTCCCCTCCTTTTCGAGCAGCGCTATCTCGTCCCTCAACCTCGCAGCTTCCTCAAAGTTTTCGGCGGAGACGGCTACCTTGAGTTCCCTCTTCAATTCTTCTTTCCTGCCGGCGTTTGCCGACTCTTTCTCCACATCTATCGCTACCTTCTGGCCGGGCCGCTTGCCCGTATGCTTTTCGTTCATGTGGATGCCTTTGAGCACAGGCAGAAGGCTCGGCTCAAACGTTTTATAGCACTGCGCACAGCCCAGCTTCCCCGTCTTTTGGAAAAGCGAAAGCGTGGTGCCGCACACTTTGCATGCGACTTCTTCCGCCTCCTCGTTTTCATAGAACGCGCTTAATAGATCGTTGAATGAAAACCCCGGCACTATTGCCGGCTTGTTGCGTTTCGAGGCGCACTGGGAGCAAAGGTGCACAGTTTTTATCTGCCCGTTTACAAACGTGGTCATATGGATCGTCGCCATATTTTTTAAACAATCGTCACACAGCATATCAAGCCTCCTGACTTAAAAGCGCCAGTATCAGATGCTTCATTATGTTAGCCCTTAAGTGGTCTTTTATCACCGCGGGGATCCCGAGAGCCTTATCCGATACTGCCGCGCTCATAAGCGCCCCCTCTTTTTCCGTTACAGCTTCGTTTTCCACGAGGCGGCAAATAACGTCCAACGCATCGCGCTCCGATATCGCGTCGCCTATCCTCTCGGTCACAAGCTGCAAAAGCTCATCCGATTCGTCTACGTTGAGCCGCACCACGCGGATGTAACCCCCGCCGCCGCGCCTGCTCTCTATGATATATCCCCTGTCGGGAGTGAACCTTGTGGCGAGGACGTAGTTTATCTGCGACGGCGCGCAGTTGAAATGCTGCGCAAGCTCGTTGCGCTGCAACTCTATCCTTCCTTCATATTCTCCCATCAGGCTTTTTATAAAACTCTCTATAGTATCGCTTAATACCGACATTTCATCACCTGCTTTGACTATCTTTGACCTTTAATGATATTATACACCATTATGTTTTTAATGCAATATGTATTT
>CAZJOS010000070.1:2253-11132 GCA_964547655.1 uncultured Christensenellaceae bacterium
CGCTGTTCAAAGTACGCGTCGACGCCTTTATATATCGCTTTCGCGATACTGTCCTGATATTCTTCCGTCTGGAGCAGCTGTTCTTCCCTTTCGTTTGACAAAAATCCGCACTCCACAAGTATGCAGGGGCATTCGCCGTTCCGAAGCATAAAATAATTTTCCGGTTTGAAAGTCCGCGGTTTCGGGGGATTCAGATATTCGTTAAGCTGTTCCTGAACCAGCTTTGCCAATATCTTTCCTTCCGCCGACTTCTCGTAGTAAAAGGCCATAGGCCCCGATACCGACGTATCTTTAAATTTGTTCATGTGTATCGAGATAACCATATCCGGTTTTGTTTCCTCTATTATCTGCTCGCGCCTCTCCATGTCTTTTCTTTTAGTGGAGGCGACGGCCTTATCGTCTTCGCGCGTCATTATGACAGTGAATCCGTTTATTTCAAAAAGCCGCTTAAGCTTATTTGCCACGCTTAGGTTCAATACATCCTCTCTTACTTTGGTCGCCTTCCCCGAAGCGCCCGCGTCAAAACCTCCATGCCCCGCGTCGATGACTATAATTCCCCTGCTCTGTTTTATTACCTGAACGCTTATCGGATTGGCGATAAGCAGTACCGCTACTATAAACGATACGGCCAAAAAAAAGATCATATAACGATTTCTGTTTTTCATAAAAACCTCCGCCGTCATATAATCTATATTATTTTCTTTACACCGCTATTCTTTTTACCGGCCTTAACCCGTAAGATTAAAACAATGCTTTTGAAGCGTTCGCGTTGAGCCTTAAAGGCTCTTTACATTCTTTCGCGAATGCGGCAGCGCAGCCTATCATGGCGGCGTTATCGGTGCAATACTTTATTTCAGGCAAGTAAAGCCTTAACCCGGCTTTATTCGCGCGTTCCTCAAACTCCCGCCTTAAAGCGCCGTTTGCGGATACTCCGCCCGCAATACCTATCTTTTTTATACCCTCCCTCGACGCCGCCTCAAACGTATTGTCCGCAAGAAACGATATCGCTTCTTTCTGGAAGCTCGCGGCGATATCCGCGGGCTCAAAGCTCTCACCCTTCTGCCTTAAGTTATGTATCTGGTTTATCACGGCAGTCTTAAGCCCGCTGAACGTAAAATCGAGGTGCTTTTCGTCTTTAAAGCCTCTTGTATACTTATATTTCGGCGTGCCATGCTTCGCAAGCTCTTCCAGCCTCGGTCCTCCGGGATATTCGAGGCCCAGCACTCTCGCAGTTTTATCGAAAGCTTCGCCGACAGCGTCATCCCGGGTTTTAGCTATAAGCCTGTATTTCCCGTAATTTTCGACTGCCGCGATATGGGTATGCCCTCCCGACACGACGAGGCATATGTAAGGCGGCCCTAAGTCTTCGTGCGAGATATACAGCGAGCAGATATGCCCTTCGATATGGTGAACGGGTATAAGCGGGAGGGAATAATAATACGCAAGCGCCTTCGCGTACGACACGCCCACCAGCAGCGCTCCTATGAGTCCGGGGCCGTCGGTCACTGCCACGGCTTCGATATCGCCGAAGCCGAGGCCGGCAGAGCGCAGCGCCTCGTCAACTATATAGGGAAGCTTCATTATGTGGTTTCTCGACGCTATCTCCGGCACTACTCCGCCGTATTCTTCGTGTTCCTTCTGCGTATAAACGGCGCTGCCGAGCACTTTCCTGCCGGAAGTTATTGCGGCGGCAGTCTCGTCGCACGACGTCTCTATCGCTAGTATCATACTGTCCATGTTATGCGTTTGCAGCCTCATTTGATCCGTTTCTCTTTATCAGATACAGCCCCGCTCCGGCCATGATGTTCAGCGCCGCAAAAATAGAGACGAACCTTATTATTATTTTCGCTACCAGGTCTGAGAAGAACCGCTCGGGCACCAGCCTTATAAGCATGCTCGTATTCGGGTCAAGCTGCCACAGGTCGTTTGTGAAAAACACATGGTGGAAAGATACCCAGAAGCCTTTAAAGTCTATTGCGGCGTATATTCCTAAAGCGGCTACGATTATCACAAACACGCCCGAGACCTTAAGGAACGACCTGCAAAGGTATTTGAGCGCCTTTTTCCCGCTTAAGACAAACGCCAGTATAAGCAGCGCGGCCGTAACGATAAGGCATACCGTGCGTACGCTGCGCGCGTTCAAATACAGCGTCCTCACATCTACCATGTGCTCTACTTCTGTTTTATCAGTGAACACATCCCGCTGCACGCCGTTAAAGTTCGCCTGCATATCGAGGTTTTCCCTCGTCCCCGAAGTATAGTCCAGAAGATTCTCCGTTATCGTCTGCAGGTCCTGATCGTTTAAACCTAATTCGTTTGCGGTGCCCAGTTTTTCATATTCACCCTTATAATAATCCGGGTTCAGCGCGAACGCTTCGACGCTCAATATGAGCAGGGCGATAATAAACATCATGCTGGCAATAACGGTACACAACCCTGTAAAAAACGGCTTCATTTTTTTCTCCTTTGTACTTCCCTAAAATCTTTTCAGCCGGCGCTATTCGCTGCCCGAATCCTTTGGAAACTGAAAATCTAAGGCTGCCCGGCAAGAGCAGCCTTTATGCTGTTTATTATTGAATCCACTGCCGCACTTATTTCATCTTCTTAAGATATTGCTTGAATCTTTTCCGGTATAATATCACGTAAACTATTATCAAGGGAATGATTAGTAAGCTGATATATCCGGCCCATACGTATCCTATCAACTCTAAAATTCCCGAAACCAGCGCAATAGGCCCAATGATCCAACAAAACTGTCTGAGCATTTTTTCAGCATCTGCCTTCATTTCTTTCGGATAATCCATATTAAACCCCGGAGCTTTGCCGAAAATAGCATACCATAGAGCCAGAACTCCAGCTATGACCGTTATTATGGATATCATCTGATTCATGCTGTCAGGATTCAAACCTCAATACCTCTTTATCTTTTGCTTATTTTTACGCCTTCCGGCGTGTCTTTTATATCATATCCGAGCGCCGTTATCTCGCCCCTTATAGCGTCCGCGGCCGCAAAATCCTTTCGCGCCCTCGCTTCCTGCCTCTTTTGCGCAAGTTCCCTTATCTCATCGGGAATATTATCCTCGCGCGGAACGAGCCCGAGTACGCCTAAGACAGTATCAAGCGCCGCAAGCGCCGCACATGCGCTTTTCTTTGAGCCGCCGTTTTCAAATAAAAGATTAATCTCCCTTATATATTCGAATATTGCCCCTATGGCTTCCGCGGTATTCAAATCGTCGTCCATAGCCTGTTTGAATCTCTCTTCAAGCATGCAGGTATCCCGCGATACGTCTATATCTCCCCCGCTGCCGCTGGCTGCTATGAAGTTAAGATTCTCCCTGCAGTTCCTTATACGCATCATTGCGGATGCCGCCTGCGCTATAAGCTCTTCCGAAAAGTTGATAGGGTTCCTGTAATGCGCCGACAGCATAAACAGCCTGACTACGCCGAGGTCATATTTATTCGATATGTCGCGTATGGTAAAGAAATTGCCCAGCGATTTACTCATTTTTTCATTATTAATATTTAAAAATCCGTTATGCATCCAGTACTTCGCAAACGGCTTGCCCGTAGCGGCCTCCGACTGCGCTATCTCGTTCTCGTGATGCGGGAATATGAGATCCTCACCGCCGCCGTGTATGTCTATGGTCTCTCCGAGGTATTTCATGCTCATGGCGCTGCACTCTATGTGCCACCCCGGGCGGCCTTTGCCCCACGGGCTTTCCCAGCTGTCTTCCCCGGGCTTGGCGGCTTTCCAGAGCGCGAAATCCTCCGGATTCCTCTTTATGTCCCCCACGTCTATTCTCGCTCCCGCCCTCAGGTCTTCAACGGACTGGCCGGAGAGTTTGCCGTATTCGGGAAAGCTGGATACGTCGAAATATATGTCGCCATCGGCAACGTAAGCATGGCCTTTATCCACAAGCGTTTTTACCAGCTTGATTATATCCCCGATGTGCTCCGTTGCTTTGGGGTGTATGTCGGCCGGCCGTATCCCCAGACCCTGCGCGTCTTTGAAGTATTCGTTGATAAAACGTTCGCCCACCTCTTTGAGTGTCGTCTTCTCTTCGGCGGCGCGGTTTATAAGCCTGTCATCCACGTCGGTAAAGTTCTGTACGAATGTCACGTCGTATCCCCGGTACTCTAGATAACGCCTCAAGGTGTCGAATATGATGAACGGCCTTGCATTCCCTATATGGAAAAAGTTATATACCGTGGGCCCGCAGGCGTAAATTTTCGCCTTGCCCGGCTCCATCGGCACAAACTCTTCTTTTTTTCTGGCCATGGTGTTGTAGATCTTCAAAAAAGCACTTCCCCGCTACTACTGTAACTTTCGCTCATTATAATATATATTCCTGCCTTACGTCAATTGACAAGAGATCATACAGAAAAACAAAACCCGCTCAACTTAGGCGGGCTTTGATAATGTTTCTAGAAATCTCTTTTTGTACGCTTCCTTCTGAGGAAGGGCGGTATGTCGAGGTCGTGGCTCGTATCCGTAAAGCTGCCGAGCACCGGGCCTTTTTTCTCCGCGGGCTTGACAGGCACAAAATCCTCTTCTTCCATGCTTTTATCGGGAACGTCTATCTCTTCCTTTACAATGGGTTTTGGCTTTCTTGAACCGCTGAAGCCGGTTGCTATTACCGTTATGCGCACCTCGTCTTCGAGAGAATCGTCTGTATCCGCGCCGAAGAAAATGTTCGCTTCAGGATCGGCCGCCTGCCTTATAAGATTGGCGGCCTCCTCTATCTCAAGAAGGCTCATCGACGGATCGCCCGTAACGTTATAGAGTATGCCCCTCGCGCCTTCTATACTCGTTTCCAGCAGCGGGCTCTGTATCGCCTGTTTTGCCGCGTCCATGGTCTTGTTGTCGCCGTAGCCTACGCCTATGCCCATATGGGCCACGCCGCGCTCCGACATTACCGTACGCACGTCCGCAAAATCGAGGTTAACGAGAGCTGGCTTTACTATGAGTTCGGTGATGCCCTGTATGCCCTGCCGGAGCACGTCGTCCGCGACCCGGAAAGCCTCGAGCATCGAAGTTCCTTTCCCTATCACCTGTAAAAGTTTATCGTTGGGTATCGTAACTATGGTATCGACCGCTTCCCGAAGAATGTCGTAGCCGGACTTTGCGCGGGTGATCCTTTGCGCCCCTTCAAACAGAAAAGGCATGGTAACAACGGCTACCGTAAGTATATTCCTCTGCCTCGCGAGTTCTGCTATTATAGGCGCGGCGCCGGTACCGGTGCCGCCTCCCAGACCCGCGGCAATATAAATAAGGTTGGCTCCGTCGATCATCTCGCCAAGCTCTTCGATGCTCTCTTCAGCGGCGCGCTTGCCGATAGACGGGTCTCCTCCGACTCCGAGGCCCCCGGTCAGTTTTTCGCCGATCTGCACCTTATTTTTCGACCTTGAAAGCATCAAAGCCTGCTTGTCCGTATTTACAGCATAAAATTCAGCGCCGATCAGCCCGTGGTCTATCATCCTGTTAACGGCGTTTCCGCCTGCTCCGCCGACCCCGATAACCTTGATCTTCGCTATGCTGTCCTGCTCAATGTCGATTTCTAATGGCATATTAACCCCCCTCGAGCTGTTCTCAATCGTACATTTTATCCGACAACCGTTTCAATATCTTTTGATTTTTTCCCTCGTTCTCAAAATATTCGCTCTCAAATACATAATCCAATAACGCCAGAGCGGTATAGTAGTTAGGCGTGGAAAGCTGGGGAGCTTCGACCCTTGCGATGCGGATCTGCCGTTTGAGCTGCTGCTCCAGCATTTCTTTTGCGCCTTTCATCATTGCAACTCCCCCGCCCGTAAGAAATACCCTCGTCCTGCGGGCAATCGTTATAGGGCTGTGTTCAAAGACCTTGTTTATAAGTTCGCAAAGATGCTCCACCCTTGCGTCAACTATTTCCGACACAAGAGAATGGCTGAACCTTTCAACCTTTCCTTCCTTTGGTCTGGCATAATCATATAACTTCGTGCCAGAATTTTCAAGACCAAAGGAGTATTGTTTTTTGATCTGTTCCGCCGTGTCTATGTCTATATTCATAACCAGCGACAGATCGTTCGCTATATGCCTGCCCCCGGCATGTATCGTCTTATTATAAACAATAGCGTCTCCGTATACAACGGTAACGTTTGTGTCGAAAAAGCCTATATCCAGCAGCACGGCGCTTGCGTCGCGCTCCTCCACGGGGACCAGGAACAAACTTTCCGCCAGTATCTCGGGTATAAAGCCTTTAATTTTTACGCCCGAGTCTTCTAATATCTCTTCCACGTCTTCGGTAAACTGCCTTTTAGCGAAAACGATGGAGACTTTTCCCCGAAGCTCCGCGGTACTGCTCCCGATAACGTCGATATACCGTTCCCCGTCATCCAGTATAAAGTATACCGGCACAGCGGTCACCGCGACATAATTGGGGTCGTTGTAAAAATCTTCGGCGTATTTTATAAAGTTTTCAACGTCGCCTTCAGTCACTATACCGCTTTCAACAGAAGCGTAACCCTCCTGGCATACCACCCTGCAGAAAGTTCCCGGCACTCCTATATATGTTTCTTTAACGCGCTTTTTCGCTTTTTTTTCCGCCGTGTAAAGCGCTTTTAATACCGCGTCCTGGGCCTTTTCTCGCCTAAGCCAAGCTCCGTTCTTTATTCCTTCATATCTTATGCTGCCCGAACCCAATGCTTCGAACCGACCTATCGATTTGCCGCGCCCGATAATGCATATTATCTTGGACGTGCCAAATTCAATGGCAGCTGTAACGTTCCCCATAACACAATATTAATCCCCTCAAATAATACCCTTTAGTTAAGCCTCAGGAGCCTAAAAGATACGGATTACAGTATATATCCCCAAAATAATAATACCATGTTTGCAGGAAATAACAATAGACTAAATCATTTTTCACGGTAATATGCGCCGTTGGCAGAGGCGACATCTATTATTCCCGAAGTCTTCCCCATACCCTTAAGTTCAGAGGCTGCAGACTTAACAAGGCTGAATTTTTTCTCGAGATCCATATCATCCCCAAGCTCTATAATAAAGCCTTCTTCTGTTTCCAATATAACGTCTGCCGCGATCGACACGTCTATGCTGACAAGCTCAAGCCCTTCCGCGTCAGCTTCAGTCAATACCTTAGACAATACCATAAGCTGAAATGTATCGGCAGCGCCCAATGGCTTGCCCACAGTATACTCGCCTAAATTAAGGCCGAGCACCTGCGTATACGTTACGGTATCCGTATTCATGAGTATCTTAAGAAGCCAGCCTTCGTTATCTATTACAAGAACGTCGCCGCCTTTTTTTATGTATGCCGCTTCTTTTCTTTCCTCAACCGTTATGCTTACCCGGTCGGGATATACTATTGTAACGCTCACGGGCTTTATGTAAGGATCGCCGCCCAGCGCTTTCATGGCTTTATCTGTATCTACTCCGAATATGCTTACTCCGGTTTCCAGCCCGGATAGAGATATTATTTCATCCGGCGTTTTTGCCTCGCATCCCGTGACTGTGATGTATCTTAAATGCAGCACTTCGAACGCCACAAAAAGAAGCGCACAAAACAGCAGTATTGCGGATACTATCTTCAGCGCCCTTCTTTTCCCCAAACGTTAATCCTCCCTTCTTATATCTGCCCCGAGGCCGCGAAGAGCGGACTCGAAATTCTCATATCCCCTGTCAATTATCTTGACCTGGTCGACCGTGGTCTCTCCTTCGGCGCACAGGCCGGCTATTACCAGCGCGGCGCCGCCCCGAAGGTCCATCGCCGTCACCTCGTTGCCGTGCAGTTTTTCAACGCCCTTTATTATGGCGACATTGTTCTTGGTAACAATGTTTGCGCCCATCCTGTTGAGTTCGTTTACATACTTGAATCTATTGTCGAAGACGCTTTCAACTATTATGCTCGTTCCTCTCGCTATGCCGGCAGCAACGCACATCTGCGCCTGCATATCAGTGGGGAATCCCGGATAAGGCCCCGTCTCGATCAAATGCAGCTCTTTGGGCCTGCCTTCGTTCAAAACGGTTATTGCGTCTTCATATATCTTGATATCCGCTCCCGCTTCCCTGAGCTTTGCGGTCACTGCGAAGAGATGCTCAGGTATCACGTTTTTAAGGGTAACGCTGCCGTTTGTCACAACGGCCGCAACCATTAGAGTTCCCGCCGCTATCCTGTCGGGTATACACGTATAGGTGAATCCGTCAAGGCGGCTTTGCCCTTCTATAAAAATGTTACTTGTTCCTGCGCCGCTTACGCTGCCTCCCATCAGGTTCAATACTTTTTGCAGCTCGACTATCTCCGGCTCTCTCGCCGCGTTCCTTATAACCGTCTTCCCTGGCGCAAGCGTCGCAGCCAGCATCAGGTTTTCCGTCGCCCCCACGCTGGGGTAATCGAGATGGATGTCTCCGCCGTGAAGGTTTTTGCCTTCGCACATTATATGGCCGCCTGCCTCCGTAACGTTTACCCCAAGGCATTTCAGCCCCTGCAGATGCAGGTCTATAGGCCTCGATCCTATTTCACAGCCCCCGGGGTAAGTGAACCTCGCCATCTTGAAACGCGCAAGTATTGGGCCTATCATGAATATGGAAGAACGGATCTCTTTTGCCAGCTTATCGGGCAGCTCCCAGCGAAGCGCCTTATTGGTGTCTATTATAAGCTTGTCTTTTTCGTATTCTACGTACGCCCCTATATGCTCCAGTATGGATAACATATAATATACGTCCGATATCGCCGGCCAATTATATATCGTCACCGGTTTCTCAGTAAGCAAAGCGGCTGCGAACACAGGAAGTGCCGCATTCTTTGCGCCCTGAATGCTCAGCTCTCCCTCAAGCCTCGCACCACCGTTTATTATCAATTTTGCCATCTTGGCCCCCCCGC
>CAZJOS010000071.1:0-11096 GCA_964547655.1 uncultured Christensenellaceae bacterium
TATTTTTATTGGTGATAATAATATACAATAGCAAAATAATATAAACAAATATTTTTATTGCTGAAAAGGAAAGGTTGACGGTATCATGCCCCGATGTTATAATAAACCCCAATACAGTTGAGGCGCAGTTTTCATGAGTATGCTAACCGGAGGCGGCGGAACGCTTGTGATGATTAGAGCAAAGGGGAAACTGCCGAAGGTATTACAAAACCGTGATGTTTTACCTGGGTGCATGGTCAACAGCCATGCAACTGTCGCCCTTAAACATAGTCTCTAAAAACCGAAGGTTTTTGGGGCTGCAGGGCGGAGCGCTGCTGTAATGATAAAGCTTTTTATTATTATTGGCGCGCGGTATTTTATGCGTGCTATTTTTATATCAGCATATAAATCAAAAGATTTTAAGCTTATAAAGGAGGCATCTTAGATGAAGAGCTACAATGTGGGTATAGTCGGCGCAACTGGAATGGTGGGACAGCGTTTCGTGTTGTTGCTTGCAAACCATCCCTGGTTTAAAATAACGCACCTGAGCGCAAGCGAAAGGTCCGCCGGTAAAACGTACGGCGAAGCCGTAGAAGGAAGATGGGCCATGCCCTCCCCTTTGCCGGGGAATATTGCTGATATGAAGGTATGCGACGCGTTTAATATAAAGGCGGCTAAAGAAAAGGTCGATTTTGTTTTTTGCGCGATAAGCCTCGATAAAGAGCACACAAGAGCGCTCGAGGAAGCCTATTCCAAAGAAGAGATACCCGTTATCTCCAATAACAGCGCTCACCGGAAAACGGCCGACGTCCCGATGATGATACCCGAAGTGAACGCGCATCATATAGAGGTGATAGGTGCGCAGCGCAAACGCCTCGGCACAAAGCGCGGTTTTATAGCGGTAAAGCCTAATTGCTCTATTCAAACGTATGTGCCAGCGCTTCATCCTTTACTAGATTTCGGTATAAATAAGGTATTGGCGTGCACGTATCAGGCGGTGTCGGGCGCGGGAAAAACGCTTGAATCGTGGCCTGAGATGAAGGATAACGTGATACCGTTCATAGGCGGCGAAGAAGAAAAGAGCGAGCAGGAGCCTCTCAAAGTTTGGGGCAGCGTAGGAGAAAGCGGCATTGTGAGCGTACAAAAGCCCGTGATAACTACGCAGTGCATTCGCGTGCCCGTATCCGACGGGCACATGGCCGCAACGTTCGTGAGCTTTGACAGAAAACCGACCATAGAGCAGATAAAAGAAAGATGGCAGAACTTCAGGGGTGTTCCGCAGGAGCTTGGGCTTCCCAGCGCGCCGAAGCAGTTCATCGAGTATTTCGAAGACGATTCGCGGCCTCAGACAAGAGTTGACAGGGATAACGGAAACGGCATGGCCGTATCTATAGGGCGTCTGCGCGAAGATACGCTCTTCGATTATAAATTTATCTGTTTAAGTCATAATACTTTAAGGGGCGCTGCGGGAGGAGGAGTGCTGGCAGCGGAGCTGCTGGCTCATAAGGGCTATTTCGACAGGTGACAAGTCACCGGGCAAAAAGGAGTGATAATATGAGTATTTTCACAGGAGCAGGCACGGCGCTGGTTACGCCTTTCAGCGACTCTGGTATCGATTTTTCGGCCTTTGAAACGCTTATCGAATATCAGATTGAGGGCGGCATAGACGCGCTTATCGTATGCGGAACGACAGGCGAAGCCTCTACAATGACTAAGGAAGAAAAGCTATCGGCCATTGAATTTGTCGTAAAACAGGCTGCGGGAAGAGTCCCCGTTATAGCCGGCACAGGCACCAACGATACGGCGGCTTCTATAGTAAACTCCATGGAAGCCTGCGACCTCGGGGCAAATGCATTGCTCGTAGTAACGCCTTACTATAACAAGTGCTCCGACGCGGGCCTTATTAAACACTATATGAGCATCGCCGACGCTTCGAACGTGCCTGTAATAGTTTATAACGTTCCCGGCAGGACGGGAGTGAATGTATGCCCCGCGGTAATGAAAGAGATAAGCCGGCACGATAACATAGCGGGAATCAAAGAAGCAAGCGCTAATATAGCGCAGATAACCGAGACCGCCCGCCTGTGCCCCGATATAGATATATATTCGGGAAACGACGACCACGTCGTGCCTATTCTTTCTCTCGGGGGCAAGGGCGTTATTTCAGTAACGGCAAATCTGCTGCCAAAGATGGTCCACGATATGGTGGCGACATATCTCGAGGGAGATACGATGAAGTCCCTTGAATTGCAGTTCAAGCTGAATCCCCTTAATAAGGCGCTTTTCCTCGAAACGAACCCTATACCCGTTAAGACCGCTCTGAATATGATTGGAATAAACGCCGGACTGCTGCGAATGCCATTGTGCGAGATGAGCGCCGATAAAACGGCTGCGCTCAAAAAAGAACTTATCGCGCTTAGTTTTGATATATCATAAGAGACAATACCAACAGCTGCAGCCGGAGAAGACGGCTGCAGCTTGTTTTTCCAAAGCTTTTATATTAAACTCATTAAAGAAATATGATATAGCCTTAAAGCCGGGTTTAAAATACTTAGAGGGGTACACATGATTAACGTTATCATAAACGGCGCCAACGGAAAAATGGGGCAGGTACTTTCGGGCATCATTGCGCAGACCGAAGATATCAGAGTCGTTGCGGGGGTCGATAAGTTCCCGGATTTCCAGCAAAACGCTTTTCCCGTATACTTGAGCCTTGAAAGCTGCATAGAGCAGGCGGATATGATAATCGATTTTTCGCGGCCCGAAGCGCTCCCGACTAACATATCTTTAGCGGAAAAAAACTATATACCTATTGTGATCGCCACTACCGGTTTTTCTCCGGAAGAGAAGGCTCGGATACACGGCGCTTCAAAGATCATCCCAGTATTCTTCGCGGCCAATATGTCGCTCGGCGTAAACCTTCAAATGGAACTTGCAAAAAGCGCCGCTGCTTTTTTAGGCGAGGCCTACGATATAGAGATCATAGAAAAGCATCATAACCAGAAAGTCGACGCCCCTAGCGGTACGGCTCTCGCTATTGCCGATTTTATCAACGAAGCGTATACCGAACATAAGGAGTACGTTTACGGCCGGCATTCAAAGACCGAGAAACGCGGCAGGGAAATAGGCATACACGCCGTGCGCGGGGGCACAATACCCGGAGAGCACAGCGTTCTGTTTATTGGCGCCGACGAGATAATTGAGATAAACCACATAGCGCAATCTAGGCAGATTTTCGCTTTCGGCGCAATCCGTGCGGCAAGATTTTTGCACGGAAAGCCCGCGGGCCTATATAACATGAGCGATGTGATAGCGGAATCGGCGGTTACGCATATATATGAGGACGACGGACAGGCCATGGTCTCGCTTTCCGGTATGCCCTTCTCTCCCTCTCTGATAGCTGACGTTTTCGACGATATCGCTAAACAGAACATTAAAGTCGATATAATCAGCCAGACATCTCCGCACGACGGGAAAGTGAACCTTTCGTTCTCCATGCCGATATCCGATATCAACGTCTGCAGCGGGCTTCTTGAAAAATATATAGCGGATACGACAAAGATAAACACCAATACCAGGCTTTCCAAGCTCACCATAGAAGGCGCCGGCATGCAGCGCCAGTCGGGGGTAGCCTCCCGCCTGTTCGGCTCGCTGGCCGAAAAAGGTATCGGCATTTATATAATAACCACATCGGAAACGAAGATAAGCTTTTGCGTTGACACCGATAAAGCTAAAGATGCCGTGAGCGCCGTATCGAAAGCGTTTTTCCTGTAAAAGTTTTTAACCGAACGTTTACGCTTTGCTCATACTTAAGATATATTACCCGTTTCAATCATATTACCCGGCTAAGTAATTAAAAGCCGCTGCCATATAGTTATACAGCGCTATTTCAGGCCGATATCGCTCCTGTATTGTGCGCCACTGAAGCTTATCATCTTTACGTCCGTATACGCTTTTTCTCTCGCTTCCTTTATTCCGCTTCCCAGCGCTGTAACGCCAAGCACCCTTCCCCCGCTCGTAACGTATTCGCCGTCCAGCATAGCCGTGCCGGCGTGAAAAACGACAGAATCTTTTACGCCGTCAAGGCCTTTTATCGCAATTCCTTTTTCATATTTCCCGGGATATCCGCCCGACGCCATCACTACGCATACAGCGCTTCTTTCATCCCATTGGAGCTTTATATCAGAAAGCCTGCCTTCTATTATAGCGTCCGTTATCTCGAGCAGGTCGTTCTTCATCCTCGTAAGTATGGCCTGTGCTTCCGGGTCGCCGAAGCGCGCGTTGTATTCCAATAGCTTAGGCCCGTTTTCGGTAAGCATAAGCCCGAAATATATGATCCCTTTAAAAGTTCTTCCTTCTTCGTTGAGGGCGAAAAGCGTTTTGCTGATTATCTTATGCTCTACTTCTTTTTGTGTCTCTCCGGTGTATTTAGGTGACGGCGAAAATGCTCCCATTCCGCCTGTGTTAGGCCCTTTGTCGCCGTCGAACGCGCGCTTGTGGTCCTGCGCGCTGGCCATAGGCAGTATTGTTTTTCCGTCGCAGAACGCAAGAACGGAAACTTCGGGGCCGCTTAAGAACTCTTCGATTATTACTCTCTCCCCCGCGTCCCCGAATATTTTTTTAACCATCATGTCTTCGAGCGCCGCTTTTACCTCGGCAGCCGTTCCGCATATAATAACCCCTTTACCTAAGGCGAGCCCGTCGGCCTTTACCACCGCGGGCAGGGCGCAGCGCTCCGCGTATTCGCACGCTTTACCAAAGTCGGTGAATACCTCGTATTCCGCCGTGGGTATACCGTATTTCTTCATGAGCCATTTTGCGTATACCTTGCTCCCTTCTATTTCCGCCGCTTTCGAGGTCGGCCCGAAAGCACGTATGCCTTCGGCTTCGAGCCTGTCCACCATTCCCAGGTAAAGTGGGTCGTCGGGCGCTACGAAGACGAGATCGAACGCTTCCCGCTTCGCGTAAGCTGCAATGCCGTCGATATCGGTCGCGTTTATGGGAACGCACTTCGCTATTGCGGATATGCCCCCGTTGCCCGGAGCGCAGTGTATCTCCGTTATGCTTCTATTCTTTCGAAGTTTCCATATTATGGCGTGCTCCCGGCCTCCGCCGCCTACTACAAGTATCTTCATATTAATACCTCAATGGCGGAAATGGCGTATTCCCGTAAACATCATCGAGAGCCCCAGTTCGTCGCACGCCTTGATGGAATCTTCGTCGCGTATGCTTCCGCCCGGCTGGATTATCGCCTTTATACCATATTTGGCCGCAAGCCTTACGCAGTCGTCGAACGGAAAATACGCGTCAGACGCGAGAGCGGCGCCGTTTGCTTTCTCCCCCGCCCGCGCAAGCGCGGCTTCAGCGGCCCAAATCCTTGAGACCTGCCCCGGCCCTAAGCCCAGCGACTGCTTGTCCTTCGCCACTGAGATAGCGTTAGATTTCAGATGCTTTACGAGTTTCCAGGCAAAGGCCATATCTTCCATCTCCTTATCCGTCGGGATTCGCTTTGTCACAACTTTTAATTCCCCATCGAACAGCAAAGAATCGGGCTGCTGTATAAGCAAACCGCCCGACGGCTTTTTGATATCTATGGCGTTCGGTTTTATTTTTGAGTTTATGTCGGGCAGCTTGAGTATACGGAGGTTCTTCTTCGTCTTTAATACTTCCAGCGCGTCAGTGGAATATGAAGGAGCGATAACTATTTCAAGGAATGTCTTCGTCATTTCTTCCGCTGTTTTTTTATCGACCTCTGTGTTTACAGCGACAATTCCCCCGTAAACCGAAACAGGATCTGATGTATAAGCCTTCATGTAAGCGTCGTATACGTTATCGGCGCTGCCCACTCCGCAGGGGTTGGCGTGCTTCGAAGCCACTACCGTTATCTCGTCGAATTCACGCAGACATTCCACCGCGCCGTTGGTATCGTTGATGTTATTGAACGAAAGCTCTTTGCCCCACAGCTGCTCCGCAGAGGCCAGCGTACCGCTTATATCGAGCGGTTCCCTGTAAAATGCCGCCGATTGATGCGGATTTTCTCCGTAGCGCATATCCTGAAGCTTCTCATACGTAAGCGTAAGCTTGTTGGGATACCCCCCTCCGTTTTGTTCGCGAAGATATCCGGATATCAGCGCGTCATAAGCCGCGGTATGCTCGAACACCTTCACGCATAACTCGAACTTTGTTTTCTTCGATATCTCTCCGTCTTCAAGTTCTTCGAGAACTTTTTCGTAATCGGATGGATCGACTATCGAAGCTACGTCCTGCCAGTTCTTCGCGGCTGCCCTCAGCATCGTTGGCCCGCCTATGTCTATATTTTCAATGGCATCTTCCAGCGTTACCCCGCGTTTTGTTACAGTTTGCTTAAACGGGTACAGGTTTACCGCGACTATGTCTATAAGCCCCACGCCCAGGCTTTTAACCTGCTCCATATGCTGTTTATTTTCCCTCATAGCGAGAATTCCCGCGTGAATACTTGGGTGAAGCGTCTTCACCCGCCCGTCGAGGCATTCCGGAAAACCCGTTATTTTTGAAACGTTCGTTACGGGGATGCCCGCTTCTTCCAGCGCGCGCTGGGTTCCGCCCGTTGAGAGCAGCTCGAATCCAAAGCCCGCAAGGCCCTTTGCGAATTCGACTATCCCTGTTTTGTCGAATACGCTTAAGAAAGCTTTTTTCATATCAACCTCCGAAATTATATAAAAAATTATTGACGATCAATCAGCGACGCGGACCCTTCTGCCCTGGATCTCCAGTTTTCCTTCGCAGAGCAGCCTTACCGATTCTACGAGTATCTCGTGCTCGGCTTCGAGCACCCTCGCCGCAAGCGCTTCGGGCGTGTCGCCGTCCAGCACCGCAACGCATTTCTGCATGATAATAGGACCCGTATCAGTTCCTTCATCCACAAAGTGCGTGGTAGCGCCCGATACTTTCGCGCCGTAATCGAGCACAGCCTTATGGACTTTAAGGCCGTAAAATCCCTTTCCGCAGAAAGAGGGTATAAGCGCCGGATGTATGTTTAGTATCTTATATCTGTTTACGACTTCTCCGCCAAGAATGGACATATAGCCCGCGAGTATTATCGCCTGCCCGCCTAAACGTTCGACAGTATCTATTATCGCATTATTAAGTTCTGTTTGGCTGCCGTATTCTGACGATTTTATTATTGATGTGGGTATGCCCGCTTTTTCCGCACGCTCCAGGGCGTAAACGCCCGGCTTGCTTGAAATAACACCGCTTATACGGGCTCTGATGCGGCCGTCCGCGCACGCGTCTATAAGCGCCTGCAGATTAGTGCCGCCGCCCGACACCATAACCACAAGCCTTTCTATCCGCACAGCCTGACTCCTTCGCCTTCAGTTACTGTGCCTATAACGAAAGATTCTTCCCCTAAATTCCTTGCGGCAAACGCAAAGTTGCTCGACTGGTCCGGGCTCACGGCGAGCACCATGCCTATGCCCATATTAAACGTGTTATAAGCTTCATTTAGTTTTAGTTTGGCTTTATCGACTATAAATTCGAACACGGGAGGCATGTCCCAGCTGCCTATGTTTATATCGGCTCCCAGGCCTTTGGGTATTATGCGGGGTATATTCTCGATGAAACCTCCGCCCGTAATATGCGCTGCTCCCTTTATTTCAAACGACTTCGCAAGTTCAAGGACGGTCTTGACATATATCCTTGTAGGGGTCAAAAGCTCTTCACCCAGAGTCTTGCCGAATGCGTCTATATGCTGCGAAAGAGAGCGCTTGTCCATCTTCACGAGTTTTCTCACAAGCGAAAATCCGTTGCTGTGAAGGCCGGATGATTTAAGCCCCACAATCATGTCTCCCTTTTTAATATTCTGCCCGTTAATAAGTTTATCTTTTTTTACTTTTCCGACGCAGAAACCCGCGAGGTCGTATTCGCCCGCGTTATAGAAGCCCGGCATCTCTGCGGTCTCGCCGCCTATAAGCGCACATCCCGCCTGCCTGCATCCTTTGGCTACGCCTTTTACTATATCTGAAGCAACTTCCGGTTCAAGTTTTCCCATCGCAATGTAATCGAGAAAAAACATAGGTTTGGCGCCGTGGCATACTACGTCGTTAGCGCACATTGCTACGCAGTCTATTCCTATGGTATCGTGCTTCCCCATCGCGAATGCCAGCTTAAGCTTCGTCCCTACTCCGTCCGTTCCGGAAACAAGCACGCTGCTTCCGTTTTTATACATCCCGCCGAACGAGCCTATGCCCGTCAGCACGTTTTTATCGAATGTAGATCTGGCATGGTCTTTTATAAGGTCTACCGCTTTATAGCCGGCCTTTACGTCTACTCCGGCGTCTTTATACGTAACGGACATATCAATCTCCTTATCTGTCGAGAACGTTCTTCTTTGCGCATTTTAACATATTATCCACGTCGTCGGGATATTGGCCGTCAAAACACCCCGTGCAAAAATTACAGGCCGCGCCTTCTACTGTTTTGAGCAATCCGTCGATGCTGAGGTAACTAAGCGAATCTGCGCCTATAAGTTTTCTTATCTTCTCCACGGAATTGCCCGAACCTATCAGCTGTTCGTGCGACGGCGTATCTATGCCGAAAAAGCAGGGGTATTTTATCGGGGGGGAGCTTATGCGCATGTGGACTTCCTTCGCGCCCGCGAGCTTGAGCATCTCGACTATCCTCTTGGAGGTTGTCCCCCTTACTATCGAGTCGTCGATAAGCACAACGCGCTTTCCCCTTACGTTGCGTTTGAGCGGTGTTAGCTTTAAGTTTACCCCTATTTCCCTTTTACCCTGCGCGGGCTGTATGAACGTCCTTCCGACATACCTGTTCTTTTCAAGCGCTTTTGTATACGGCAGGCCAGACTGGGCTGCGTACCCCATTGCCGCGGGCGTTGCCGAATCTGGGACTTCCGCGACAATATCGGCGTCGGCAGGGTCTGTGAGCGCCAGCATCGCTCCCGCGCGCTCCCTTGCCTTATGCACCGATATTCCGTCGATATCCGAATCGGGCCTGGCAAAGTATACGAATTCGAATATGCAAAGCGCCGTTTCGTCGCAGCGCGGCCCGCTGTACGATTTTAACCCTTCTTTGCTTATTGAAACTATTTCCCCCGGCCGCAGATCGCGTATGAATTCAGCGCCTATGGTATCGAAAGCGCACGTCTCCGACGCGAAAACAAAACTTCCGTCTATCTTTCCCAGCGCAAGCGGCCTTATTCCTTTGGGGCCTCTTACGCCTATAAGCTCGTCGGGAGTCATTATAACGAGAGCGTAGCTTCCTTTGAGCAGATCCATGGTAGTTTTTATCGCGTCGATTATGCCGTTTTTCCGATGTTTCGCTATAAGGCTTGCTATCACTTCCGAGTCTATTGACGTCTGGAATATCGCGCCCGCGTTTTCCAGCTCGTCACGAAGCTCCTTCGCGTTTATCAGGTTGCCGTTGTGAGCCAGAGCAATGCTTCCTTTTTTCGAGCTTATTACCAGCGGCTGGGCGTTAACAAGCTGGCTGTCGCCAGCAGTAGAATACCTCACATGGCCTATAGCGGCATACGCTCCGTTAAATTTATCGAGGCCGCTTTTGAATACTTCCTGTACCAGGCCCATATCCTTATGATACTCTATGCCGCCTTCTTTGGCGACGGCTATGCCGGCGCTTTCCTGCCCCCTGTGCTGCAGCGAAAAAAGCCCGTAATAAGCGGCTTCCGCCGGCTTTATGCTGCTGTCGGTGCAGTATATGCCGAACACGCCGCACTCTTCTTTCATGCAGTCCTCAAACGGCTTTATCCTGTCGTATGACGGTTTAAGTCTTATCTTAAGCGGCATTTCATTCTCCCATCAGACGGCCGATTATCTCCTTGTACGCCTCTTCGACGTCTCCTAAATCCCTGCGGAACCTGTCCTTGTCCAGTTTCTTGCCTGTCTCCAGATCCCAATACCTGCACGTGTCGGGCGATATCTCGTCTGCGAGTATTATCTCGCCTTTGTACCTGCCGAACTCGAGTTTGAAATCTATAAGCTCAATACCGAGGCCTCTTAAATATTCGGACAGTATCTCGTTCGTCTTGAACGAATATTCGTTTATCTTTTCCATCTCCGCGTCGGTCGCCAGCCCAAGTGCGCGGATATAATAATCGTTGATGAACGGGTCGCCCAGTTCGTCGTTTTTATAGCTGCATTCTAATATGGTGCAGTTGAGCCGCGTTCCTTCCTCAATGCCCATGCGCTTTGAAAAGCTGCCCGCAGCTTTGTTGCGAATGATGACTTCCACGGGAACGATCTCAACCTTTTTTACCGCCGTTTCCCTGTCGGAAAGCTGCTCTAAGTAATGAGTCGGTATGCCTTTAGACTCGAGAAGCTTGAAAAAATGGTTGGATACCTTGTTGTTTACGACCCCTTTGCCTACTATGGTGCCCTTTTTGAGCCCGTTGAACGCGGTGGCGTCGTCTTTATAATCTACTATTACGATGTCCTTATCGTCGGTCAAATAGACTTTCTTTGCCTTGCCCTCGTATATCTGCTCCGTCTTTTTCATTTGTGTATCTCCTTCTGAAGATTTCTGTCGGCTTCCGCTATTTTTTCGGCGATCTGGTTTTTATATCTCTTTAGTTTTTGCTTCAATTCTTTATGTTTCAACGATAGTATCTGAACCGCCAGAATCGCCGCGTTTTCCGCCCCGTCTATAGCGACTGTGGCTACGGGCACGCCCGGAGGCATCTGCACGGTTGAAAGCAGAGAATCGAGCCCGTCAAGAGTCGATGATTTTATTGGGACCCCGATGACGGGCAGCGTGGTATAAGCGGCAATAACGCCCGCGAGATGCGCGGCCTTGCCCGCACCCGCTATTATTACTTCTATTCCGTTTTCCTCAGCCGTAGACGCGTATCCATGAGCTATTTCGGGAGTCCTGTGAGCGCTTATAACGTGAGCGTCGACTTCGACGCCGAAATTTCTCAGTGTTTTTATGGTGATTTCCAGTACGGGAAGATCAGATTTTGAGCCCATTATAACGGCAGCTTTCATATGATTCTCCAAATAAAAAAATACTTAAAGCGGCAGAATAGTACAGGACAAGTCTAACTGACTTCGTATCTATATGTCAACGCAATAGGCAAACTTATTTATGTTTAAATTGAAAAA
>CAZJOS010000072.1:0-11023 GCA_964547655.1 uncultured Christensenellaceae bacterium
TGCGCGGTTAAAGTATTTATGCTTTGTTTTTTAGCAATGAAGACAAAAGAACTGGTTTTGATTAAACTATGGTATAATATTAAATAACAAGTAAAAAGCCGCAAGTACGCACATTTTGGGAATACAGTACCTGAAAAGAAACCGGGGAGGATATATGCTTAAGTTTAACGGCAAAGAGTATAATTGCCCGCTCGAGATGACCATAGACATGATAGGCGGCAAGTGGAAGGTATTGATACTGTGGAATCTTTCATCAGGCGTATTGAGGTTCGGCGAGCTTAAGAGGATGTTCCCCGGTGTGACGCAGAAGATGCTGACGCAGCAGCTCCGCGACCTGGAAACAAACGGCCTGGTATCGCGGAAGGTATATCCGCAGGTGCCACCAAAGGTGGAGTATTCGCTGACGGATTTCGGGGAGACATTGATGCCGGTGCTGCGGGAGATGAACAGCTGGGGTTCAGGATACTTAGGCAAGGCAGAATAGAAAAGGCCGAAGGAAAAGCCGGGGCAGGAAAGAATGTGAATCAAGACCCTTAAACCGGGAATATAATAAGCGGGAAAGGAAAGCCTTAGGATGGGAAAGAAGAAAGAAGAACATACACACAGCCACGACGTATCGTATATTAAAGGCGTCCGGCTTCTTTTTGTGCTGATTCTTAACCTGGTTATAACCGCGGCGGAGATAATCGGCGGGGTACTCTCGGGGAGCCTTTCGCTCATTTCCGACGCGCTGCATAACTTCAGCGACGGTCTGGCGGTAGCTATAAGCTATTGGGCTGTTAAGATATCGAAAAGACAAAACGATTTCAAGAAGACTTTCGGGTACAGGAGGGCTTCGATAATGGCCGCCCTGCTGAATTCCGCCGTACTGGTCGGGATCTCGGTTTTCCTGCTGAAAGAAGCATACGATAAATTTATAGATCCGCAAACGATAAACGGCTTCATGGTCATATGGGTAGCGTTTATAGGTTTGGCGGCGAATGCGCTGTGCGTGCTGCTGCTGAAGAAGAGTTCCCATGGCGATATGAACGTAAAGTCTTCGTATCTTCATCTGCTGGGCGATACTCTTTCGTCTGTCGGCGTAGTTGTTGGAGGCATACTTATCTATTTCTTTAAGGTGTATTGGGTCGACCCGCTTCTGACCGTACTCATAAGCGTCTATATATTAAAGGAAAGCGTAAAGATACTCAAAGACGCGGTAAACATATTGATGCAGGGCACGCCGGATAACATAGACATAAACGCGATAGCCGAAGACTTAGGAAAGATAGAAGGCGTGGTGAACGTGCACCACGTGCACGTGTGGTGCATGGACCAGAACAATATCAATTTTGAGGCGCACGTGAACGTTAAAGACATGATGGTAAGCTGCACTAAGAAGCTTTCGGGGGAGATAGAAGACATACTTTCCGGGAAGTACGGTATAGATCACGTTACGCTGCAGTTCGAGTACGAATGCTGCGGCGATGTCGGGGTGATAGCGCCACAGAAATGCAGATGACCTTCAGTCGCATTGCTATAATAAGGGCTTAAAGAAGGGGATACAGGGTATAACGACGTGAACGGCCAGCCCTACGCCGTGCGGACGGCTCCATTAGCTGGCTGATGAGGTGTTTTATCGTTTAAAAGAACAAAGCCTGCGGCGCGCGCCGCAGGCTTTTTCCAAGAGAAACTATCATTCTAAAGTTAGTTGCATTGTCTCTTAAGCACAGCGGTCTGGTTGGAGTCGCTGCCCAGGGTAAGGTATTGGCCGTCGCTCGTCAGGAAGACTTTTTTGACGGGGAACCCTACGTCGGGCATCGGAACCGGTTTCCAGGTCTTACCGCCGTCGGCAGTTATAAGGCACACTGTGATAATCCCTTCGCCGGGGATCATGCCGGAAAACACTATAGTCCCGTTGTTTTCATCGGCAAAGCTAATATCCGCCAGCGCTATGTCTTTTTTATTGAGCACGCCTATATTGCCTTTATTATCGGAAATATTGTATTGGCTGAAATCCAGGTCCTGCTCAGTCCAGGACGCTCCGCCGTCAACCGTTGTGAAAAGCAGCCCGCCGCGTGTCATCAGGTATCCGCATTCGGGCGTACGCAGACAGATGGCCGCTATGCTGTCCGCTTTCTCGGGGAGAGTGATCTCCTCCCATGTATTCGCGCCGTCGCTCGTAGCCGCCAGCTTAGAAAGGTTCGCTACCCAGCCGTTCTTATCGTCGACGAAATCGATGAAAGAATGGCGCGTGCCGATCTCTGCGTCTTGCCTTCTTCCCCATGTGCTCCCGCCGTTGCTTGTCATGCGAACGTCGTTCCCGTTTCCTGCCGCCCAGGCGGTCTTGCTGTCAACGATATCGAGGGCGAAAAGGCACATTGAATTATTACTCGCCGGCGGCCACTTCTTAGCTCCGTCATTGGTATAGTGCGCTTCGCCGGCGTATCCCACCGTGATACCAAAGTCTTCGTTTAAGAAACCGCACATGTTGGTAGCGTGGGATATCTCGAAATCAAGGGCCACCGCCCAACCCGCGGGATTTTCCTGCGTATCCGCAGGCGCTTCGGCAGTGTCCTCCCCGTCCAAAGCCGCCTCAGCCGGGCCGCCTGCGTCCGAACATCCCGATAACACAAGAGCGAGTAAAAACAGCGCGATGAGAGCGAATGTAGATCTACGTTTCATTTTTATTACCTCCTTTTAACTTATAGTGTCTATTAAAGGGTAAATTGTCAATGTAATATTATTACTGAAATTACGGATTTTCTTTACCGGTTTGAGCCTTTTCTTTACCTGATATATGGACTATTTTTACCTGCTGTATTGAAGGGCCTGATATATGCCTAAGGCGGCAATATATAAAAATGAACGCCTGCTAACCTTGCCGGCGTTCATTTTAAACGTTAGAATATACTTAATATGCTTTATGAAATCTTTATACCGTAAAGCACCTGCCCTCTGGTGCCTATTACTATCATGTTACCGTATACCGCGGGGCTTGCCTCCACATGGTTCTTTACCTCTACGGTATCGAGCTTTTCTCCGGTAAGCCCGTCGAGCAGCGTCACGAACCCGCCTAGCGATTCCTTATCTTTGGTATAATACGCGCTGCAGTAGACTATATAGCCCTTACCGCTGTCGTCATAAACGTCGACAGGGGAAGACCAGCACTGGCCGCCGAAGTTCTGCTTCCATACCTCAGTGCCGGTAGACTTGTCGTAAGCGACCAGCCAGCTTCCGGTATCGTTGTTGTTTTCGTCAACGACATTGGCGTATGTGACGTATACCAGGTCTTTCAGCCCGTTTTTGCCCAATGCAGCCGTATCCTGAATGCCGCCGGAGTCGTTGGGCCGCTTGCAGTAGTACCCTTCGGTGCCGTTTCTGTCGGTGCCCGTCCAGATCTTTTCCCCGGTTATGGCGTCTATCTTCCAGAAAGGGATATGCGCGATATTTTTGCTGTTGCGGGTGAATCTCGAGGAAGTGCCGATATAGATATACGCGCGGCCGTTCTCTTTATCCAGCTCGAACACGGGGGTGCAGTTGGTGTCGTCTTGAGTGTCGCACATCCACACGACTTCGAAAGTGTTGACGTTGATGCAGAAAAGATTTCCGCCGTTATCCGCGACGTACATATACTGCCGCCAGAACACGGGGCTTGTTTCGATCCCGAGGAAAGGTTTTGTGTAGTCCGGGTCGCTTTTCGAAGTATAGGCCGCCCGGGAACGGTCGGTAGTGTATTTCCACTTAAATATATCCGACGGAGCTATGGATATCGTACCTGCCGCCTCGTCGTATTTTGTGTTAAGAGTGAACTGGTATATTATTCCGGTCTCGGACGCGTAAGTGACCGTATCGGTCGCGGCGTTAACTATTGTTGAAGCGTCGTACGCATACCAGTTTCTGTTGGTAAACGGGTCGTCGGCTCCGTATTCGTACAGTTTTTCCGTATCCGTGAGGCTGAATATCATATTCTGCCCGTGGCCTGCCGCGCTTTCGTCTCCCGCGCCCACGAAGTAGAGGGGATATTCGCGGGGGTCGAGCGCGCCCGCGCCCTTAAGGCACCATGGCGTGCTTATCTTATTGCGGGTCGGCTTACCGTCTTTTAAGTCGAGGAAGTAGACCTCGGCGCCTTCAGTGCCCAGTATGACTTCGGTCAAACCTTCTTCGTCTTTCTTGCTGTCAAGGATGTTCATATTCGCAAGGGCAGCTTTGCTCCATTTGACTATCAGGGGCTGGCCTGTCCAGCCGCTGCCCGACCATGTCCTGTCTGAGCCGACTCTTTTGATGCTTCCGGTAAGGGGGATCTCCCACTCTATCTGCAATTTTCCGTTTATATTCGGGCCTACGGTCCCGTAAGACGCGCTGTCGCGGAAGTTATTGCCACGGAACGTGATTATGCCTTCGGCGTCGGTATAATCGCTGCCTTCGCCGAAATATATGGGCACCGCGCGGGAATAACTGTCTATCGTTGCCCCGTTAAGTTCCATTTCGGTCTGCAGCCCGAAGTCGGAGGGGCGTGTGCCGTCGACCGCGTAAGGGTCGGGAATAGGCGTCGGAGTTGGCTCCGGCGTAGGAGTCGGTATAAGCGTTTCGCCCGGCGTTGAAGATACCGGGGGAGTCTGGGTCACACCCGGCCCGGGCGCGGGCTGATTGAAGAAAATAAAATAAGAGGCGATAATAAGAGCCAGGACGGCTATCAATACCGCTGCGATCAATACAGGCTTATTCGCGCCTGCTCTCCGCCTTCTTCCTGAATACCTTCTGTTCCTGTTGCTATAACCGTATGAATTTCTGTAGCCCATTGACGTCTCCCGTATATAAAATGATTTGTCGTGAATTATTTCTTCTATATTACTTTTTAAGGACATAGGTGTCAAGTAAACTTAAGCAGGACGGAGTGCGGGGCCAGGATTCAGAGCGTGCTGCACCTGCGGGAAAACGTGACGCAGGCGCGAGGCCTGCGAGGCCGAGGCGAATATAAGCCTCAACAACATAATAAGATATTCACCGTTATAACCGCTGTATTTTTGCCGCTTACGCTGATAGTGGGGTGGTACGGAATGAAAATAGAAATACCGGAATTTCGCTGGCCGTACTGTTGCCCGCTGGTGATAGCGCTGTGCGTTATCGTGGCGGTGTTCTGCCTCGTGTATTACAAGAGGCACAAGTGGTTTTGATAATCCTCCGTCCCCTGCGCTCATAAGCGCAGGGTCCACCTCCTGATCGGGGTCCCCAAAAAGCCGCAGCTTTTTGGGGCAAAGGAAAAGGAGGCTATCTTTTGCCGCATGCGCGGCGGCGCTAAAAAAGGCTCCTTTTCCTAAAGGAGCTGTCAGCGAACGCTGAAAGCGGAGCTGACTGAGGATTGTCAAAAGATGAAGGCGCGGTGCACCTTTTAATAATATCAATACCTAGTATATCGTTATTTGCCTTTGTCCCTGAGAAGCAAATATTATTTACGTTTATTATATGACCGGTGCAGGCCGGCGGCGGATCTCATTGCCGGCTGCGCAGGCGTTTTTGCTCGTACAGGTGATTGTCCGCCATGTCTATCATTTGCAGTATGGAAAGCTTATCATCCTGCGGCTTAAGGCACCAGCCGTAGGCGCTTCGTCTATGGCACTCCCTCGTAAAATCTCCTATGAATATGCGGCCGTCATATCTGAGGCCGTATTCCGCCATTACTTTCTTATACGCGCTAAGGCGGTATTCGGCATCAGGGTTGCCGGGAGGTCCGGAAATGAAATTTATTCGTGAAAACCCATGCTCAGTTATAAAGTGCCGGATCAGGGTTTCCATGCATCCGTTATCAGCCAGATCTACGCTGAACGAACCGCCCAGGGAAGGGCCGATGCTTACTACCGGGATGCCCTCCGGCAGCGCTTTTTGCAGGTATTCCACAGCTTCAGCGGAGGGGATGGTGCTCGCGGCCACAATTATGCCTTCGAAACCGCGCATGTCCGGCAATGTGAACAGCTTTAGTTCGCCTTCGTTGTTTTCGTTGATGATATCCCTTAAATCGGAAGCAAAAAAGAGCACGGAGAAACCCAGCTCTTTGGCTTGCCTGGAAATGATTTCGGATATTGCGGACGGATAATAACTGCTGATGCCGTTGAGAAACACCGCGATCTTGGGTCTTTTCGCAGCGCTGCAGTTTATATGCCCTTGGGTGTCAGTAATAAAATTATGCTCAGGCATATGTTTCTCAAGTCTTTCTGTGCTGTAATAAATAATTATTAAACATAAATACCGAAATTGAAACATCTGCCTATACTGTATAATGCGGCCGGATCCGTTTACGGCAGGAGTTCTTTTATAGATATTGCCGTTATAGATATTGCCGTTTCAGGTCGCTTTTCTGGGCGTACATGTCTTTGTCGGCCTTGTTCATGAGCTGGGACAGTGAATTTGAAGCGTCTTCCGCGGTGGCGAGGCCTATAGAAATGCTTATCTGGATGCCGTTTTCTTTTGAATTATAGTTATTGAAATTCTCCCTGATCTTCTCTATGACTTTTAGCGCTTCTTCTTTGGCTGTGGCTTTCAGCAGAATAGCAAATTCGTCGCCTCCCAGCCGAGCAAGAAAATCGCCGTCGCGAAGAGCCGACTGTATGAGGCCGGAGGTAACCGTTATTATCATATCTCCGGCCGCGTGTCCGTACCTGTCGTTAACGGCCTTAAGCCCGTCAAAATCGCATATCAGAAGGGATATCGGATAGTCTGATTTATCCTGCTTATTCATCTCCTGGTTTAAATACGCCCTGTTGGGTACGCCCGTAAGCTGATCGTACAGGCTCATAAACTTAAGCTTTTCTTCATAAGCTTTGTTTACGTCTATGTTGCGCGCGTTGCATATCAATACCGGCTCCCCGTCTTCTTCCAGTCTCGAAAAGCTCAGGCTGTACCAATGGCAGGTGCCGTCTTTATGAATGAACCTTAATTCAGAAAACTTTTCGGAGCCTTGGCTAAAAGCTTTTTTTATTAAGGCTTTAAAAGGCTTTAAGTCTTCAGGATGAACAAACGAGAATACGCTTACGCCTTCCACCTCTCTCTGTTCGAAACCATGTACTTTCAAGAAGTTAGGTGAAATATATTTTATCGCTGCGTCGGGGCCGAGCGTAAAAATCACGTCGGCGGCGTTTTCGACGTAATTTCTGAACCGCTTCTCACTTCGGGCAAGCTCCGCTTCCGTGCGTTTTTTGGCGCTGATATCCTGGCATATGCATATTACCGCATTGCTTTTGCCTTTGCCGAGGCTCATGCCGGTGGAGCTGATCTCAACGTCGTATATCGAGCCGCCTTTTCTCCGGTGTTTAGTTTCGAAGGTGAAGTCTATATTGGAGAGGTCTGCGAACTGCTCGCGTATCTGCTCTTCCGTCATGACCGCATCCCAGTCCCAGGTGTGAAGACCGGTTATTTCGCCGGCGCTATAACCGAGCATTTCGCAAAAGCGCGTGTTTGCCTCTATCACGCGGTGGCTCTGGTCTATTATGACGATACCCAGCCGCGCCCTGTTTATAAGCCCAAGAAGGATGCGTTCCCTGTCCGGCCTTTTTCTTTCCATGAATTCTTTTTCTTCAATACTCATACAGCTTCTCCTGCTGCAGGCCCTGCACTATTTATATAAACTATATTGACGCCGTATAAACTCAATATGTAGAAAATAAGTAAGTATATAACCTTAATAATAAGGGAAACGCTGATTTATTCGCGCAATATCCTTTTCGGCTAATTTGCCGCCTGCCTGTGTCGCAAAAACTCCAAAATAGCGCTGCTATTCCATCGTTTTTGCTTCCTGGCAGACGCCAAATTTCCTCGTAAATCTTATTGCCCTCATTAAATCAGCGTTTCCTAAGATATTGAAAACGAGCTTGAGAGACAGCCACATGTGTGACTGTTCGATATTTGTTGGATTATATGGATATGTATGATAATATCTATAGTATAAAAAATCAGATGCCGGGGGATCGAAGGTCTATACGCGTATTCCGCTGAGCGGCGGCGTCCGTTAATTCCGATTAACCCTCTTTAACCGGTCGTCTGAACAGGGAATACGCGAAGAAAGCGGCGGCTACATAGGCGATAGTCTTGGGTATCATTAACATACCTATTACGGGGAGCTGATTATAAAACAGTATGACCGGGATATAGCACAGGTAAGAGACGAAGATCATCAGGCTTATTTTAATTGACAGCTTGTCTTTACCGCGCAGGCCGCTTACGAGAAGGAGCAACGCTGCCCCCAAACCCTGCACCACAAGCGGTATATTTCTCGCCAGCTGCCAGCCGTAAGGCGGCACGGCGCTGCCCCATTGGTTGGCCGCAGGTATCATCAACGCCAGCCGGACGACGCCGGCGGCTATAAGGGCCCACCAGGCTATTCCTCTCTTTTTGCCGTACCTTACCCGCCATATCTCGGCTATGAGCATGTAAAAGAGGGTTATTGTCACGGCTGTGGCAAGCGATCCCGCTCCCACCAGCAGCGGATTGGACTCCAATCCTCCCATAAAATACGCGACGACGCGGAAGCCGACATGGCCGCTGTCGCCCAGCGCCAGAAGGAAGAAGGCAATTATAAACAATACGCCTGTGATGCGGCAGCTTTCCGAAAGGTTTGCCCTTTTTCGTATCATAAGGGAAACGAGGGTCCAGATAACTATCAGGTATAAAATATCGAATATTATCTCAGTCCATTTAAGTAACTCCTCCGGCATATTCCGCCTCACTTTCTGCCCGCGCCGCGCGGATCGTATATACTTTTATATGTATATTTTACCTTAGTTATTTATGGTTATCAACTGCAATATGCCCTCTTAAGGAGCCGCACTTTCGCATCTTCTTTATGTTTGAAAAACGTTGCTGTTTGTGCCATAATGGCAGTGTATCGACTTAAAAGCGAGGTATATGTTGATGTTCAAACTACCCGAATACGCTGCGCCCTGTTTCGAGGGCCCCGAGTTCATCTCCGCGCCGGAGGCAAAGACCGCCCCTGCCCCGGGGGATGGCATACTGCCGGACGATTTTTACGCGACTACAATATACCCCGAGTACTTTAAGATAAAGGACGAATGGCGCCTTATCGACGCGCCGAGGATGGACTGCGCGGTAGTTATAAAAGACGGCTGCCCGAAAGCGACGGAAGCGCGCCTTGTAAGAAAAGGCGACCCGGTAGTCATCGGGCGGGTGGAAGACATGAGCAACGGCGTCTTTATACATTACTCCGCGTTTCAGGGCGGCGGGTGCACGGAGGTGCAGAGCTTCGCTTTCAGGACGGGAAAATCGAGGGAGTCGGCCTACTCGAGAGACTACGACGAACTATACGAGGTATTGAGGCACGACCGCGAAAACGGCAATATAGTGTGGGTGCTCGGCCCCGCCGTAGCTTTCGACTTCGACGCGAGGCGGGCCATGGCGGGCATTATAGGCAGCGGCTATGTGAGCGCGCTGCTGGCGGGCAACGCCCTTGCCACGCACGACCTTGAAGCCGGGGTATTCAACACCGGCCTCGGGCAGGACATATACACAAAAGAGATACGGTATAACGGCCATTACAACCATCTCGAGACAATAAACCGGGTGCGCCGAGCGGGCTCAATAGAAGAGTACATAGCGCAAAACCCGGAGCAGGACGGCATAGTCGCCTCGTGCGTTAAGAACAAAGTGCCTATGGTGCTGGCCGGCTCTATAAGGGACGACGGGCCGCTGCCCGGAGTTATTGGCGACGTGTATGAGGCGCAGAACGCGATGCGCGCGCTTATAAAGAAGGCGACTACGGTCATCGCGCTTGCGACGCAGCTGCATACAATAGCGTCGGGCAACATGACGCCCGCATGGCAGATAAGCGGCGGGAAGATAAGGCCTGTGTATTTTTACACCATAGACATATCGGAATTCGCGGTGAATAAGCTTAGGGACAGGGGGAGCCTCGCGGTAAACAGCATAGTAACGAACGTGCAGGATTTCCTAATAAACACCGCGAGAAGCCTCGGGGTGATATAAGCGTCGGAAGACGTAATGAGGAAAAGATTTTGATAAACACGATGAAGTAGTGTGTAAATATTATGTCGAAATGTTAGCAAGAGAAAATTCCCGAGAAATACTATGTAATTGCCCGGATTTAAAGCAATCTATCATAAGTATGATAGAAAGCAGCATTTCGTAAAAAATTTCTATTTTAGCAGCTCTAAAGCCGCAGCCGGCAAGATTGCAGGGACAGGCGACCTGTTAAAGTCTCGTATATTTCGAGTTACAATATAATCTGCTCCGCATCGTTTCGCACACTGTGCCTGTACGGCATCCTCATAATCAGCCATGTCACAATCAAACGCCCCTATAATATCAGACTTCTTAATTTCTTCCACACTAACGATGGTAAGTAGAGTTTGTACCGCCTCTCTTACCTTCTCAGGGTTAATGAATTTTCGCAGTATATACATAACGTCAAGTATAGTAGCCGTAGATACAACCTCATCAACTTTCTTTACTTCACAGAATTTTAATACATCGAGTGATTCTTCAAATCCATCTCGCGCCGAGATAACATCGACGATAATATTAGTATCAAGAAGTAATTTCATTGGCGAGACAGCCGCTCCTCTCTTATCGCCTTCTCATTCACTGTCGAAGGGACAAGGCCGACCAGTTTTTCAGAGAGAAACGATATCGAATAATCCATACTAACCAGCCGGGCAATCGGAAGTCCATTGCGCGTTATAACGATTTCCTGGCTAGACGCTAAATCTAGATATTTTCCGAAATTATTTTGTATCTCTGTTGACTTTACGTGCACTAAAAACACCTCTTTCTGATATTATTATATGCTGCATTAGCTAAAATAGTCAACATTATATTAGCTAATTTATAAAAATAAATCAGGCCATCAATTTGAATCGATAATAAAGGTAAACACTGATTTACCGTTAAATAAAAAACCGCACCCTTAAGGCGCGGTTTCTGAGTTAACGGTAGTCAGAAATTTATTTTGCCGCTTTTTTCACAAAGCCGTCGATTATCTCTGAAAGGTTGGGCGAGCCCTTCTCGTCGAGGGAGT
>CAZJOS010000073.1:0-3484 GCA_964547655.1 uncultured Christensenellaceae bacterium
GCGATTGGGACGATCTGCAAGATACCATCAATAAATTGACTGGTAAAAAGGAGTAAGGAAAATGGAAAACTATGATAAATCGGTTGCTGAACTGATAGACAGGTATGTATACGCCGTAACAAGGCGCCTGCCTGAGGCGCAGAGGGCGGATATAGAAAAGGAACTTAGAGGGCTTATCGACGATATGCTTGCGGACAGGACGAACGGCGCGCAGCCGAAGAAGGAAGACGCCGAGGCGGTGCTTAAAGAACTCGGGAGTCCTTCTTCGCTGGCGGCGAAATACAGAGGGAGCAAGCAGTACCTCATTGGCCCCGACTATTTCGACATATACGCTCTCGTAGTGAAGATAGTTATGATAGTCGCTGTATCGGCTACGGCTCTGGCCAAGCTGATAGAATATGTCACGATACCTCCGCAGGAGGTGTTTTCCGCGACAGCGTTGGTATTCGGCTCTATCGTTTCCGCAGCGTTCGGGGCTTTCGGCACAGTCACATTCATATTTGCGGTTATCGAAAGATTCGTGCCCAAAGGAGAGTTTAATAAAAGCGGGGAATGGAAGCCCTCAGACCTGCCGCCTGTGCCCGCCGTTAAAGCGGTTATACACAGGAGCGAACCGATAATAGGAATCATATTTGCCATCATCGGTATAGTGATCTTCAACACAGCTCCGTGGCTGTTCGGAGCGGGGGATATATCGGGCAGAACGTTTATACCGGTATTCAATTTAAGCGTATTGCAGAGCCTGCTTCCTTTTATAAACATAATGTTCTGCATAGGGATATTGAAGGAGGCTGCCCGCCTTGCGATAGGTAAACACGGCTTTAAACTGGCGGTAACGGTCACTGTATTAAATATACTTTCCCTGATTGTATATCTCTATGTATTCGCGCCTCCGGCAATATGGAATGCGGACTTTATGAATTCGATCTATTATACCTTCGGCTGGGCATGGGCGGGAACGCCCGAAGCAGCCCATGTCTGGAGCATAATACCGAAAGTGATAATAGGGCTTACTGTATTCGGATATGCAGTCGAGACTATAACCCTGTTTGTGCGTGCGTTCCTTCACGGCGAAAGAAGAGCCTGATGAAAGAGGCTGAACGTAAGGATAATTCGGAAAAGTTTACAGGCAAAGCTTCGGTATATAAAAAGTACCGGCCCGGTTACCCTGCCGAATATATCGATTATCTGGCGGAATACAACTCGCTGGGCCCGCAGAGCGTGATAGCTGATATAGGGTCGGGCACCGGGAAATTGAGCAGGCAGCTGCTGGGCAGAGGGCTCAAGGTGATATGCGTAGAGCCAAACGCCGATATGAGGAGCGCGGCTGAAGCGGAGCTGGGAAGTTACATCGGGTTTACTTCATTAAACGGGACGGCCGAGCATACCGGGCTTAAGGGCGGAAGCGTTGATCTTGTTACGGCGGCGCAGGCGTTCCACTGGTTCGATAAAGAACTATTTAAAGCGGAATGCAAGAGGGTGCTTAAAGAGGGCGCTTCCGTCGCGCTCGTATGGAACAGCCGGGAAGAAGGCAGCCAATTTATTAAAGAAAACGCGAAAATAATGAAACGGTTCTGCCCTTTGTTCAAAGGTTTCAGCGGAGGGATAGGGGAAGACCCGGAGGTATTTGAAGCATTCTTTAAAAACGGGGCATATGAGTACCGAGTGTTCAGGAACGACCTGCAATACGACTTGGGCGGCTTCATAGGCGGGACGCTTTCGGCCTCCTATGCTTTGAGCGAGACCAGCCCCGGCTATAAAGGATTTATCGCCGAGCTTACTGAGCTGTTCGAGAAGTATTCGAAAGATGGAAAAGTAACGATGCCGAACATCACGCGAAGCTATATTGGTAAAGCTTGAGCGCGGCATTGAAAGGGGAAATGGATGACTGTCTATTATTTCTCGGGAACGGGCAATTTCTGGGAATAGAACCTTACGATATCGTTAGAGCGGCACATATGCTAGCGCCGGTGGTTGCGGCGGCAATGATGATTTGCCTCAATGTTTCGCTCGGGAGAAATGCCGGTCTTATTGACATATAACCCGTATTGTGCTAAAATTTCTTACAAATCGGCAGGAAGCCGATAGATGAAATATTATCCGGCTGTAAACGTACCATGAAGGTATTTGCCCTTTTAAGGGCTGCTTTCATGGTTTTTTATTGAGTTTTTACTGGTTTTAAAGTATTTTGGAGGTATGATCTATGAAAAAACAAACAAGGAATCTCGTGTTGTCAGGAATGTTTCTGGCGCTGTGCCTGCTGCTGCCGCTGCTTACGGGACAGATACGCGAAATAGGCAATATGCTGCTGCCCATGCATATACCGGTGCTGCTTTGCGGATTTATTTGCGGATGGCCTTTCGGGCTGGCCGTCGGGTTTGTTGCGCCGCTGTTAAGAAGCCTTATATTTACTATGCCGCCCATGTTTCCGTTAGCCGCTGCCATGGCGTTTGAACTCGCGGTGTACGGGATGGTATCGGGTTTTTTATATAAACATCTGCCCAAAAAAATACCATACGTATATGCTGCGCTTGTTATAGCGATGATAGCGGGCAGGATAGTTTGGGGCGGAGTAAGCTGGCTGTTTTACTCGTTTGGAGATACTGCCTTTACATGGGAATTGTTCGCTTCGGGCGCTGTGATTAAGGCGCTTCCGGGCATTGCCGTGCAGATCGTGCTGATACCGCTGATAATTATAGCTTTATGGAAGGCAAAACTTATTGACTATGAAGGAAAGCGAACAAATAAAGAGCCTGCTGATCCGGCATTATAAACATTACACCGCAATGCAGACACAGGATGCGGTAAAGTTGTTATACCAAAACGAATTCGCGGGAGGCCATCTTGTTAAAGACGCGGCCGCGAGCCTTGAGCGCTTAAGACAGGAATGCGGAACGCTTGCGTTTCGCCCTGCCGGCGCTGAAAAGACGTTTGAGGATATCGGAAACGGGCTTTGCAGGCTGAACCTTAGAATGATAAAGCAGCTTGGGATCGGGACTGAAACGGTAAACCGTTTATTCGCTGCAACGGCAAACACAGTAAAAGGAAGTATAGAAGATTTCGAACATAAGCTCGATATCTTCATGGAGCTTTGCCGCAGCGGCGAGCTGAACTTTGAGCCGGAAAAGGTTCGTGCTTATATCGATAGTTTAAAGGGAAACGGCTATCCTCCTGTTTCTCACAGCGCTGAGTACCGGGAAGCGTACCATCCCGCGTACCGCGTGATAAGAAATTCGTACAGGGAATACATAGATGTATTCCGAAGCATAGATTCCCTGATAAAAACTAAAACTGCGGTGAACGTCGCGATAGACGGTAACTGCGGCGCGGGCAAGAGCGCTCTCGCCTCGGCTTTAGGCGGCGTTTACGACTGCAACGTTTTTCATATGGACGATTTCTTCCTGCGGCTGGAACAGCGCACGGAAGAGCGCCTCGAGGAGCCGGGCGGCAACGTGGACCGCGAAAGGTTTTATGCCGAAGTGAT
>CAZJOS010000073.1:3584-10868 GCA_964547655.1 uncultured Christensenellaceae bacterium
GTTTTCCCCGTTAGAGGACAAGCCGTTACAGTGCCGTTTTTAAAAATGATGGATTGATCAAATCATATTTTTTCACCTTCTGTTATATTGTATATATAGATACAAATTATATTTTAAAAAATATATCGTTTTTTAGCTTATCGTGTTATAATATGTAAAAATGCGAGGTGATGCATATGGCTGAATGGTGGAATACGCAGCAAATCTTTCTATATGCTGCCATACCGTTTACAATAGTGCTGATAATACAGGCGATACTGACTATCATCGGCATTGGCGGAGACCACGACGCTTCGTTCGATTCGCACGATTTAGGCGGGCACGATATGGGATTTGACGGCCATGACTCAGGCTTCGATGGCCACGCCGACGGGCATATGGACGGCCACGCGGGGCACGAGGCGGGAAGTGAGGACGTCGGAGGGTTCCAGTTCTTTACCGTTAGGGGCATAGTGGCGTTCTTCTGCGTCTTCGGCTGGACAGGGTACGCTATCGACCCATCTCTGGGCATCGCCGCCGTACTGCTTATATCGACTGCGGCAGGATTTCTCGCGATGCTCGTTATCGGGCTCATGTTTTACGGGGTCAGGCGTATGCAGTCAAGCGGCAATTTAAGATTCAGCAACGCGATAGGCAGGAGCGCCGAGGTCTATATACCCGTTCCCGCGCAGCGCGGCGGCAAAGGCAAGGTGATGGTCGAGATACAGGAAAGATTCGTTGAAGCCGAAGCCATTACCGACGAAGAAGAAAAACTAAAGACAGGCGAAACAGTGAAGGTCATAGGAAACATCGGCAACACGCTGATAATAAAGAGATAGGAAGGGAAAGCTAATGAATTTTTTACCGCTGATAATAATAATCGTCATACTCCTGTTTACTACGTTTATCGCGATACTCGCGCGGTACAGAAAGTGTCCGTCCGACAGGATACTCGTTATATACGGTAAGGTAGGCAGGGGCGCTGACGGTGTGACGAGGAGCGCAAAGTGCATACACGGAGGAGCGGCTTTCATTTGGCCGGTATTCCAGCACTACGAGTTCATGAGCCTTACGCCCATGGCCATAACGGTAGACTTAAAGAGCGCCCTTTCGAAGCAGAACATCAGGATCGACGTGCCTTCGAGATTTACTGTCGGCATATCGACGGAGCCGGGTATAATGCAGAACGCGGCCGAGCGCCTTTTAGGCCTGCGGCTCGACGAGGTCGAAGAGCTTGCGAAAGACATAATATTCGGACAGCTCCGTCTTGTCGTAGCTACTATGGACATAGAGGAAATAAATACCGACCGCGACCTGTTCCTCGAAGCGGTGTCGAGCAACGTAGAAACAGAGCTTAAGAAGATAGGCCTGCGGCTTATAAACGTGAACGTTACCGACATAAACGACGAGTCGGGATACATACAGGCCCTCGGAAAAGAAGCGGCAGCGAAGGCTATAAACGACGCGAGGAAGAGTGTCGCCGAAAAGAACAGGGACGGCGCTATAGGCGAAGCGCTTGCGCAGAAGGACGAACGCATACGCGTTGCGGAAGCGAACTCACAGGCTATCGAAGGCGAAAACACGGCGAAGATAACCATAGCGAACTCCGACGCTTTGAGGCGTGAGCGCGAGGCGGAAGCGCTGCGCAAGGCTACCGCCGCAGAGAAAGTGCAGAGCGCGAAAGCTTTGGAAGAGGCGTATGCCGCCGAGAAATCCGCCGAGCTTCAAAGGGCGACGCGCGAGAAAGCTTCGAAAGAGGCGGACGATATTGTTAAAGCCGAGATCGAAAAGAGGAAGGTAGAGATACAGGCAGAAGCCGAAGCCGAGAGGTTCAGGCGCATAGCGAAGGGCGAGGCGGACGCAATATTCCAGAAGATGGAGGCGCAGGCCCGCGGCATAAACGAAGTGCTCACGAAGCAGGCCGAAGGCTTTAAGCAGATAATAGGCGCGGCCAGCGGCGATTCGGACGCCGCTATAAGGATGATGATCGCCGACAAGATGGAGGAGATCGTAAAAGTACAGGTTGAAGCGATAAAGAACTTAAAGATAGACAAGGTGACCGTATGGGACAGCGGAGCCGCGAAGGGCGAGTCAACAACAGCGAATTTCCTTTCGGGTCTATTAAAGAGCATACCGCCCATGAAAGAGATGTTCGATATGGCCGGCATGCAGCTGCCCGAATACCTCGGCAAAGACAAGGCGGAGCCAAAGAAACTTAAGGAAACACCGGCGGCTGAAGAGGCGGCAAAGCCCAAAGAGGCGGCGAAGCCTGCTGAAGAGACCAAACAGAAGGATACCGGCAAAAAGCCGGAAGAAAAGAAATAAATTTTATAAGATTTATTAAGAGGCATTCAAGCCTCTTTTTTTTATACAAACGTTCTTAGAATACGTAATTTCGATTAATACCAATCAAAAAAAATTATACGGGAAAAGTTATCAATAATCCAAAATTATTGAATTTATTGGGCATAACCCGCATATGGATATAAGCAGCACAAAATGAAGAAAAAGGCAATGTTATAATAGTAATGGACGACGGGTTTGAGTCTCAGTATACCCGCGGTTACCCCATATTAAAACAATACGGAATGAAGGGCTGCATAGCCGTTATTCCGACCGCGGTCGGGAGCCCGAATTATATGGATTACGATCAGCTCGCTGAGCTTTATATGGCGGGGTGGGATATGCTCAACCATACATATAACCACGAAACCCTGGCAGCGCTCAGCGCGGAGCGGCAGAAAAAGCAGATAAGCGAAGGCAGCGCCTGGCTTAAAAGCCATGCTCTTTCAAGGGGCAGCGATATACTCGTATATCCGGGAGGATATAATAACGCATCGACCTTGGAGACGCTGAAAAACACCGGAGTAAAAGCCGCGAGAAGCCTTAAAAGCGTATGGTCTTCAGATTTGAGCTGTAACATTGAAAACGTTGAAGTATGCAATGTGATAAGCTGGACGCCGCATGAACTTGTTAAGGCCGCTGTCGATAAGGCCGCGGATAATTGCGGAACCGTGGTATTCGTGTTTCATAAGATAGAGCCAATAACGGACGATACGCAGATGCAGGTGGAGGAGAGAAGGTTTAGGGAGATGGTGGAATACATCGCGTCTCTTAAAGACAGTATAAACGTTATTACTTTCAGCGAACTGTTGTATTGATACGGCTGACCGCGGATGTATCTTTTTTGTTATCAGAATTAGATAATTGCCCCCGATTTATGATAGAATCAAGAAAACTGCATGTAGTTTAATGATGATAAAGGACACAACTCAAGGTGAATATTCTTATCGCTTCAGATTCCTTCAAAGGCTGCTGTACCAGCCTTGAAGCGGCGGCTGAATTCAAAAAGGGTATATTGCGCGTTTTTCCTGATGCGTCCGTTAATATTATCCCGATTGCCGACGGCGGGGAAGGTACGGTAAGCGCAGTATTGAGCGCGCTTGGAGGAGAGCTTAAAAAAGCGGCCGTAGCCGGCCCTTTGGGCGAAGAGGTAACGGCAGCGTTCGGGCTGCTGCCGGGGAGAAAAGCCGTGATAGAGATGGCGTCGGCTTCGGGAATTACTGTCATCAGCAGGAAAGACCCAATGAAGGCGTCGACTTACGGCACGGGCCAGCTTATAGCCGTCGCGCTGGACTCGGGGTGCACGGAAATATATATAGGGATAGGCGGGTCCGCTACCAACGACGGCGGGGCGGGAATGGCGCAGGCTCTCGGGGCAAGCTTTACGGACAGGAACGGCTCCCCGGTACCGCCGCGCGGCGGAAGCCTGCATTTAATAGATATTATAGATATTTCAGGGATGGACAAAAGGCTCAAAGGCGCTAAGCTTACCGTTATAAGCGACGTAACGAATCCGCTTTGCGGAGAAAACGGAGCCTCCGTAGTGTTCGGCCCGCAAAAGGGCGCCTCGCCGGAAGAGGTAAAGCTTCTGGACAAAGGGCTAAAACACTTTTCACGGAAGGTAAAAGAACAATTGGGAGTCGATCTCGCCGATGTACCGGGGGCGGGCGCCGCAGGGGGATTGGGGTACGGGCTCATGGCTTTCACGGGAGCGGAGCTTTGCTCGGGTATCGACTCGATACTCGACCTGTGTGGTTTTGACGCTCTTGCGGAAAAGGCGGATATTATAATAACCGGCGAGGGCAGCCTCGATAAGCAGTCCGTATTGGGCAAGGCGCCCGAAGGAGTAGCGATGCGCGCGAAGAAATCAGGCAGGCCTGTTATCGCGATAGCCGGAAGTTTAGGCAAAGGCTATGAAATGATGTACGGGCACGGCATAGACGCGGCAATAAGCGGCGTATGCCGCCCTATGAACGTTAGGGAAGCGGTCGCGGCGTCGGAAGAGCTGCTGGCCGGCGCGGCTGAAAGGGCAATGAGGCTGCTGAAAATGGGGATGGGCTTAAACAAACATATCGGGAACGGCTGAATTCGAATAAACGTTAAACGTTGACTCGAATACAAAGCCCGTTTATCATTATATATATCGCTTTCTAAAAAAGGCATTAACCCGGACCTTTAAGTTAATATTTAACCCGTACGACCGCGAGTTTATCTTTTGTTGGATTTGCGGTGAACAATTTTGTTTATTATACGTTTATCAAGACGAAAGGAAAAAAGTTTTTTGCAGGACGAACAAAAGCTAGGAAGTTTTCTTTTCACAGGCGATTACTCTTCGATGGAAGAGATAATCCGACAGCATGAAGACGATCTCTACAGCTTATGCCGGAAGCTCGCAGGGTCGAAACAGGACGCGGACGATCTGTATCAGCAGACGTGGCTTAAAGCCATTCAGAAAGCGCAAAGCTATAAACATAAGTCGTTTCGCAACTGGCTCTATACTATCTGCCTGAACGTTTACAGAGACGAATTCCGTAAAGCTAGGGTTAGGGGGAGAGTCACTGTAGAAATAAAAGACGCCGCGGCAAAGGAATACGCGATCGCATCCGCGTCGGATGGAGTTTCGGCAGAGAGCGTGGCCATTGAAAACTATAATAAGAAGCAGATCGTGCATAAAGTGAGCCGTCTGCCCGACAAGCACAGGCTGCCGGTGATACTGCATTATTTCGAGGAGATGGATTACGCCGAGTGCGCCAAGGTACTGAAAGTACCGATAGGCACTATAAAATCAAGGCTGAATTCCGCAAGGAAGAAACTGCTCGAAGAAATGGAGAATGATTCGATTGATTGATATAGAGAAAGAACTCAGAAGTATAAAAACAGAATATAAACCGGACGAGGGCTTAAGGCAGCGGACACGTTCTCTGGTAACAAGCAAAATCGGCAGGAAAAAAGCGGGCGGAGTCTCTTTAAGGAAAGCGGCGTTTGTATACAGCCCCATTGCGGCAGCCGTGTTGGTATTGGCGCTTTGCGTATCGCTGCTCACAGCCGCTCCCGCTAAAGCCGCGGGTTATTACACGATAGACATCAACCCTAGCATAAGCGTGGCGGTAGATCAAAACAATACCGTGATATCCGTATCGCCAGATGACGACGACGCCGTAAAGCTGCTTGAAGGGCTTGATATAAAGGGCATGCAGTTTGAAGACGCCTTAAAAGCAATAGTGCAGGCCGCGGCGCAAAGGGATTTCCTTAAAGAAAACGGGCATGTCCTGGTAGCGTATTTCGGAGAAGGCGAAGGTATCTCCCGGGAATCTGTAAACTCTATCGTAAGCGGACAGATCTCTTCGGAGAAGATAAGCACGCTTGCGATAAGCGGCAGTGAAGACGATTACAATAACGCTAAAAAGTCGGGCAGGAAGGCGGGAATAGAACTGCTTCTTAATAATGCGGACGCCGCGGGAATAGAGGAAAAGGACCCGGATACCGTGATAAGCATAATGGGCGATAAATTGAATGATGAGAAGGACAACCCCGGAAAAAATAAGGATAAAGAAAAAGAGAAAGACAATAACAATAACAGGGATAAAGAGAAAGACAATAACAATAACAAGAATAAAGATAAAGAGAAAGACAACAACAGAGATAAAAACAACAGCAAAGATAAAGACAACAGCAAAGATAAAGACAACAAGGATAAAGATGATTGATCAGCTTTTAGGCCGGCAGATGTGCCCGGCATACAATAAGACGATATAAGGAGAGGGAAAATGAAAAAAAGTTATAAAGCACTGTATACATCAGTAATCGCACTTTCATTGGCAGCATCGATGCTGCTGGGCGGGTGCGCCGCCGCTGTTACGGCGGACGCGCCCGCTGCGGCAGACCCGACAGAAGCCGCGCAGGAGCTGAGTTACGTGTCGATAGACATCAACCCGAGCATCGAACTCACGCTTTTGGAAGGACTGGTCATCGATTCGAAAGCTTACAATGAAGACGGCGCGGCCATAACGCTTGCCGCTAATGTTGTCGGCATGACGCCCGAGGATGCGGTTGCGGCGATAGTGAACGAGTTTGCGTCTCAGGGCTATATAATTCCGGGCGACTCAAGCCCCGCTATCGTTATAACCGTTGCGGGCAATACAGACGCGGGATTGGCAGACGCTCTAAAACAAAACGCGGAAGAGAGCCTTACAGGGCTCGGGCTCAATGCCGAAGTTTTGGCTGCGGACGTTGCGAAAGAGATGGTGCAGACTGCGGAGAACTGCGGTTTGTCGGTAGGAAAGTACCTCGTTCTCAAACAGATAGCCATCAAAGAGGGCATAACCATCGAAGAAGCAAAAGAGAAGTATGGTATGCTTAAGATGGCAGAGCTGCTGGCAATGATAGATAAAGAGGAGTTTATGGGAGACGTCGAGGAAGTAAGCACTTTCCTTAATAACCTTACTCCGGAGCAGCTGCAGATACTAACCGACGCAAGGTTCGCGTTCCAGACGGCGATGAAAAACGCGCAGCAGGCGTTCCTTGCGGCAAGGACGCAGGCCAAAGAGGAATTTATGGCGGCAAGGGACGCGGCTAAGGAAGCCTTCCTTGAAACAAAAGACAACGATGCCTTAAAGGCTGCGAAGAAGCAGATAAAGGACGCGTTCGCCGCCGCAAAGAAGGCGGCTACAGACGCGATGAAGCGGGCAAAGATACAGGCGAGAGATTCCTTTTACGCGGCGGTAGCGGCGCTCGGGCTCGACGCCGAAACGCTGGAGAAGCTAGTTGACTGGGATTTAAGCTTTAACTTCGATTTCGAAATGGATCTTGATATCGGGAATGAAAACGAGGGCGAAGATAAAGGCAAGCCGGACAAAGCCGGTCACGGCAAGGGCAACTCCAGAAAAAAAGGTAATGATAACGAAGACGAAGACGACGACGAAGACGGAGAGTAAGACTAAGATTATTACGGCCAGAATAACG
>CAZJOS010000074.1:0-10741 GCA_964547655.1 uncultured Christensenellaceae bacterium
CGCATCCTGCTCGCGGTGTGCAGCGTAATGGCGCGCACCCCGAGAGCGGCGCACTCCTGCCTCACCTTTTCTAGCAGTAATCCGCCTATGCCGAGCGACTGAATCCCGGGGTCTACGGCAAGCCGCGAAAGATACGCTATTCCCTGATCAAGAACTTCAAACCTTACCGCGCCCGCGGTCTCTCCGTCCAGCTCGCAAAGGTAAACGTGCTTATGCTCTATGTCGCTCAAGATTGCCTCGTCCGTTTCGTGAAGGGCGTCGATGCTCCCTTCGTGCCGTATCTCTTTCGCGTAGTTTGTGAAGGCCTTCCGCGTGACGCGCTTTATCTCTTCGAGGTCGCCGGCAGCGGCTTTTTTGAATATTATGCTCTCCATTTATTTGTCCTGCATAAGCAATACCATTACGGCCTTCTGCGCGTGCAGCCTGTTTTCCGCCTCGTCGAACACCGCGCTCTGTTTGCCGTCTATAACGCCGGCAGTCACTTCTTCGCCGCGGTGCGCGGGAAGGCAGTGCAGGAATATGGCGTTGCTTTTACAAAGCGACATAAGCTTTTCGTTTACCTGATAGCCTGCAAGCTGCTTATGTTTTTCCTTTGCCTGCGCTTCCTGGCCCATGCTAGCCCATACGTCGGTATATACGGCGCTCGCACCTTGCGCTGCTTCCTTCGGGTCGCGGGTTATTACTATTTTTGAGCCGCTCAAAGCGGCCGCTTTCTTCGCTTCCGCGAGCACGCCTGCGTCCGGCTCAAAGCCCGCGGGGCATGCGACGGATATATCGAGCCCGAGCTTGGCGCAACCGACCAGCAGGGAATTGGCGACGTTGTTACCGTCTCCAATAAACGCGAGCTTGCCATTAAAGCTTCCGATGTGCTCATAATATGTCATCAAATCGGCAAGTATCTGGCAGGGGTGCAGCAGGTCGGTAAGCCCGTTTATCACGGGTATGCTTCCGTGCTGCGCGAGGCCGTCGACGTCGCTCTGGGCAAACGTGCGTATCATAATGCCGTCTACCATGCGCGAGAGCACCTTGGCCGTATCGGATATCGGCTCTCCGCGGCCTATCTGTATATCGTTCGCGCTCAAAAACTGCGCTGTCCCACCCAGCTGGTAAATGCCCGCCTCAAAAGAGACCCTTGTGCGCGTCGAGCTTTTCGTGAATATCATGGCGAGCACCTTCCCCGCGAGCAGCTGCGGCCTTTTACCCTCTTTCATCTGCTTTTTCAATTTTACAGCAAGGCTCAATACCTGTAGTATCTCGTCAGTACTGTAATCGGAAATGCGCAGCAAATGTTTCTGTGAAAATTCTTTTTCCGGTTTGTAATTTAAAAGATCCATATCTATGACTCCTTCTAATATTTCCTGTATTCCCCTAAGGGGATGTAATGCTCTTCTATATCTCCCGCTGCCATCACCTGCAGCAGCGACTTTAGCGTATCCATCGACGTTATGCACGTAACGTTAAATTCCATTGCCGTTCTTCGGATGACGAACCCCAGCCGCGTTTGCTGCTTTCCCCGCGTGGGGGTGTTTACTGCCATGGAAAGCTCGCGGTTTTTAAGGGCCTTGATGACGCTTTTTTTTGAAAGCAGGCTGCACTCTATGCCTATCTCGTCAAAATACGCCCATGTGGAATCTGTGCAGCATATGCTAAAGCCCATATCCGCCATTTCTTTGGCAAAGGCGGCCGCCTCCTGTTTGTCCCTGTCGGTTACCGAGAAGAGCACGGGGAGGTCCTTTTGCGGGGCGCTTATCCCCGAAGCGACGAAAGCCTTTTTGAGCGCCGCAAGATACGTTATATCAGTGCCCATTACTTCCCCGGTAGACTTCATCTCGGGCCCTAAAAATATATCCACCGTGGTGAGCTTCGAAAACGAGAACACCGGTGCTTTTACAGTTATGAGGCGGCTCTCGGGATAGAGCCCCGTTTCAAACCCCATATTTTTAAGCGTGTCGCCCGTCATTATCCTCGTCGCGGCCCTAACCATCTGCACGCCCGTCACCTTTGACAGTATGGGCACGGTGCGGCTCGCCCTGGGGTTTACCTCCAACACGTACACCTTGCCCGAATGGTCTATGACGAACTGGATATTGTAAAGGCCCTTTATGCCGAGCACGACGCCTATAGCGACCGAGTAATCCACTATAGTCTGCTTCGTTTCCTGCGCCAGCGTCTGAGCCGGGTATACGGCGAAGCTGTCTCCCGAATGAACGCCCGCCCGCTCGATATGCTCCATAACGCCGACTATTACGGCGTCTTTGCCGTCGCATATGCCGTCGGTCTCAGCCTCTTTACCGTTTATGTATTTATCTACGAGCACGGGATGCCTGGGCGACACTTCCGTCGCGTACTTCATGTATTCCTCAAGCTCCTGCTCGTTGTAGACAATCTCCATAGCGCGCCCGCCAAGCACATATGAGGGCCGGACGAGCACGGGGTACCCTGCCTTTTTCGCGATGCTTTTAGCCTCCCGGGATGAAAACGCCGCCGCTCCCGGGGGGAGGGGAATGCCCAGCTTTTTCAGTACTCTTAAAAACCTGTCGCGGTCCTCGGCCATATCTATGCCGTCGACCGATGTTCCGAGTATGTTTACGCCTTCCTGCGCGAGCGGGGCGGCAAGGTTTAAAGCCGTCTGGCCGCCGAACTGCACTACCACGCCCTCCGGCTTTTCCTGCTCTATTATATCGAGAACGCATTCCTTAGTAAGGGGCTCGAAGTAGAGCTTGTCGGATGTGTCGAAATCGGTGGATACCGTCTCGGGGTTGGAGTTGACGATTATCGACTCGTACCCCAGCTGCTTAAGAGCCATGGCCGAATGCACAGAGCAGTAGTCGAACTCTATTCCCTGCCCTATGCGTATAGGCCCAGAGCCCAGCACTACGGCTTTTTTTCTGCCGCTGTTTCTCGACTCGCCGCCCGAGTCGTAGCAGGAATAGTAGTAAGGCGTTTTAGCCTCGAATTCCCCGGCGCATGTGTCTACCATCTTATACGCCGGGCGCAGTCCAAGACTTTTGCGCATTGCCCGCACCTTCGATTCCTGCGCGCCTGTAAGGTTGGCGATATAGCTGTCTCCGAAGCCGTACTTCTTGCACCTTTTGAGCAGCTCTTCCGGCAGCGTCGAGATATTATATCTCTTAAGCTCCCTGCCAAGGTCTACTATGTTTTCAAGCTTGCCGATAAAGAACCTGTCTATTTTAGTTATATCACAGATCTCGTCTACTGTATAGCCGCGCTCCAGAGCTTCGGATACGACGAATATCCTCTCGTCGTCCGGGTTTTTAAGCGAGTTTTCCACCGCCTCGTCAGTCCACGAAGCTATCGACTTCATGCCCATCCGGTAGTCGAGTTTTACGTCAAGGCTGTCTATGGCTTTGAGCAGGGATTCTTCGAAGCTGCGCCCTATTGCCATTACTTCACCCGTCGCCTTCATCTGCGTGCCAAGAGTGCGCGTTGCCGTCACGAATTTATCGAAAGGCCACCTCGGCACCTTCGTGACCACGTAGTCGAGAGCGGGCTCAAAACAGGCAAAAGTTTCTCCGGTTACAGGGTTTTCTATCTCGTCGAGCCCGAGGCCTACGGCTATCTTTGCTGCGGCTCGAGCTATGGGGTAGCCGGTTGCCTTGCTCGCCAGCGCGGAAGAGCGGCTTACGCGCGGATTCACTTCTATTACTATATACTCGCTGCTGTCAGGCGAAAGAGCGAACTGAATGTTGCATCCGCCCTTTATCTTAAGGGCGCGTATTATCTTAATGGAAGCGCTGCGCAGCATCTGGTAATCTTTATCCGAAAGCGTCTGCGACGGGGCGACGACTATGCTGTCGCCCGTATGTATGCCTACCGGGTCGAAATTCTCCATGCTGCAAACGACTATGCAGTTGTCGCCAGAGTCGCGCATCACCTCGTATTCTATCTCTTTGTATCCCGCGACGCTCTGTTCAAGAAGCACCTGGTGTATTATAGAAAAACCGAGGCCTCTTGCGGCTATATCCTCAAGCTCGTATATATCCTTCGCTATGCCGCCGCCCGTGCCCCCCAGGGTATAGGCCGGCCGTACGATAATGGGGAAGCCTGTTTCTTTTGCGAAAGAGAGCGCTTCCTTTACCGAGCAGGCAATGCTGCTCTTTGCTACGCTCTCGCCTATGCTCTCCATGGTTTCCTTGAAGAGTTCCCTGTCTTCCGCGAGCTTTATCGACTCGAGCGAAGTACCCAGCAGCTCGATCTTAAGCTCGTCTAGTATGCCGCTCTGCGCAAGCTCCATTGCCATGTTTAGCCCCGTCTGGCCTCCCAGTGTAGCTATTATGCCTTCCGGCCTCTCGGTGCGCAGTATATTTGAAACGGTCTCGAGCGTTATCGGCTCGATGTACACTTTATCTGCCATCTCCTCGTCGGTCATTATGGTAGCGGGGTTGGAGTTTATGAGCACGACTTCAAAGCCCTCTTCCTTGAGCGCCTTGCATGCCTGTGTGCCCGAATAATCGAACTCCGCCGCCTGCCCGATTATGATTGGGCCTGAGCCGATCACCATTATTTTTTTAATGTCAGTCCTTTTGGGCATAGTTTCTCCCGCCTATGAAAGTATGTTCTTCAGAGCCCCGATAAGGCTGTCGATATGGCGGCGCTGTATGACGTACGGGGGATAGAAGCGCAGCACGTTATTTCCCGCAATAGCGGAAACGAACCCCGCCTCGAGGAGTTTTTTCTGTATATCTTTTGCGGGCACGTTTTCATCGAGTTCGATGCCAAGCATCAGCCCTTTGCCTCGCACGTCGTTTATTGATTTGCAGCTGTTTTTCAAAGCTGTAAGCCTGTCTTTAAAATAAGCCCCGGTTTCGGATATGCGCGGGAGCAGATCGGTCGATGCGAGTTTTTCTACAACGTAACACGCCGCGGAACATGCGAGATGGTTGCCGCCGAACGTAGAGCCGTGGTCTCCCGGCTGGAATGCCTTAGCCGCTTTGCCGCATGCCAGAAACGCGCCTATGGGCACGCCCGCACCCAGCGACTTCGCCAGCACTACCACGTCGGGCTTCGCGCCGAGCGCCGGAGAGGCGAGAAATGCGCCGGTACGCCCCACGCCCGTCTGTATCTCGTCCGCTATCATCAAAGCGCCGTGTTTGTCGCAGGCGGCGCGCACAGCGGCATAATACTCCGGGGTAATTGGGATGAGCCCGCCCTCGCCTATTATGGGCTCGATTATTACGGCGGCGGTATTGTCGCTTATAGCGGCGCTTAAGGCAAAGGTATCGTTAGGCTCTACGTATACGAACGACTTTACGAGCGGCTTATACGCCTCGTGAAACTTCGGCTGCCCTGTGGCCGCCAGTGTGGCGAGCGTCCTTCCGTGAAAGCTTTGCTTCATGGTTATGAATTCCGTGCGTGGGGCCCCTTGGGCATAGTGGTATTTGCGGGCAAGCTTCATCGCTCCCTCTATCGCCTCGGCGCCGCTGTTGGTGAAGAACACGTTGTCATAGCCCGTGGTTTCGCACAGAATTTTAGCCAATTTTGCCTGCGGCTCTATATAGAATATATTTGAGGTGTGGATGAGGTTCTCTACCGACTCCATCAGCGCCCGCTTATAACCTTTGTCGGAATAACCGAGGCAGCAGACTGCTATGCCCGAAAGAAAATCAATGTACTGTTTGCCCTCCGTGTCGTATAGATAGACACCTTCGCCGCGCGTAAAGCAGACATGCTGGCGCTTAAAGACAGGGCTGAAATATTGGCCTTCAGCTTTAACGACCTCTTCAAGATTCATGATATTACTCCCTTACCATGGTTCCGATGCCGGTATCCGTAAATATCTCCAGCAATATAGGATGCGGTATCGTTCCGTTCAATATGTGCGTGCGCTTGACGCCGTTTTGTATGGCCTTTATGCAGCCGTCAACTTTTGGCAGCATTCCGCCTGAAATGGCGCCGCTTTTTATCATTTCCTTTATCTCTTTTACGGATATCTCGAATATGAGGGTAGACAGGTCGGCCGGGTCTTTACATATGCCGTCGGTGTCGGTAAGAAACATGAGCTTTTCCGCACAAAGCGCCGCGGCTATCTCGCCCGCGACGGTATCGGCGTTTATGTTGTAGCTCTCGCCGTCTTTGCCGACGCCTATGGGAGCTATGACCGGGATATACTCGTCTTTGGCAAGCAGATCTAAAAGCTTAGTATTGATCTTTGTTATTTTCCCAACGAGCCCCAGGTCGTAGCCGTCGGCGGAGACGAGCTTCTCCGCCTCTATAAGCGAAGCGTCCTTGCCGCATAAGCCTATAGCCTTCGCTCCCGCAACGCCGAGCTTAGAGACTATATCCTTGTTGATCTTGCCTGTAAGCACCATCTGGACAACGTCGAGCGTAGCATTGTCGGTTACCCGCAGGCCGTTGCGGAATTTGGGCTTTATCTCGAACTTTTCAAGCATATTGTTGATGTCGTTGCCGCCGCCGTGTACTACTATAGGGTTTACGCCCACATATTTAAGCAGCGTAATATCCTGCATTATCTTCTCCGACAGGTCTTCCGACAGCATCGCCGCGCCGCCGTATTTTATGACCACAGTTTTCCCCGAAAGCCGCCTTATGTAGGGCAGCGCCTCTATAAGTATGTTCGCCTTTTCGATATATTTGTCCATCAGAGATACCATCCTGTTTCGCTTAAGCCTTCGCGCTCGTCAAGGCCGCACATTATGTTCATGTTCTGCACGGCCTGGCCGGCCGCTCCCTTAATGAGGTTGTCGAGGCAAGCAAGGACTACGAGCTTGTTCGTCCTTTCATCCATCAAGTGCCCGATGGCGCAAATATTGCTGCCCGTCACGTGCTTTATTTCGGGGAGCGCGTCCGTCATTTTTATGAACGGCTCATATTTATACATTTCATATGCCGCCTTTACGGCCGCCTCATCCGTTCCCTTTTTGGGTACGGCGTATATCGTCGATATTATGCCGCGCTTTATCGGGAGCAGATGCGGCGCAAAGGTGAGTACGACGGTCTCTCCCGCGGCAAGCGATAACTCCTGCTCTATCTCGGAGGTGTGCCTGTGAGTGCATACTGAGTACGCTTTTGCGCTTTCATCTACCTCGCAGAAGTTATATGCGACTTTTTCGCTCCGGCCCGCGCCGCTCACGCCGGTTTTTGCGTCGATTATTATGCCGCCGGCCTCTATGACGCCGCTCTTCAAAAGCGGGTACAGCGCGAGTATCGAGCATGTCGTAAAGCATCCGGGGTTGCCGATAATAGAAGCGTTCCTTATATCCTCTTTGTAAACTTCGGAAAGTCCGTATACGCTTTGCTTCAGCAGCTCTTTGGCGCCGTGGGGGATGCCGTACCATTTTTCATAAAGGGAGGCGTCTTTATATCTGAATTCGCCCGAGAGATCTATGACTCTGGCGCCTTTCTCAAACAGCGCAGATACTACCTCGCCGGAAGTCCCGTGAGGAAGCGCAGTGAATACGATATCGCTATCCCGGCATATCGTATCTATATTCATCCCTTCCAGCTCGTAATCTCTTCCTGAAAAGCTGGGATAGATGCTGCTCATCAGCTGCCCCGCATAGCTTCTGGATACAGCGTGTTTGATATTTACATTGCCGTGGCCGGATAGTATGCGCATAAGCTCCGCGCCCGCGTATCCGGTTGCTCCGACTACAGTCACATTGACCATAAAAACCCCCCCATAATAAAATATTTATAATTATACATAAAAATGAATAAAAATGCAACTCTATTTTAGAATAACGCCATTATTTTTTTGCCAAACTAAAATCGGAAGCAAGCATTTTTTAAGGGGGTATCTGCATGAAAAAAATGATTCTATTAATAAGCGTTGTAGCTCTTATAGCCGCAGGCTGGCTTTTATACTTTAACGACGACGACACCGCTTCAAAGGTAAACCTGTACGAGACAAAATATATGGACCTCGGCAACTCTCTTGAATTTTCAGGTAAGGTGGTGCCAGCACAAATGTACAGTGTAATGAGCGAAACGGGCGGAACCATAGACGATATATACGTTTCGGAAGGCAGCAAGGTAAGCGAGGGAGATATTTTGTTCGGCCTCGATACTACGCAGGTCGAAAACATGCTCGAGGAAGCCGAGCTTAATTATAACATTCTGAAAGGAACGGACGCGCAGACAGTGATGTCGCAAGGGACGGCGCGCAGCCTTGCGGAAGAAAAGATAAAGATAGCGCTTGCATTGTCGCAGACGACCGGGTACGATTACGAATCGCTCAACAACGCGTTTTCGGGAATTCTCAGTGAAAAAGCCGCGGCAATGGCGTCTAACCTTAGCGGCATGAGCCTTGAAGACATAAGTTCCTATGAACAGATAACGGACGACAATTTGGCCCTCGCGGAGCTTGCCGTACAAAAACTTCGGGACCAGCTTGAAAGTATGTCTTACAAGAGCCTTATGAAAGGCACCGTGATCGCGGTAAACATAAATAAAGGGGAAGTACTGGCTCCCGGGATCCCGGCCATGGTGATCGCCGATACCGATAATATTCTTATTGAAGGTTACGTATACGAGAAAGACCTTTCCAGCATTTCAAAAGGCATGGATGTGATAATAATAGCGGAAGACGAAGTCTACGAGGGAAAGGTAACGGGCATAGGCAAAGCCGCCGCCGAACTCGGCGAACAGGCAAGTTACGGCGCGATGACAAAGATACAGATCACGCCCGCCGGCGATTTCATCAAGATACCCGGCGCTGATGTAGACCTTGAAATAGCGCTGGATTCAAAGGATAACGTTCTCGCTGTCCCGGTAGAGTGCCTTGCCCCCGGCGGGTACGTATACGTAGTCGGAAAAGACGATATACTCGAGAAAAGGACAATAGAGACAGGATTTAAGGATACGTTTTATATAGAGATATTAAGCGGCCTCGGCCCCGGTGAAAAAGTTATCCTGACGCCCAGAAACGTTAAAGAAGGCGAGAAGGTGACATATGATAGAGGTTAAGAATCTTTGCAAGACTTACGGACGCGGCGAGACCTGCGTACACGCCGTCAGCAACGTGACCCTGAAAGTTAAAAGGGGAGGGTTTCTTGCGGTAATGGGAGCGTCGGGCAGCGGCAAGACGACTCTCATGAACATACTCGGATGCCTCGACACCCAGACTAAAGGCGATTATTTTTTCAATAACACGGACGTAAAGCGTCTCTCGGTTGAGGGAAAGGTGCATTTGCGCAACAAATGCATAGGATTTGTGTTTCAGTCGTTCTATCTGCTCCCCATGCTTACCGCAAAGCAGAATATCGAGCTTCCAATGATATATTCCGGAGTTTCCCCCAAAGAAAGAAGATGGAAATCAGCGGAGCTTCTGGAGATGACGGGGCTTGCGAACAGGGCATCGCATCTGCCCTCCGAATTGTCGGGCGGCCAGCGCCAAAGGGTGGCTATAGCAAGGGCGCTGGTAAATTCGCCAGGCCTTATTCTCGCCGACGAACCCACCGGCAATCTCGACAGCAAGACTGGCGACGACATAGTCGAGATGCTCAAATGCCTTAACGAAAAGGGCACGACAATAATACTCATAACCCATGAAAAAGAAGTCGCCGCTCACGCCAAAGAGCTTATTGTTTTAAAAGACGGACAGGTAGTGGAGAGTACAAATGAGGCTTAACGATTACGTAGGGATGGCCGCGCATCAGCTCGGTAAAAACAGGATGCGGACGGTGCTTACCATTATAGGTATAATGATAGGCGTCGCATCGATGATAACCGTTATCTCCGTGAGCGACGGCGGGCAAATCATGATAAACAACGAGCTGTTAAAGTTCGGGATAAACAGGGTGTGGCTTTTCCCCAGCAATATGCAGGGGCCTAACGGTATGCTGGACCTTGCTGACGTTAACCTTTTAAAAAGCATAAACGGAATCGAAGATGTAGCGCCTTCCGCATACGAAAAAGCTTACCTTTCATACCAAAACAAGAAGATCGTATCCGACGTGGTGGGTACGAGCGAAGCCTTGTTTGATATTGAGCAGATGTCGTATCTCGAAGGAAGAGGGCTCATAGAAAACGATATAAATTACAGCAGAAGGGTAGTAGTATTAAGCGAGGAAGCGAAAGACACGCTATTCGGCGCAGGCGCCGCCGAAGGCAAAAAGGTTAGCATAAACGGACAGAAGTTTACCGTTGTAGGCGTAGAGGAGGAGGACCAGTCTATATACGCTTCCTTCTTTTCCGGTAAATGCTACATACCTATGACTACGTTTAAAAGCATGTTCGCGACGAAATATTTCGACGAAATATCAGTCACCGCTTCGAGCGCCGATACTTTAGACGACGTTATAGACACGAGCATTACGCTGCTTCTGAAAAAATACGGAGAAGGCTCTCTTAAGATAATCAACCTTTCACACGAGATAGCTAACGCGCAGAACATACTCGACATATTCAAGATAGTAGTCGGCGCGGTTGCGGCCGTGGCTTTGCTCGTAGGGGGCATAGGCATCATGAACATAATGCTCGTTACGGTTAAAGAGCGCACCCGAGAGATAGGCATAAGAAAAGCGCTGGGGGCGGGCGAGCACCATGTACTCGGGCAGTTCCTTGCCGAAGCGCTGTTTTACTCTATACTGGGAGGCGTGCTCGGAGTTGGCGCCGGAATGTTCCTGACGAAGATATCAGGGAACATCATAGGCATAAAATCGCAGGTATCGGGCTCGGCCGCGTTTTTAAGCGTTCTCTTTTCGGCGAGCGTCGGTATAATATTCGGGCTTATACCCGCGTACAAGGCGTCGAAGCTCGA
>CAZJOS010000075.1:0-9486 GCA_964547655.1 uncultured Christensenellaceae bacterium
GAAGAGACCCCTCCGCCCATGCCGGGAGGCGGCGGCGGAATGCCCGGGATGTATTGATCGGGGCCCCAAAAAAGCCAAAGGCTTTTTGGGGCAATAAGCCGGGATATCTGAAAAGCCGGAAGCTTTTCAGGGCTTAATATAAATTTTATTCAAGGAGCGCAGGCCGAAGGGCCTGGCGCTTCTTGCGTTTAAATGTTAAGATTCTGATAAGGGTTATTTTATGACAATAAATCATTATCATGATTTTATTAATCCATTTTTGCGGCGGTTATGGTATAGTATATACATTAAACACAAGAAGGAAATTATGATGAAGATACCTTCCGTACGATCATTACAGGGATATCAAAAGGCCGGAGAAATTATTGGGGTTATAATGTCCGTAATCTTCGCCTGCCTGCTTGCTGCCTGTGCAGCGGATGAACCCGTGAGCAATTCTGTGTACAGTTCGATCCCGACAACGTATGAGACTCCGAAGCCGTCTGTGTCTGCCGCTCCGCCAACGGCAGCGCCAAAATCAACCGCGCTCATAAACGCGGAGATGGAAGAAGAACTGGAACAGACCTTCAGGAGGAACATCAGTCTAGATGTGGAATCGATGCTGCCGCTGGATAAAGGCGAAGAGTGGTATGCCATCAATCTCTCCAATAATAAAAAAAGTCAATGGATACTCGACATTGAGAAGCATGTGAGCGGCGCGATATCAAACGCCGTAGAAAAAACCGTCAGTATGTATTCCGGTCGGGGAATAAGATTCACTATCCATCCTGCCGCTCCTAGCTGGCAGTATCTTTACATACTGATACTGTATGCGGAGAATACCTCGATGAGCAGCGATTGCATAAGATCGAGCCTGTCGGTGGAAGTCGGAGTAGAAAGCGGAGAGAACGGGATGCTTGCGACGGTAAATATAGGCCCTGCTTACTACAGGGACGCCATTGCTTACGAAGTCGGAGACAGTGCGAAAAACTTCGTTGCGGCGGAATCACTCTATGTTTATATGAACACCGTATTCGATGAGAATATAAAAGAAAAGAAATACGTGCTTCCGCCCGCGAAAGGCAATCTGGCCTCCGGAATTACGTGGCCTCTGCAGAAGTATAGGGTGCTGAGAAAGACATGGTATTACGCGCGGGACGGCGGAAACCGCAAACACACAGGCACCGACATAAAAGCGCCGGAAGGAACAGAGATATATTCCTGCACCGACGGCACGGTATTCTATATCGGGTCTTCGAAAAAAGGAGGAAACACCGTGGTCATCGTTGACGGCTATGGCTATATGTTCCATTATAACCACATGGTAAGTCTGACAGATTTCCTTAAAGAGGGAGAGAGCGTCAGCGCCGGGCAGCTAATAGGCCACGTGGGCAGCACGGGAAACAGCGCATGCAACCACCTACACCTTACCATCATAGACCCCGACGGCATACTGGTAAACCCCTATACATACCTGCTCGATGTAAAGCCAAAATGATTTTTACTATATAAGGCTGCATTTACGTTTCGCTTATTATAGTCTGCCGGCAGTTTAACCGCCGTCTTTGACGGGTGTCGGAAAACATGGCGAAGAAGCAGCCCGAAGGATAGCAGCTATACGTTCCGGAATACTATGCAGGCTCGCAGTGACGCTTCGCTTGCGATAACCAAGGCGATAAAACCGCCGTCATTGCGAGGAGTCCGGCACATTAACGGAGAAACAAATAGCTATGTTATTCTTGAGGAATATCATTCCCGTTTATGTGCTGGACGACGAAGCAATCCAGAACCAAAAGCAGCTGAAAACAGGCAGGAATGCTACGTAGGTTCCGCTATTTGTGTATTATTGCATCACTGCATTTACTGATATATAATAAAGCAAGCATTCCGCACATACAAAGTTGAAACATCGAAACATGACCTCTAGAGGTGATATTATGATTTTTCTCTATACAGCGATCGCGATAATCCTGCTTCTCGCCGCAGTAATGGCGGTAAATACACTTTACAAAAGGCCTAAAAAGCTTTACGCTGAAAGCCTTAAACGTTTGCCGCTCGATAAGGACAAGATAGCCCGGCATCTTTCGGAGATGATAAAGATAAAGACCGTCACATCCTATCACATGGAGGAACTCGACAGGGAGGCGTTTCTCGGATTCCACAGATATCTTGAAAAGACGTATCCGCTTATCCACAAGACCCTTGAAAAAGAGGTCGTGAACGAATACGGGCTTTTGTATAAATGGAACGGGACAGGCTCCGATAAAAAGCCCTTTCTGATGATGGCGCATATGGACGTAGTGCCTGCCGATGAGAGGACTGCGGATAAATGGGAATACCCCGCGTTCTCGGGAGAGATAGCAAAGGGTTACGTCTGGGGCCGCGGCGCTATAGACATGAAAGGCCAGCTTACCGCGATAATGGAGAGCGCTGAATACCTGCTTGGAGAAGGGTTCAAACCAACGAGGGACATATATATCGCATTCGGATTTGACGAGGAGAGCATGGGCTCGCTCGGCGCGCAGAGAATAGCGGATACGCTTGAAGAAAGAGGCGTGCGTTTCGAGTTCGTACTCGATGAAGGCGGAATGTTCTTTGACGGAAAAGAGATGGGCATTAAGGCGATGATCGCCGCGATAGGGATATGCGAGAAAGGCTACGCCGATATAAGGCTAACGGCCGAATCGCCGGGAGGGCACGCATCGAGGCCGCCCAGGCAGACCGCCGTAGGGGCGCTTTCTAAAGCCATAGTCGCTCTCGAGAGGCACCAGATGAAGCCTAAGTTCAACGGCGCGCTCAAGGCTATGCTGGGCCGGGTAGGGGGCTATATGAAGTTTCCACTCAACGTTGTCGCCTCAAACCTGCCGCTTACGAAGCCTCTCCTTTTAAAAGCCTTAACACTCAGGCCCTCGGGCGCGGCCATGGTGCGCACCACGACGGCGCCTACTATGCTTTTTGGCTCGGCCGCTCCCAATATACTGGCGGAAAAAGCGGAAGCGAGCGTCAATTTTCGCATATCGCCGGAAGACGACATGGAAAAGCTGCTAAAGCATATCAAAAAAACCGTGGGGAGCGGAATCAAAGTGGAAGTGGCAGTACATCCTCACCCATCGAGGGTATCGAGCATTGAGAGCGAAGCTTACAAAATGATAGAAAAGCTGGCAAAGGAGATGTTCGGCGATCATCTCATAACGCCGTATTTGATGGTAGCTACGACGGATTCCAGATGGTTCGGCAAGATTTCCGACGGCATATACCTGTTCCAGCCGTTCCGGTCTGTCGCCAAAGATTTTACGAAGATACACGCCGCGGGCGAAAGGATCGCAGTAGATTCATTGTGCGAAGGCACCGAGTATTTCATACGTCTTGTAAAAAGGGCGGCCGGATGATAGTATATAACCATTAAGCTTAATGGGCATTATATATATTTTATTATTGGAGGTATACCATGCGCGATTTTGTTATTGCGACAGATTCGGACACAGAAATACCCTATACGTTTGCCGACAAGTATAATATGCCGGTATTTTTGATGCCATATACCGTTAACGGGGAAGAGAAGCTTTTCGATCTTGGAAGGAAAACCGACTTTGTGAAATTTTACGAGGGGCTGAAAAATGGCGACGAGGCAATAACTTCGACCCGCCCGCCCGCTGATATCGCGGATTTTTTCCGTGATATCGTAAAAAAGGGAAAGGATGTACTGTACCTTTCGTTTTCTTCCCAGCTTTCCGGCCATCATGACCTCGCGCTGCTGGCAAAAGGCACGGTCGCTGAAGAGTTCCCCGATGCAAGGATAGAAGTGGTCGATACTCTTCGCATCTCCATGGGCGCCGGGATACTCGTCATGCAGGCCCAAAAGCTTAAAGACGAGGGAAAATCACTGGACGAGATAAAGGAATGGGTACTTAAAAACAGGAACAGGGCGCACGAGTGGTTTTCTGTAGACGACCTTAACTTCCTGAAAAGGGGCGGAAGGCTTTCAAGCACGGCCGCTGCTCTGGGGACGATACTCGACGTAAAACCCATACTGATAGTCAACAAAGAGGGGAAAGTTATCGCCGTCGAAAAGATCAAGGGAACCAAGAAGGTATTCAGGTTCCTCCTCGGCGTCATTCAGGAAAACGCGGAGGGCCCTGAGCAGCAGACGCTGTATGTACTCCACGCAAACGATCCGGAAGACGCCCGGACACTTGCGGAATTGATCAAAGAAAACGTAACGTTCAAAGACACCGTTATCCAGGACATAGGCCCGGTAATAGGGTGCCACGCAGGCCCCGGGGCGCTTGCCGTAGTGTTCATGGGCAAGGAGCAGCAATAATAAAATATAAAAGATAATATGACTTATAGGCCGGTTTTCCGGCCTTTTGTTTATGGCAGACGGTTACATTTTAGCCGGGGGGTGTTACAATATCATCGGAGGAAGATATGAATACTGAAAACCTTCAAAAAATAATAGATGATACCGACAATATAGTTTTTTTCGGTGGAGCGGGAGTTTCCACGGAAAGCGGCATACCTGATTTTCGCAGCGCGGACGGCCTGTATAACCAGAAATATAAATACCCGCCCGAGACGATGCTGAGCCGCAGCTTCTTTTTAGGACATACCGCCGAGTTTTATGAATTCTACCGCGAGAAGATATTATATCTCGAAGCAATGCCCGGAAAAGCGCATATCAAGCTTGCCGAAATGGAGCAGGCAGGAAAGCTTAAAGCAGTAATTACCCAGAACATAGACGGGCTCCACCAGAAAGCGGGCAGTAAAAACGTATTGGAACTGCACGGCTCCGTATATCGCAACTATTGTATGAGCTGCGGGAAGCAATACGATGTCGGTTTTATGCAGCAGGGCGCGGGGGTGCCTGTATGCGGCTGCGGCGGGACAATAAGGCCCGATGTAGTGCTTTACGAGGAAGGGCTTGACCAGTCGGTTTTGCTTTCTGCAGCGGAATATATTTATAATGCCGATGTTCTGATAATAGGAGGCACGTCTCTCGCAGTTTACCCGGCGGCAGGGCTTATAGAATATTTTAGCGGAGGGAAATTAATCCTTATAAATAAATCAGTTACTCCATACGACGGCAAAGCGGATATGGTTATCAACGCGGGCATAGGGGAAACGCTGGGTAATATAGCGGTATGATTGTTTTACCTTCACAATATTAGTAATATTTGTTATTATATAATTGTTTATTGCTGTATGCAACCAAAAGGCGCAATCGATTCGCTGAAAACGATTCACTGAAAACTACGCTTTTTTTTACCGTACAGGCATGCTATAATAACATTTACAATACAGGAGGGATTATGAAAAGGCTTTTTATATCGGCTATGATATTTATAATAGCGCTGGCGCTAGCCGCGTGCGGAGATGTTGCGACGCAGGGCCCGGCCGATACGACGCCCGGCCCGACCGGCTCGGCAGCGGGAACCGAAATACCGAAAATAGACATAGGTTTTAGCCTCGCTGGTGAAACCGCCTTAAGCAGGCAGCTTGCAGTCGACCTTCAGAGCGAGTGCGATTCGCTTAATTATGCCGCGCAAGTTTCAATGTCGGCAACGGCAGAGCAGCAGAAGAATGATATACAGGGCATGATCAAGGCCAAAGCTTTTGTAATAGTGATCGACCCTGTCGATGTGGGCGCTCTCGAAACGGTGCTGGCCGAATGCGAGACCAATGGCGTCCGGGTGATAAACCTTATAGACCCTATCAACGGGCACGTAAATTCGCTTATATCACCGAACTTCAAAACAATTGGCGAAAATGCGGGCCAATGCGCCGCCGAGCTTCTTTCCGGTTCGGGCGGGGGCTGCATGATGCTGAATACGGAATACGACAGCCTGATAATGCAGCTGATGACGGACGGCTTTAAAAACAAGATCGAAGGGCAGAGCGGTATCTCAATAGTATCGGAACAGTATTGCGGCAGCGACGAGGAACTCGCCTACGGCACAGTGAAGGCGGAGATAGCGGCAAAGGATATAAGCTTTATATTCGCAAAAAGCTCCGCGCTCGCCAAAGGCGCTATTCGCGCCATAGAAGAGTCGGGGAAGGACATAAAACTTGTGGTTTTCAGCGGGGATATGGATATAATAAATGCCGTGATCGAGGGTAAAGTGTATGCGGCTATTTTCTTCGGTCCCAAAGCACTTGCCAAAGAGGCCGTATCGAACGCGGACAACGTTATAAAATCAGACTCGTATGTTATGCCGCAGTATATCGAGCTTTCTACGGTGACCGTAAAACAGGCCGACGCTGCGAGTTACTATAAAGAGGGCGAGGCACACGCCGAAACAGATCAGTAAGATTTTTATATTACATATCCGTAAGCATCGAGCTTAACTAAGATAATCAATATGAGCGAATACTGATATAAGATTTCTGATGCCGGCCGTTTCATCCGGCGTTTATTTTCACTTACCTTCAGCGGCAATCATATAATACTTACTGCGGGAAAGTTTCAGGTCTTTTTTATATGCGGAAAACATACGGCTTTAATGGAGCGGCGGTATTCATTAAACGGCGGCTTTGTGAATATACATATATGCGGGTGATGATATTATGATAAAAAGAAAAAGCAGTATAAAAAAGATACTGGTAACTAACACAGGATTGGCGCTGATAATCGCATTCGTCTATTTCTCGGTATTTATGCCCATATACCCGGCGCCGTTTTCACGCGGGCCGTTGATGAAGGGCAATACCGGCGGAGACAACGTGGCTTTGCAGATATCGGTGAGCGAAGGCAGCGATGTGGAGTCGTACCTCGACATTCTCGACAGATACGGAGTCACCGCGACGTTCTTTTTCCCCGAACAATACGGAGGCGAAAAAAACGATCTGTTGCAGCTGGTGAACGAGAGGGGCAGCGAGGTTGGGTTTTACCCCTGTAAAGAAAATAACGAACAGCGGCTGGTGCTCTATATAGGAGGAGGCTTCACGATACCCGTTATGAACTACAAAAGCGGAAACAAAGTGCTGCAGGTAAGCCCGTCGATAGACGTAGACAAGCTTAAAGAGGCGGGCGGCTGGCAGAGGGCGCTGGGCGACAACCTCAGGGGGGATATGTTCATATATATCAGCGCGGATAACCAAATGGGCGATTTTGAAAAAACAGTACAAATTGTATTGAATAAAGGTTATACTATCCTAAAGATGGATGAAATGCTTTAAGGGGAGTGTTGCGGATGATAAAAACGCTGGATAACGGCATAAGGCTTATAGCCGAGCAGCTGCCGAGCTATAATTCGGTTGCCGTCGGGATATGGGTGAAGACAGGCTCAACATGCGAAACGCCTGAGGAAAACGGCATATCGCATTTTATTGAACACATGCTTTTCAAAGGTACCGAAAAAAGGACGGCGAAGCAGATTGCCGTGGATATGGACAAGATAGGCGGGCAGATAAACGCTTTTACTTCAAAGGAATGCACGTGCTACCACGCGCGGGTCACGCCGGACAAGCTGGACGTAGCCATAGACGTACTTGCCGACCTGTTCCAGAACTCGACGCTCGACCCGCAGGAACTGGAGAAGGAAAAGAGCGTCGTAATAGAAGAGATAGCGATGGTAAACGACAACGTCGAGGAGCTTGCGCACGAGAAGATATCGGAGCTTTTCTTTACAGGCAGCACTCTTTCAAAGCCTATACTCGGGCCTGCCGAGAATATACAGAAGTTTACAAGAGACGACCTTGAAGGTTACATACACAGGCATTACTATCCCGCTAACATCGTAGTATCTGTGGCGGGGAGCTACGACGAGAAGCAGATGATAGATACGGTAGAGAGCCAACTCGGCGGGTATATGCGCGGGGAAAGAAAGGAAAGGAGCGAATGCGACGCTCCTTTCGTTCCGAAAGTGCGCTCCCTGTTCATCGAGAAAGACGCCGAGCAGACGCATCTGTGCCTCGGGCTGCCGGGCTGCACTTTTGCGGACGACGAGAGGTTTTCGCTCGCGGTGCTCAACAATACCCTGGGAGGCGGAATGAGTTCGCGGCTGTTCCAGACTATACGCGAGGAAAAAGGCCTCGCTTATTCGGTATACTCTTACCCTTCGACTTACAGCTTCGCCGGGATGTTCTCGCTTTACGCGGGCACTACCGCCGTAAACGCGGATAACGTTGTGATGCTTATGAAGGATGAAATGGACAGGCTCAAAAAAGAGAAGATCGGGGAAGAAGATTTCAGGCAGGGCAAAGACCAGCTGCGCGGCAATTACGTGCTTTCGATGGAAGGCACTAACGCGAAGATGAGCGCTCTTGGGAAGTCGCTGCTGCTGCTCGACGAAGTATACGACGAGGAAGAGACCATAGCGAAGATAGAAGCCGTGACCATTGAGGGCGTGAACGCCTTGATAGATAAGATATTCGACTACTCGAAGATGTCGGCCGTGTTTGCCGGCAACATAGAAAAGAGAAGCGAGATAGAAAAAAATCTGGAGGGGTTTAATGGACAAACTTGAAAACATATTCAGGTATCAGAACATGTTTGATACCGAATTGGCTGAGAAGCGGGGCCTTGGGGGGATACCGATGGAGGAATGGATACAGAAGGAAACTCTGGCCATGCTTTCCGAGCTAGCGGAGCTTATAGACGAGGTCAACTTCAAGTGGTGGAAGAACGCAAAGCCGGTGGATAAAGACAAGGTAAAAGAGGAGCTTGTGGACATACTTCACTTCTTCGTAAGCATGTGCCTCAAGTCCGGCATGGACGCCGACGAGCTTCACGAGAGGTATCTTAGCAAGAACAAAGAGAATTTCGCCCGCCAGCACGGGAAGTCGCAAAAGGAAGGATATGAGTTAAAAGAGGCTTAACGCCTCTTTTATATTTCATAAGTAACTTATACACTGTTTGCTTTTTTCTATTAACCTTTTAGAAATAATATTTAATATATAAAAAACTTTAAATAATTAGGCGGATTATTGTAATATTTGTCGAATATATATGGAAGACGCCAATGGGAAATATTCTGAAAATATAAAATATAATATCGTTAAAAGTGATTCAGGTTATAATTTAATAATGACAGTTGATAAGACTTTTCTGGATTCACCTGATACGTTTTATCCTGTTGTTATAGATCCAACATTTATCACTTCTGGTTCGAGTTATACTTCGGATACATATGTGTGTAGCGAGTACCCAACAACACCCTATTATACAAATACTAGATTAAGAACAGGAAAAGACGATCCATATGGAATCAGGAGAACGTATATTCGGTTTAAGCTACCTTCCGGATATGAATGTGAAGGGATAACAAGTGCGCTTTTATGTTTTAAATTACATTCGTCTGGCAGTGAAGCCACTGACCCTGAATTATATGCTGTACGAGATGATTGGGTAACAGACGCATTTTGGAAATCAGATGAAATCAATTGGGAAGATATGCCGATGGATCTATCGCAAAGCCCGCCAACAGATTATTACATTGATGTATCGTCTGGGTGTGTTATAACAAGTGGTTGGTATAAATATAACGTACTTGATCAAATTCAAAAATG
>CAZJOS010000075.1:9586-10713 GCA_964547655.1 uncultured Christensenellaceae bacterium
GATGCAAAATATTAATTAATAAAGTTATATACAGGAGGAAAAAAATGAAAAAATTAGTTATAGGTGTTTTAATTGTAGTAATAGTGATCAGCCTCTTTGGTTGTGCTAATAATATTGATGGTATAGCTCAAAACCAAACCGAAACTACGCAAAAGCCAAGTGAAATGGAAGAAAACGGAGCGATCCAAATCAATGACAAAACAGAATATATTCTAGGCGCGGGTTCCCCGAAATACGGCCCCGGTTTTATTAAAAAAAATGTTGAACAACTTGAAACAGACTCTGATGTCATTATAAAGGCAACAGTCCTCAGCTCAAAAAGCCCAGACCCCGAGTTGATTAAGGATATGCCTATTGGGGCTGTAAAACCTGAAGAGGTCTGCGTTACTTTAACTACCGTCAGGATAGACGAGGTAATAAAATCCGATAATGATTTTAAAGAAGAAAACGAGATCGTTGTATTGGAAAATTACAGGGCTTCATTGAACCCAAACGATAATAAAATTTATATTGACAGCAGGGGAGGGACATTGCCTATGAAGCAGGGAGATCAGTACTTGCTCTTCCTGACTAAAGTACAGCCCGATGCAGAAGTAGATTACGGCGGCGATTTCTACCTTACCGGCGATTGGCAGGGCAAATATGCGATCAGTCAAAAAATTCAAAACGCGTCAAATATATCGGAATTGACAAATGAAGATCTTGAGTTCTGGGATCACATGGGAAATGGCGATCTGAAAAAATTGATGACGCTCGCAGAGCAGGTTTATACAAAGTATATCTGGTAAAATGATTATTTAAAACGATTAAATGAAGAGTTTGCAGAGGCTTATACCGCCTCTGTTTTTTTTATAGAAGCTTGATTTTCTCTGAGTTCTTCAATTCACCCATAACTCAAAAAGCGCATATTATAACGTGAACATGGATTTTGGGGGGCAATAATATATGTACAGCATATTGATAGCCGGGGGAGACATGCGGCAGGTAATGCTTGCGAAGCTGCTCGAAGATAAAGGCTACCAAGTTTGGATGGCAGGATTTGAAAAAATGGGCATATTAAATAAGGCGGATTTAAAGCCGGATTATATTTTTCTTCCTATTCCCTATAAAAACGAAGACGGATCTGT
>CAZJOS010000076.1:0-10684 GCA_964547655.1 uncultured Christensenellaceae bacterium
GTTTGCCATGAATTAACCCCCGCTTATGAGAAATCGATTCTCTTATCGAGAATCTTATAAATGATATCGCAAATAAAGTTTAAACCTATCATCAGCATTGCCAGGAATACGGTCGTGCCCATTATCATCGTATAGTCGCTGTTCATTATGCTGTTAACGAAATACTTGCCGAGCCCGGCCACCGAGAATATCTTCTCTACCACGATACTGCCGGTTATTATATACGCGAGCATAGGACCCGTATAGGTGACTATCGGAGTGAGGGCATTTTTCATCGCATGCTTGAAAATAACGAGCGATTTGGAAACCCCCTTCGCATTCGCAGTGCGGATATAATCCTGGCTCAATACGTCCAGCATCGACGATCGCATCAATCGTATTATATATGCCATCGGATAGAGCATCAGTGAAATAACGGGCATTACGAATCCGCCCGCCGCGTCTCCTCTGGTCGGCAATATCTGCCACCACACGCCGAATATCCAGAGCAGTATAACGCCTATTATGAATGACGGCAGTGAGATCGACGCCGTCGAAAATACAAGAATGGCCTTATCTAGCTTTGAGTCCCGTTTGAGCGCCGAAATAGAACCCAGGAAAACCCCCAACGCCAGCGCCAGCCCGGCCGCCATAAGGCCAAGCTGTATGCTGGTCTTGAATCCGTTTAAAATCAAATCCATTGCATTCCTGCCCTGATATTTAATGGACTCGCCGAAGTCAAGCTTTGCCGAATTGCCCAAATAGACCAGATATTGCTCGAATAAGGGCTTGTCCAACCCGAATTTTTTGGTAAGCTCCTCAATGACCGCCGGCGTAAGCGCCTTTGGCTTTGCGAATGGGCTTCCGGGCACCGCATGCATGATAAAAAAGGTGATTGTAATAATCAAAAAAATGGCAAAGAGAGAGAGCACCAATCTTTTGGCTATATATTTCAGCATTTTTGTATTCATTGATTAATGGCGACCTCCCTCCGTTTGGATGTATATTGTTTAACAATAGTTTCTGAACCTTTTGTGTAAATATATCCTTGCATATTCCACCCCATAACATTTGCTGTACCTGATATTTTTAATATTATATACAATAACTTATAAAAAATAAATAAGATTATTTCAAAAAAGTTATGGGATTATTTCATTGTTATACCACATTATTATAAACATGCAGCGTATTCTGTATATTCAGGCTTTTTTAATATTAAAAACTTAAATAAATCGTATATATATACTTTTTTTCTTTTATAAAATTATTCAAAAATTATTTTGCAAATATGATAATATATGGTCGCATTTGTAATCGTTTTATATGATAACAGATAAAATGTTGATTATCAGTGATGTTTTGGTTTCAAATTGGCTTCAATATGGTATTATATATCGTCAATGCGGAATCAACGGCAGGGAGGGCAATATGTACAGTTTTTTAAACGATTACGGCGAAGGGGCGCATCCCGATATAATCAAAACGATGACTCTTTCCAATATGGAACAGGCGGACGGATACGGGCTCGACAAATACTCGCTCACAGCCGCCGAAAATATAAAGAATAAAATCGGCGGCAAAGACGTTGATATCCATTTTATACCCGGCGGCACCCAGACAAACCTTATAGCGATATCTTCTTTTTTAAAGCCGCACGAAGCGGTCGTCTCCGCGATCAGCGGGCATATCGAAGTGCATGAGACCGGCGCCATAGAATCGTCAGGCCACAAGATATTGGGTATTGAAACAAAGACGGGCAAGATAACCCCGGAAGATATAAGGCCCGTTATCGAATACCATTCCGACGAGCATATGGTAAAACCCCGCCTCGTATATATATCGAATACGACCGAACTGGGGACCGTATATAATAGACACGAGCTTGAGGAATTAAGCGGTTTCTGCCGCCAAAACGGGCTGCTGCTGTATATGGACGGGGCAAGGCTCGGCTCGGCTCTCTGCTGCCCGGAATGCGGTTTGACTCTTAGTGATATCGCGGCGCTTTGCGACGCTTTCTATATAGGCGGCACAAAGAACGGCGCGCTCCTGGGCGAAGCGCTCGTGATATGCAGCGATTTTCTTAAAAAAGATTTCAGGTATTACATCAAACAAAAAGGCGCGCTTATTGCAAAAGGCCGGGTAATCGGTATACAGTTTTACGAGCTGTTCAGGGGAGACCTCTTTTTTGAGCTGGCCCGCCATGCCAACGAAACGGCCGGCATACTGCGAAGCGCGATAGCGGAAGAAGGGTTCTCCTTCTTCTCCGATTCTCCTTCGAATCAGATTTTCCCGATACTGCCCGACGCGCTTGTGAATAAGCTTCAAAAAGAATACCAGTTTCACATCTGGTCGAAGACTGATGCGCGGCATACGTGCATAAGGCTCGTAACGTCGTGGGCGACGCCGAAAGAGCAAGCGGAACGCTTCGCGCAGATGTTTAAGGAGCTTTGCGCAGATTAAATCATAAATATACGACTTTAAACTGTTCGCATACTACGGGCATCTCTTCGCTGAATTCCCTGCCCATTTCTTCGCATTCCATCGTGAAGAACCGCTTGTGCGCTTCGCGCCAGAACTCAAGGCTTAAGTCCCCTTCGCCTTCCGTAGCCGCGAACCCTGCGGTCACCTCGTTGAAAGGCACCACGTCGACCCGGGTCGTTTTAACGACGCACTTAGGCTCGCCGTAAAAGTCGGTGATAACACAGATATCGCCCTCCTTTGGTATGGGCTCGCTTTCATACTCGAAAACCCACGCGCACGAGGCGGTGGCACGCTTTTTCCCCGACACTACAAGCTCCGCCAGTTCCTTTGCGTCATTCTCGTTGTTGCAGAAATAATACGCGCCGTATTTTTCCGTTTTATCTCCGGTCGCCTCTTTATATTTTTTCCAATATTCTTCGACTGTCATATCACCGCCCCTTAATCTCAATATATAAAAGAAGAGTTTTTACACTCTTCTAATCGTCTAATACCTTTTATTGATATACTGGGTTCTCTGCTCTTTCCTTGCTTTCCTGCATTCAGGGCATCTTGTAGGGTCGTTCTCGAAGCCTTTTCCCTTATAGAATGCCTGTTCCCTGTCAGAAAAGACAAACTCGGAATTGCAGTCCCTGCAGACGATCTTTTTATCTGCCATTGTACAACCTCCTTTTAATATTTCGGACATAATTGGTTTTTGAGCTCACCGTGTATGGAGGTTGTCAAAAAACAGATTAATACCTTTACAGCTATTTTGAGCCACTAGACTATAGCATATGCGTAATAAAACCGCAAGCGCGTTTTTTCATGCCCATGCTATCGCGCATATTTCAGCACCGTCTCCCTTGCCGCTTTTCCTTCGTCCGGCCTCGAAACGGCGGTAGTGGACGGAGCGTTCTTTACAGCCTCAGGGTTCTCTTCCGCCTCTTGCGCGATGCTTATCATGGCCTTAATAAATTCATCGAGCGTTTCGCGGCTCTCAGTCTCGGTAGGCTCTATCATCATGGCTTCCTTTACTATGAGCGGGAAATAGACCGTAGGAGGATGGAACCCGTAGTCTATAAGCCGCTTCGCAACATCGAGCGCCGATACTCCTGATTCTTTCTGCTTTTTCCCGGAAAACACTACCTCGTGCATGCAAGCCGTATCGTACGGCAGGTCGTAGTGGCCGCGCAGCTTTGCCCTTATATAATTGGCGCTGAGCACCGCCGCCTCCGACGCTTCTTTGAGGCCTTCCGCTCCCATGGTAAGCATATACGCGTACGCTTTTACTATAACGCCGAAGTTCCCGTAAAACGACCTTACCTTTCCTATTGAAAGCGGGCGGTCGTTATCCGGAACAAACCCCTTTTCCGTTTTGTTTATGACTGGCTTCGGCAGAAAAGCGGCAAGCTCTTTTTTGACACCGACCGGGCCCGAGCCCGGCCCGCCTCCGCCATGCGGCGTGCTGAAAGTCTTGTGAAGGTTCAGGTGCACCACGTCAAAACCCATGTCTCCCGGCCTCGATATGCCCATGATGGCGTTCATATTCGCTCCGTCGTAATATAGCAGCCCTCCGGCCTTGTGAACCATGTCGGCAATCTGTTTGATATTCGTGTCGAAAAGCCCCAGCGTATTCGGGTTCGTAAGCATCAGCCCGGCAGTCTCATCGCAGAGCAGCTCCGCAAGCGCGCCTAAATCCACCATGCCGTTTTCATCCGACCTTACGTTGACGATATCGAATCCGGCAAGCGCAGCCGACGCCGGGTTAGTGCCGTGCGCCGAGTCGGGAACTATTATATTTCTGCGCTTGACATCGCCCCTGTTCTCATGGTAAGCCTTTATCATCATGAGTCCCGTCATCTCGCCGTGGGCGCCCGCCGCGGGCTGAAGCGAAAAAGCGTCCATGCCCGTTATCTCCGAAAGCATCCTGCCTGTCTCATACATAAGTTCGAGGCACCCCTGTACTGTCTGTTCGCTTTGCAGAGGATGAACGTTTGCAAAACCGGAAAGCCTGGCCATCGCTTCGTTTACTTTAGGGTTATATTTCATAGTGCAGGAGCCAAGAGGGTAGAATCCCGAATCGACGCCGAAGTTCTCCGTAGAAAGTTTGGTGAAATGCCGCACCAGATCGACCTCGCTGACTTCGGGCAGTTCCAAAGAAGATTCGCGCAGCAGCTGCGCGGACAGCATTTCTTCTATGCTTTTTCCGGGAACGTCGCATTCGGGGAAGGAAACACCCGTCCTCCCGCTTCGGCTCATTTCAAAAATCAATTGAGTTTCCTTCATGCTTCCACCGCCTTTGCAGCAAAAGCGTCTATTTCGGCCTTTGTCCTCTTCTCGGTGATTGCCACGAGATACGATCCCGAAAGCTCCGGATAGTCCCGGCCCAGATCATATCCTCCGATGATGCCGTTTGAAAGAAGATGCGCGTTTAGTTTATTTATATCCCCGTCGTATCTTACAGCGAATTCTTTGAAGAACAAAGAGCCGAAAACCGGCTTAAATCTATTCGTTGCGATAAGCGCGCCTTGTGCGTAGTGCGACTTATAAAGGCACTGCTCCGCCGCCTCCCGCAATCCCTGTTTCCCCATTGCGGTGAGATATATAGTAGCCGCCAGAGCGCAAAGCGCCTCGTTGGAGCATATGTTCGACGTCGCTTTTTCGCGCCTTATGTGCTGCTCCCTCGTCTGAATAGTCAATACGAAGCAGCGCTTGCCGTTTCTGTCAACGGTCTCGCCCACGATTCGCCCCGGCATCCTGCGCAGCAGGTTTTCCTTAGCCGCGAAGAAACCGAGGTAAGGGCCTCCGAAAGAAAGAGGATTCCCCAATGCTTGTCCCTCGCCTACGGCTATATCCGCGCCCGCTTCGCCCGGCGTTTTTATAACGGCAAGGGCTATGGGGTCGCAGCTTATTGCCAGCAGCGCGCCGTGATTATGCGCAGCGTCCGCTGCCGCTTTTATGTCTTCGACTATGCCGAAGAAGTTCGGGGTCTGCGCGATCACCGCGGCTGTGTTTTCTGATATCATACTTTCGATTGCGTTTAAATCAACCGCTCCGTTTACATATCCGAACTCTTTTACCCCGATGCCTTTGAAACGGGCATACGTCTTCAGCACTTCGCGGTACTGTGGATCGACGCTTTTGGCAACGAGCACTTCGCTCCTTCTCGTTGCGCCGCATGCCATCAGCGCCGCCTCGGCAAGCGCGGAAGCGCCGTCGTACACCGACGCGTTCGATACGTCCATGCCGGTGAGTTCGCATATAAGCGTTTGGTATTCGAATATGGCCTGCAGAGTGCCCTGGCTTATTTCGGGCTGATAGGGGGTATACGCGGTATAGAATTCCTGCCTTGACAGCAGGCTGTCCACTGCCGCCGGTATGAAGTGGTCGTAAGCGCCCGCGCCAAGGAAACACGCGTAGTCTTCTGTGTTTACATTCGCCTTTGCCAGCGCTTTGAGGCGCTTTGTCACCTCAAGCTCGGAAAGCGCGCACGGCAGGCCTAGAGGCCTTTTCAGCCTTACGTTTTCCGGCACGGCCTCAAACAGTTGAGATATACTGCGAACTCCGATAGCCGCCAGCATCTCGCTCTGCTGCTGTTTCGTATTCGGTATAAAGGTGGGCATGTCATCCCTCCGATTTGCAGAACTCTTCGTAGCTCCCGGCATCCATAAGCGTGTCCAGTTCGCTTTCGTCAGAGAGCTCTATAGCCGCTATCCAGCTGCCGTACGGGTCGGAGTTTATTTTTTCCGGAGCGTCGCCGAGCGCTTCGTTCACTTCGACGACTTTTCCCGATACCGGTGTATAGACGTCGGAAGCGGCCTTCACTGAATCCACCGCGCTCATTACATCGCCCGCGGTCAGTTCAGCGCCTTTTTCGGGCAGCTCGACGTACACTATCTCGCCGAGGCTGTGCTGCGCGAAATCCGTTATACCTATATGCGCCACATTTCCTTCGGCTTTTACCCATTCGTGCTCTTTGGAATACCTTAAACCTTCAACAACTTTCATCCCGATACCTCCGAAATTACTTTTTATATTTTTTAGAATAGAACGGCTTTTTTACAACCTTCGCCTTTACGTTTTTATTTCTTATCACTATTTCTATCTCAGTGCCTTCGGCCGCATACCCGCTCTCCACAAGCGCCATGCCGAGGTTTTTTTCGAGCGTCGGCGAATAGCTGCCCGTCGTAACGGATCCAATCGTCTTTCCCGCGGCTTTAACTTCAAAACCGTTTCTCGCGACCCCCGGCTCGATCATCTCGAAGCCTGCGCTCAGCCTTGGGAGCGCCCGCGACTGCGCAATGAGCGCCTCTTTACCGATAAACGCTTCCTTGTCAAGCTTCACGAAACGGGCGAGCCCTGCTTCGAGAGGCGAAATATCTTTCGAGAGTTCGTGTCCGTAAAGGGGCAGCGCGGCCTCAAACCTGAGAGTGTCCCTCGCTCCCAATCCTGCGGGCACAAGGCCTTCTTCTCTTCCCGCTTCAAGTATGCTCTCCCAAAGCCGCGGCGCATACCCGGAAGGAGCGTATATTTCAAATCCGTCCTCACCGGTATACCCGGACCTCGACACTATCGCGGACACTCCGTCTACCCTTACGTCCGGCGCGAAGCGGAAAAACCTGATGCCTGCAAGGTCTAGCGGAATGAGTTTTTGCAGTATCTGCTGCGCTTTGGGACCCTGAAGCGCCAGCTGCGCGTATTTATCGGATACATTCTCGAGCCTGACTCCGTCGGGCTTATTGTTTTGCATCCACTCAAAGTCCTTATCGGTGTTGGCGGCGTTGACTACTATAAGAAAGTCTTCATTGCCGAACCTGTAAACTATCAAATCGTCCACCGTGCCCCCACTTGGGTAGCACATCGGCGAATAGATTATTTGAAAGTCTTCGAGGCCCGATATATCGTTAGTTATAAGGTTCTGTATGAACTCCCGCGCTCCGGGGCCTTTTACAGTGACTTCCCCCATGTGCGAAACGTCGAAGAGCCCGGCAGCGTTCCTCACGGCATGGTGCTCATTTATAATGCTCTCATACTGCACGGGCAGCATCCATCCGCCGAAATCTATCATCTTTGCGTTCAGCTTTACATGGTTGTCGTACAACGGCGTCTTATTCATATCCTTCTCCTTTTACTGAAATCCATAACCGATATTACATACTTCCTTTATGGCTTATGCGTTTTTGAACCCCCGGCGCCGCCGGGGGTTATGGTATACAAAAAGGGGAAACAAAATAATTCGTCTTCCCCCTGTTTCGTAACCTGAGAGATTCTCCAGCACATAAAAGGTTTATGCATATCTTTCTTTAATACGGCTTATCCATAATCCTTTTATGTGCTGGATTGCTCCTTCGGTGTCTGTCCCGCTATAGGGTAACAGCTTTCCAGAGTTTTGTCCGGTATACGGTCCGTTTGCCTGAAAGTTTCGCATCAGTATCGACAGTCCTGCTGCTTACATCTTCGGCGGCCCTGCTCTCCCGTATCCTTCATCCGGTATTATTATCATCGCAATTATATCATATTGTTTATGGAAGATAAATCTTTATATTACTTATTATTTGTTTCTGTCTTTTCCTTTTCCACCTTTTCGATATTTTTTGTTTTATCCTCGATCATCCTTACGATTTGCTCTATCCTCTGCGCGGTGGCTTCGGTCTTTGCGGTGTTCTCCTTTATATGCCTTATAATATGTTCTTCTCTCTCACTCGCTATGTTCTGGCCCCTCAATATTATGGAAAGCAGCACCAGTTGGAGGAAAGTCTGAGTCACCCACTGTATTATAGGGTCTACACTATTGGTCCTTGCCGATTCGGCTATCATATCCGGCAGCGAGATAAAAGCGATAAGGGTAAATATTATCGCGCACCATATAGTCCCTACGGCGTTTGTGATCCTCACCGCGACCTTGTCCATGAAGTCGTTAATTTTTTTCATACCGGGCCCTCCCGGTATATATTTTACGCCTTCAGCAGTTCTTCAAGCGCCGGAGCACTAAAGTTTTCAAAAGAATCTATTATGATATCAGCTCCTGACAGGTCTTGCGGGCTTTCCGGCGTTTTGTACCCAATAGCCTTCATTCCGGCGGCTTTCGCGGCAATCACGCCGTTCTTTGAATCTTCTATAACCACGCATTCTTCCGGGGCAGCCCCCAGAAGCTTGGACGCCAGCAGAAAAATATCAGGCGAAGGCTTGGTTTTGGTAACCATCTCCCCCGAAACGATAACGTCGATATAATTTTTAAGGCTCAACCGGTCCATCGCGTTCTGTGCGTTCTCGCGGAACGAAGACGTCGCTACCGCTATCTTAAACCCCCTTGCCGCGCAGCTCTTCAGCAGCTCTATCGCCGGCTCTATAGGCTTCAAACTACCGCTCAGATATATCTGCCGGGACATCTGCGTTTCCAGCACGGCAAGTTCCTCCGGGTCTTCCGCAAACCCGTATTTTTCTTTAAACTCCGTCCAGACGTCCAACTGTCCTTTCCCTACGCTGCCTTTCAGATCTTCTTCCTCAGGAGCTATGCCCAGCCTTTTGAATATTACCGCCTCGATCTTCCTGTACTCCGGCTCGGTGTCCACAAGCACGCCGTCCATATCGAACAATATTGCCTTACTCAAGATGCCCCCCAATATATCTTTGCCCCAAAAAGCTTTGGCTTTTCGGGAACCTCATACTAAATTTTAAACAAACTAAAAGGGTAGTGGGACGGCTTTATTTCGAATTCCATCCTTTCTCCCTTCGTAGGATGCGGGAAGCTTAAACCGCTCGCGAACAGAGCGAGCTTGTCCTTTACATCCCGCTTTCCGTATTTCATATCCCCATAGACCGCGCAGCCGATATTGGCAAACTGCGCCCTTATCTGGTGGAAGCGCCCCGTTATGAGCCTTACGCGCACGAGGCTTAAGCCTTCCCTTAAGTCCAGCACTTCGTACTCGAGGCCCGCCTTCTTTGCGCCTGCCGTATCTTCGCTTACTATACGAGCTATATGTTCACTCTCATCCTTGTAAAGCCAGTTCCATAGCACGCCCTTTTTCTCTTTGGGCTCTGACGTAAGCACGGCAAGATATGTCTTGCAGAATTCCCCGCTCTTTATCTGCTCCGACAGCCTTCCTGCGGCCTTAGACGTCCTTGCGAAGACCATGATGCCCCTCGTTGGGCGGTCGAGCCTGTGCACGAGCCCTAAATATACGTCTCCCGGTTTTGAGTATTTCTGTTTTATATACGCCTTGCAGAGCGTGAGCATGTCCTTATCGCCGCTGGAATCGGCCTGGGAAGGCACGCCGTACGGCTTCTCGACTACGAGCAGATGGTTGTCCTCATAAAGCACGCTTATGCCCCTTAGAGCTTCACTTTTTGGGGGCCCCATCAAATGTGCCACCTTGCCGTAGTGCCGCACGGCAGCAATACTTTAGAGTCTTTTTGAGGAAGCGCGAGCGTTCCCGACTCTATTCGGCCGCCGATCCTGCTTCTTATTGCGATCTCCAGCATATTAGCCGTAACGATATCCGAAAGCCCGGTAGTATAAGCGTTGACTATAAAGAACAGCGGCGTTTTCGACAGCAGTTTGGCGCATTCGGAAACCAGCGAAAAAAGGTCTTCTTCTATCTTCCACACATTGCTGCCGCTCCTGCCGAACGAAGGCGGGTCCATCACTATGGCGTCGTAAACGCTGCCGCGCCGTATCTCCCGCTGCACGAACTTAAGGCAGTCGTCGGCTATATAGCGGGCCTCGTCCGGCAGGCCGGAGAGCTGCGCGTTCTCTTTCGCCCAGTCGTTCATGCTCTTGGCCGCGTCCACATGCACCGCCGATGCCCCGGCCGCAAGCGCGGCAAGCGTAGCGCCCCCGGTATACGCGAACAGGTTTAAAAGCCGTATGTTCCTGCCTCTCTCCTTAATGCTTTTCGTTATGTAATCCCAGTTGACCGACTGCTCGGGGAAAAGGCCAATATGTTTAAAGCCCGTTGGCCTGATATAAAACTTAAGCTTTCCGTAACTAATAGTCCATCTTTCGGGAACTTTTTTGATGAACCGCCAGCTGCCGCCGCCGGAGGGTGAGCGGTCGTAAACGGCGTGGGGTTTCCATATATCCGGTTTCTGGCGCTCCCAGATTGCCTGAGGGTCGGGCCTTTGCAATATTATGCCCCCTATATCCTCCAGCTTTTCGCCGCCGCCCGTGTCGAGCACCGTATATTCTTTTAACCTGTCCGCAATAAACATGGCAATCCTCCGGCTATATGATAACGTTAAG
>CAZJOS010000077.1:0-7349 GCA_964547655.1 uncultured Christensenellaceae bacterium
GCGCTTACAACGACGATATAGTCAACGAAGCTATCGAGGCTATAAAAGACGCCGACGCTTTGATTCTCGGCTCGCCCGTATACTTCGGGGGCGTTACCGCCCAGATGAAAGCGTTTATTGACCGGGTTGGATATTCCGCAAGGCCCCACATGCTGCTCAAAGGAAAGGTGTGCGCAAGTATTGCCGTAGCGAGAAGGAACGGCGCTCTTGCGGCGTTCAACCAAATGAACAACCTGTTTACAGTAACCGAGGGCATAGTAGTTGGCTCAAGTTACTGGAACCAGGGCGTGGGCAGGGAGATCGGCGATGTTGCAAACGATGAAGAAGGCGTGGAAACCATGAAGACGCTCGGGCAAAATATTGCGGATGTATTGTTTGCGCTTAAAAAATGATATAAAAACAATAATGCCCGGTCGCTGCCGGGCTTCATCGTCGTTGTATAATTATTTTTGGGCCATTTCTTCCAGCTTATCGAACAGCGCTGGCGCAACTTTCTTAAGTGAATGCGGCCTGAAAGCCCTGTCTACGAATACATGGCTCGACTGGCCAACGGCTATAATAGCCGAATCCTTTTCGCGGACTATTTCGTATGAAAATCTTACTTTGATAGAATTAATGTCTTTAATAAAAAGCCTTATGGTAAGCTCGTCGTTATAAGCTGCCGGATGATAGTATTTGCAGTTATCCGTTACGGGAGCGAGGAAGTATCCTGAGTCCTCGATCTCTTTATAGCTCATGCCGCATTTTTTAATAAGTTCCTCCAGCGCTTCATCGAACCAGTTAAAGTAATTTGCGTGGTGAGCAAACCCCTGCCTTCCCGCTTCGGAATACCTTACCTTTATTTTGCATTCAACCGCTTTCATCTATAATGCCTCCATAACACTAGAGCCCGTTTTCCAGAAGTATTTCTCTCGCAGAATCGGATTCCGATTCCAGAACGAGTATCTCGTACGTATCGTCGCTGCTTCTTATTTTTTTTGTAACGTTGGATAGTTTAACAAGGATGCCTTCTGATTCCAGCGCTTTCTGCATTTTTGCAGCGGTCTTTATCGAGCTGGCCATTCCCACCACTATCCACATAGCCGCTCCTCCTATGCTTAATCTGTATCTCCTGACGTCACTACTCCGTGCGCAGTATAGATCTGGGCTTTGCCCCTTATCTTTATCGCCGACGTATTCTCGGTGAACTGCGCTATCATGACTTCGCCTTTGTCAAGCTTTTCAGTATGATGAAACTTGGTGTCTCTTCCTCTCGTCATGCCAATGATATTAACGCCGTCGCTGAGCGCCTTTACAACAACGTATTGCTGTCCTAATTCCGTATCGGGATTTTCCATATCGAACACTCCAGTATTATTTGGTAATATAGTAGCACAATTATTTTTGCTCTTCAATACCGATATCTTTACTTTATCACTTCAGCACTACATTCTCGCTGCCGAACGTAGTTATGAGGTTGGTTATTAGCGAAGCGGTGAGCGAAACTCTAAGGCCGTTTCCCGACCTTATCTTCTCGCCCGTCTTCTCGACCATTATCGTTACGGGCTCGCTGCCGGGCGATGCCATGAGTATGCGCTTTAGACGGGCGGTATCCTCCCCCATGTCTTTGGGGATACGCACAAAAAGCTTTTTTCCCCTGAATTTCTCATCTTCCTTTTCATAAGGCAGTATGTTGTCTACAAGCAGCTGTGGCGGTTCGTCTTCCCTTATATCCACTTTGCCCGTTACGCGGACTATGGTATCGTCTATAAGCAGGTGCTCGCATTTCTGGTAGACGCTCGGGAAGATAATAAGCTCTAACGTGCCGTACAGGTCTTCTAAGAACGCCCCGGCCATGAGCTTTTTCTGTTTAGTGGAGCGTCTCCTTATGCCTCCGAGTATCCCAATAAGCTCTACCTGTCTCGATTCGTAGTATTTCGCCGATTCGGCGTCTTCTACTGCAGAAAGTATCTTGTAAATATTTACGTCTCTCTTTTCCAGTTCCTGTTTATACTGGTCGAGAGGATGGCCGGACAGGTATACTCCGGTAGCTATCTTTTCCATGGTAAGCAGCTTTTCATTGTCATACTCGGCGGTGTCCGGGTAATCGTCAGAATCTACAGCTTCGAGCGACGGCTCGTCAAAAAGCGAAACCTGCCCGTCAACATTCTTCTTGTTTGCGTCCTGTGCCGATTTTAATACCCTGTCGCTCACGGCCGCAAGCTGTGAGCGTTTAAGCCCAAGGCTGTCGAAACACCCCGCGAGTATGAACCCTTCGAGCATCTTCTTGTTTATATATTCTACAGTCCTGTTGATGAATTCACGAAAGCTCCTGAACTGCCCGTTTTGGCGCTCTTTCACTATTTCATCTGCTGCCCTGCCAACGTCGCGTATCGCCGCGAATCCGAACCTTATCGAGCCGTTTTCAACTGAGAACAGGTACTGCGATTTGTTTATATCGGGAGGAAGGAGCTTGATGCCGGCGCTCGAGCAGTATTGTATATACGCGGATATCTTGTCGGGTACGCCTATAAAGCTGTTCAGCAGCGCAGTAAAATATTCTGCTTTATAATAACATTTTAAGTACGCTGTCCAATATGAAATTGCGGCGTAAGCGCACGCGTGCGATTTATTAAAAGCGTATTCCGCGAAATCCATCATCTGGTTGAATATGCGCTCTGCTACCGCCTCGGGCACGCCCCTCTTAACGGCGCCGTCCACACCTGTTTCTTTGTCACCGTGAATAAATACGCGCCGCTCCTTTTCCATAATTTCTTTTTTCTTCTTAGCCATCGCCCTGCGCACAAGGTCGCTTCGCCCGTATGAATACCCGGCAAGTTCGCGGACTATCTCCATCACCTGCTCCTGGTATACTATGCAGCCGTATGTATCCTTTAATATCTTCTCCAATAACGGGTGAAGATATTTGATATTCTTTGCGTCGCGTCTGGCTGCGAGATACGCGGGAATGCTTTCCATTGGGCCCGGCCGGAAGAGCGCTATGACCACCATTATGTCTCCCAGGTTTTCCGCTCTCATCTGCATTGCCAGCTGCCGCATGCCCGAGCTTTCAAGCTGAAAAATACCGTCGGTATCGCCCGATGCGATAAGGTCGAACACCTTTTTATCATCGAATCCGATCTCTGAAAGGTCTATATCTATGCCCTTGTTCTTCTTTACCGTCTCTATGGTATGCCTGATCACGGTAAGGTTCCGAAGGCCGAGGAAGTCCATCTTCAAAAGCCCGAGGCTTTCGAGGGTCGTCATCGGGAACTGCGTTATCACGCTGCCGTCTCTCGGGTTTATCTGCAAAGGTACATACTCCGTAATCGGCAAGTTTGATATAACGACGCCAGCGGCGTGCGTTGACGCGTGCCTCGGTATGCCTTCAAGTTTCATCGCGGTATCGAGAAGTTTCTTTATTTCAGGCTTCGTGTTATACTCAAGCATAAGCTTTTCGTTTTGCTGCATAGCTCTTTCGATAGTCATCTTAATAGCGAACGGAACCATCTTCGCTATTCTGTCGGCGTCGGCAAGCGGCAGCCTCTGAGCCCGCGCTACGTCGCGTATCACCTGTTTGGCTCCCAACGTTCCGAAAGTAATTATCTGCGCTACCCTGTCTTCTCCGTATTTCCTGACGACATAGTCTATTACCTCTCCCCTGCGCTCGATGCAGAAGTCGATATCTATGTCAGGCATGCTTATGCGCTCGGGGTTAAGGAACCGTTCAAACAGCAGGTCGTATTTTATTGGGTCCACGTCGGTTATGCGCAGCGAATATGCCGCAATGCTCCCCGCAGCGCTGCCCCTCCCCGGCCCTACCGATATACTGTTATCGCGCGCGAATCTTATAAAATCCCACACGATAAGGAAATAGTCGGTAAAGCCCATTTTATCTATCACGCCGAGTTCGTATTCGAGGCGCGCTTTCAGGTCGTCCGTTATGTTCTTATATCTTTGCGCGAGGCCTTCGAAGCATATCTTCTTTAAATACTCCGCGTGGCTCCCTTTCTCCTGTATCTCGAACACCGGCAATCGGATAGAGCCGAAATCCATTGTAACGTTGCACTTCTCTGCTATAAGGTTTGTGTTTTCTATCGCTTCCGGTACATTCTTAAATAAACCGGACATCTCGTCCGCGCTCTTCAAATAAAATTCGTCAGTGCCGAATTTGAGTCTGTCAATATCGTCTACGAACGTACGGGTCTGTATGCAGAGCAGCACGTCCTGCGCTTCGGCGTCCGCCCTGTTTATATAGTGGACGTCGTTAGTAGCGGCAAGAGGTATCGAGAGGCGTTTGCCCATATCTATGAGCGCCGCGTTAACCTGCTTTTGTTCGGGCAGAAAGTGGTCCTGCATCTCGAGGTAGAAGTCTTCGCCGAATATTCCGCGCAGCCTTACGGCCAGCCTGTCGGCCGCGGCCTGGTCGCCGCTCATTATATACCTCGGTATGTCTCCCGCGAGGCACGCCGAAAGGCAGATAAGCCCTTCTTTATACATGCCGAGAATGTCGTAATCTATACGGGGCTTATGGTAAAACCCCTGCGTAAAGGCTATTGAAGAAAGACGCATAAGGTTCTTGTAGCCAATATTGTCTTTAGCGAGCAGTATAAGATGGGAATACTCCTTCATGGCCTTAGTCTTGTCGGTAAGGCTTCCGGGGGCGACGTATACTTCGCAGCCTATTATCGGTTTTATCCTTTCGTCAACGGCTTTTTTATAGAAGTCGACAACGCCGTACATGACCCCGTGGTCAGTTATGGCGATGCTGCGCATATTAAGCTGCTTTGCGCGCTCTATAAGCTCGCCTATCCTCGCGGTACCGTCAAGAAGGCTGTATTCCGTATGAACGTGTAAATGCGTAAAATCCATCTTAAGCCTCCTTTATAATAATACATTAAAAACGGCTTTCGTACAAATACTTTAACCGCCAATGTAAAAAGCAAAATATACAGACTGACTGCAATTATGATATAATCTTATAAAAATCACGGAGTTTGGGATGATAAAAAAGCGCGGCAGGATAAAAAGAATATTCAAAATAGTGCTTATTATCGCTTTCTGGGCGGGTGTCTGGCAGATCGCGTCTATGGTGATCAACAAGCCGCTTTACATGCCCTCGCCTGCCGAAACCTTTTCAACGCTGTGGACGCTGCTTTCCAAAAGCGAGTTTTGGCTGAGCATAGCTTTTACGTTTTACCGGGTCGTATTCGGGCTGGCTATATCGTTCGCAGCGGGCATAATACTTGCTTATCTTTCTTCGCGCTGTAGGTTTCTGGAAAGCCTGCTTGGCCCTGCGGTCGCTGCGGCCAAATCGGTGCCCGTGGTCTCCATAATCGTGCTTGCGCTGGTGTGGTTCAATTCATCGTTTGTTCCCGTGTTTTCGTGCGTGCTGCTGTGCTTCCCTATATTCTATACCAATACGTTATCAGGAATAAAATCGATAGATAAAGAACTGCTTGAAATGGCGGCGGTTTTTAAAGTCAGACACAAACGGGTGATTGCCGGCATAAGCATACCGTCAGTGCTGCCGAACGTTTATTCGGCGCTGTCGATATGCCTCGGTTTCTCGTGGAAGTCGGTCGTTGCCGCCGAGGCGCTTTCCGTACCGGATTATTCTATGGGATTCAGCCTTTTAAACACAAAGAATTATCTCGATACTCCGGCGCTTTTCGCCTGGACGATAACCATAATAGTGATAAGCATTATAGTTGAAAAAGTATTGAAACGCATACTCCCGGGAGGCCACAGGTTATGAGCATAAAACTGGAGTCGCTCACAAAGAAGTTTGGAGACCAAACTGTATTCAGCGGCATCGGCCTTAGTATACCTCTAAGCAAGGTCACTTTGCTTACCGGGCCTTCGGGCTGCGGCAAGACGACTCTGCTGCGCATTATAGCCGGGCTCGACAAAGATTATATTGGTGTAGTTGCGGGTGTGCCGCAAAACATATCGTTCATGTTCCAGGAGGACAGGCTGCTTCCATGGAAAAACGTCAGGGAGAATATCGATTTTGTACTCAAAGATATTATGAACAAAGATGAAATCGATTCAACGGTTTCAGAAATAATAAATGCTGTCCAGCTCAATGGACACGAATATAAATCGCCTTCTAAGCTGTCGGGCGGAATGAAGCGGCGCGTTGCCATGGCCCGCGCGTACTGTTATCCCGCTGATATTTACCTTTTTGACGAACCATTTAAAGGATTCGACACGAAATTGCTTGAAGACATGGCAATCCTGTTTAAGAACCGTTTTATAAATACCGGTAAAACCGTTATACTTGTGACGCACGACGAATCGATCTTTGCCGGGATGGGCTTAAATAAAATAGATATCGGGGCAATATATAATAGCGCCCCTGTATAATACCAAATAAAAATACTCCCTGATAGCTTTCAGGGAGCACTTTAGATGATCATTTCTTGCCGCAGTAGAAGCTGTGGTTGCCGATGCGGTTATAATATACGAAGTTTCTCCAGCGCTTGCTTTTGCTTACCCTGAAGTAATACATATCTGCCGGGTACGGCATGTTTTGTATCGCGTATTCGACAGCTTCCATACAGGGCGCTGAAAACCGTTTGCTTACTGCAAATTGGGCTCTTGAGTATACGACTCTTTTCAAAGTAGAACCGTATCTGCCGCATTCGTACCTGTTTATAACGACCTGGGCAACTGCGACCTGTCCGTCGAAGCATTCTCCTCTTGCTTCAGCGTAAACCACTTTCGCGATCATTTTTTTTTCCGCATCTGTAAACTCCACAGGCTGCTTTGCAGGCTCGCCTTCTTCGGTTTGCTGCGTGTCCTCCTGATTTACTGCCTGCTCAGAAATATCATCGCCTGCCTTCGCTGCGTTTTTTATTGCCGAAGCCGCTTCTTCGGGATGCGTTTCCTTTAGCTCTAAAGCAGAGCAGGAAATAACTTCTTCCGGCTTTACAGAAGTATCGGGAAGCGTTTTAGTAAGTCTTAAAGATTCTTCAGTCACTTTCTCGTAAATGGCCGTTGTTTCTTTATCTTCATTCTCTTCGGCGGCAATATTATCTGGCCCGCTTATTTCCGGGTAATATAAAGTTACCGGCCTTTCATCAACTTCAGTTATATGCGCAACAGTCGATTCTACAGGCGAAACATTGCATGAACTCATGCCCAGCGAAATTACTATCGCTGCCGCCGTTAATACCGCTTTCTTATTAATTGTGTTCTCCTCCTTGTTTAAGTAATGCTGCGTTTTTAATATTTTAATTATTAACATATAATGTTAAAATCATACATGAAAAATGCACACAGCGCAAAATTATCCCCCATATATTACAATTTGTCAAGTATTAAGTAACACATTTGTAATATTTGTATGGTTTAAATGAAGTATA
>CAZJOS010000077.1:7449-10613 GCA_964547655.1 uncultured Christensenellaceae bacterium
CAAAGCTTTTAAGCCTATAGATTGCGTCTAGCGGTTTTATTCAGGCTTCGCTGCTGTTTCCGCTAAAACTTTTATTGTCCGCGCTCTCGAATATTTAAGCGCTTTGGCCTTAGCGCTTAGCGCTATAGAGTCAGGATCGGCAGGCAATATAACAAAACGCCCCGCGCCTGTGGTAGTGCAGTAAGTCGGCGTATATGTCAGCCCCGCCAATGTTGTCACGCCTGTTGTCAGATCCTTTTCAAGCACGATATTAACAAGAACGCTGTCGCGGTTAATCGTTCTTAACATGCTGGAAATAAGATTTCCGAGGGAATAAAACACCGGGACAGGCCCGTGAGAGGTTTCTATTAGCTGGGTGCCCTGCGTGCAATGCGGGTGCGAACCTATTATGATATCAGCCCCCGCTTCAGCTACAAAGGCGGCAGTCTTTCTCTGGGCCTTGGTGACCTTATGCGTGTTTTCATTGCCCCAGTGCATATATACCATTATAAAATCCGCACCGGCCTCTTTGGCTGCGGAGATATCGGCTGTTACCAGCTCTTTAGTATATATATCCGCCATTCTTTCGTATTTCGAATGTCCGTTAATAAAACTCGTATAACTTAATATGGCGACCTTTATCCCCTTCACATCGGCTACCAGCGGTTTTCTCGTCTCACTCGCTTTATATGCTCCCGTGTGTAAAACGCCGAATTTATCGAGTGCGTTAATAGTTTTATTGAGGCCGTCAACCTTCCGGTCTAAGATATGGTTGTTTGCGTTTATAAAAACGTCAAATCCGCAATTTACTGCGGCGCTGAGAAATGATTCGGGAGCGTTTATTTTCGGGCTCCCTACCGCGGGAGAAGGCCTTGTATATATATATCCTTTTGCCACCAAAGTTTCTAAGTTGCATATTGCTAGATCCGCTCCGCTTATCTTATCCCTGATCTCATCAAAGCAATAATCAAATCTGTATTCGCCTTTCTTTCTCGCCGCGTTCAGCTGCGCATAAAGGCACATCAGGTCTCCTGCGGCAATAATAGTCATCCTGGCAGGTTGAGTTTCAGCAATCGGGGCTGGTGCCTCCTGAGCAGGTATTTCAATTGTTTTTGGTATAGGTTCTATAGCAGGAACGATTTCGTCCGCGGCGTACTTTGAAATAATATCCACAGGTAAATTTATTTCAGCAATAACAGCCCCTTTACTTCCGCCGCCGGTAAGCATGAGTAAAAGGATAAATAAAACCAGCACCACCCGTTTCATGTAAAGCTCCTGCCAAAACGTTATTGTCAGAACAAGCCTATATAATTCAGAATATTATCACATTATGTATATATCTACAATTATATTGCTGATAATAACTTAACCTTGTTTAAAATAAATATTCATTTAAATTTATTGAAATTGATTAGAGAAAGCCATGTAAAACTGATATAAAAACACGTCATCTGAATTTAAGGGAATAACTATCTTCTTTTTTATCGCCAATAGAACAGCTTCCGAAAGCGCCCCCGGTAAAATGTGAGTTACGAGCTTGTCGGCTCTGTTGTTCTTTATGCATATAAGCTCATTGATATTAAGAGGCCTGATCAAAAGCCTCTCCGATTCTAAAATAATATCAGTCATATTTATATCTCTTAAGCGGCGTAAAACAGCAGTGAAGCCGCGCAGAAAAACGCTGCTGCAGCACAGCCGAAAATGAATAATATATCAGCCGCAATCTTTCGTTTGCTTTTGATCCTGTCCAGCGCGATGCCGGTATATACGGCGCCTGCTATAACGGTGGGCACGATGTATCTGAAATCCATCGTGCAGCCGAACGGATACTGAACGTTGAACAGAATAAACGAGCCCATCTGCGCGAGCCATATGAAAAACAGCCCGAAGCGCGCGAATTTATTTACTTCTTTTCCGCGTATCATCACGTAGACCATGGCCGCCAGTGAAACGATTATAATAATCAGGTTGGCCGCGATTAGAAGAGCGGCATGCGTTTCGGTCCAGTCAAATTTGAACTCGCCGAATACAGAACATTTTAAAGTGTAGATCCACATATTAAAATCAACAAACGGATCGCAATAAAGCGGGTTAGCTATATTCTCTGCAGGGAACGAAAAAAACCTTTCTACAAACGTATTGCCGCCGACGTACAAGGCATGGGTCTCTGAAAAACGCAAAACGTAACCAAGCGGCTGCCCGAAAAGTATGGCGTTGCGTATTGGATACCAAATCCCGAGCGCCGCGCTTACACCCCCGAACGCTGCAAACTGCTCGAGCAGCGGCACTGTCTGCTTTTGGCGCCGGCGCTTAATGAGCGCTATAAGAAACACCGGCCCGGTAAATAAAGCGATCATAACGCCCGAGAATTTTGTCATCATTGCGAGGCCTATAAACAGCCCGGTAAGCAGTATGTTTTTTAATGTCTGGTTTTTATACCAGCGTATCGTGTACAGCACCGCCGCCATGAAGAACAGTATCATCAGGGTGTCGTTGTTGACGCTCGCGGACAAAACAAAGAATGTTGGCTGAAATGCAATAACGGCAATAGCAAGCGCCGTGGCGCGCCTTTGCAGGCCTGTCTCCTCGCAGATGCGTTTACTCACTATCAATAACGCGCACATGGCAAAGCACGGCACTATCTTCGCCGCTTCGAAGAGCGTTCTCGTTTCCGCGCCCTGCTGGAAAAACGAGAATATTTTCACGACGAGCGCCTGCACGATATGCTGGAAAGGCGGATGGTAGAACTGGCCGTGATTCGAAGCCGGCAGCGTGCCCGAGGAAAACAGCCCGTACATATAGGCGTAATGCCCCGTTCCGTCTATTCCCCCGATATCGTGCCCCCTAAGGCCGAAAGGCGTATAGAGCATATAGCCGATACGCATTACAATGCCAGCAGCTATAAGAGCTATTATCAGCGCTTCAACTTTTGATACGTTCTTTTTAAATATGCTTATTGCAGCAAAAACTATACCGCACATAAACACGCCCATTATCATAAGCGCTCTTATCGTTTCATCGCTTAAGTTCAATAACAAAGAAAATGTAATATAGCTTATTACGATTGCCGCGGCTATTATCAGATAAGGCCGCAGCCCTTTTACAAAAAGTTTAAAGCTGCTCTCACTGCTTTTGTTCATGATATTCTTCTTCCGTATTTACGTTCCATATTGCCGATTTATCGG
>CAZJOS010000078.1:0-3754 GCA_964547655.1 uncultured Christensenellaceae bacterium
GATATATAGAACTCAGGCTCAAGCCCTGTTTTCGAAGCATATTTTTCGCTGGTATACGCTATGAAGCTTACCGCTTTATCGCTTTTTACGAGGCTTACTGTGCAGCCGCCGAACCCTGCTCCCGTCATTCGCGAGCCTATTACCCCCTCGCGCCCGGCAGCGATATCGTAGAGCGTATCCAGCTCTTTGCCTGTCACTTCATACAGGTCGCGCAGTGATTCGTGGGAAGCGTACATCATTTTCCCGAATTCGCCGTATTTCCCCTCGGCCAGCGCTTTCGCGGCGTCTTTCGCCCTCGCGTTTTCATAAACGACATGCTGCGCGCGTTTCCTCTCCGTTTCATCCTTTACCGCGTCTTTATGCTCCTCAAACATCCCGGGAGTCAGATCGGCAAGGCACGTTATACGGGGCAATACTTTTCTTAAGTCTGCAAGCGCGCTTTCGCACTGCGCTCTTCTCTCGTTATATTTGCTCTCAATTAGCGCCCTCGGTTTGCCGGTATTCGCAATAACAAGTACCAGCCCCGCCTTCTCCGGCTCGAAAGGAACGTAAGAATAATTAAGGTCGCTGCACCTAAGCAGCAGCGCGCACCCCTTTCTCCCCATAGCCGAAGCGAACTGGTCCATTATTCCGCAATTCATGCCCACATATTCGTTCTCGGCCTTTTGCGCTAAAAGGGCGAGGCTGACTTTATCGGGATGAGGCTTCGCCTTTTTGCTTAAAGCGGCAAACGCCAGCGCCGCGGCTATTTCTATAGCCGCGGAAGACGAAAGGCCGCTGCCGTGCGGCACGGTCTCGTCAAAAAGCATATCGCAGCCCGTAAGCTTATACCCATTGCGCCGCATCATATACGCAACGCCGAGCTGGTAACTGCCCCACTTAAGGCCCTTATACCCGCGCAGTTTATTTACGCGCGCGCTTACGCGCTCAGGCAGGGAGGTGGAAGCCAGGTTTATAACCCCGCCTTTACGGGGCCTTACGGCGCACGCCGAGCGCATATCCAGGGCGCAGGGCAGCACGTACCCGCCGTTGTAATCCGTATGTTCTCCGATAAGATTGACCCTCGCGGGCCCAATGAATATGCGGACTTCCCCCGGGCCGTAGATCTTCTCAAACTCATATTTTAACTTAAAGAGTTCCATCGATTCCTCCGGTAAACCTGGAAAGCGCCTCTCTTAGTTCCGCCGCGGTATTCTCCGGCAGTGTAACGTTGCAGTAAGCCCCGGCCCCCGTCTCGCTCGCCGCCCTGAAATACTGGTTGTCGCGCGAACGCAGAGGGGGGTAAAACTCTATATGAAAATGGTAATATTCCGACGCGCCTCCCCCCGAATTGACCGGAGTCTGGTGCAGCGCCATCATATAAGGGAACTGCCTGTCAAATAGCGCGTCGTACGCGCCCGAGATCTTCTTAAGCGCGTCGGCAAGGTCGTCCTTCTGCGCTTCGCCGAATTCGGTAAGGTTTCCCGTATGCCGCTTTGAGACGATATACGTCCCGTACGGCCACGCAGTAAAGTACGGCACGAATACGATAAACGAATCGTTCTCAAAAACTACTCGCTTCTCCGCTTTACGCTCCTGTTCCGAATAGTCGCAGCCGAGGCACCTGCCCGTCTCCTTATAATGCTCCCGCGAAGCCGCAAGCTCCATTTCTATTATTTTAGGCACCCGGCCGAAGGCGTAAAGCTGGCAGTGCGGGTGCGGAATGGATACGCCGACCTCTGCGCCGCGGTTCTCGAATATGAATATGTATTTTATCTTTTCGTCTTTTGAAAGCTCGCTGAATCTTGACGTCCACAGATCGGCGAGCTTGCGTATATGCTCTTTTGAAAGCTCTTTGAGCGTTATGGTATGGCTGGAATGGTATAATATCACTTCGCACTTGCCGTAAGCGCCTTTCGACCTGAATATGCCTTCGCCGCGCTCTTCGGGCAGAGAATCCCTTTCGAGCACCGGAAAGTCGTTGTCGTATTCCAGCACGTCATAGCTTTCCGGCACTCTTCCGGAGCCGGGGCAGAAAGGGCACCAGTCTTCGGGCATCTGCGGGCGCCCCTGCCTTTGCGCGGATATCATTGTCCAGTCTTTTAAAAACGGGTTATACCTTAATTCCGACATTCTATCTCCGTTTGAGTCTTACCCCGTCAGTTTTACTGTTCCAGCTCTTTAAACCTTTCTTTTAAGTCAACGTACAGTTTATTATATATACCGTGAAGCCTGCGGTATGTCTCAAAGTTTTCCGGCTTCGGCTCGGTCACCGTTTCGACGGCAAGCATCTTAGCCGCCTCAATTATATCGCCCCATACTCCGGCGCCTACCCCCGCGACTACCGCCGCTCCGTACGCTCCGCCTTCGGCCGCGCCGGTAAGCGTTTTAACGGGCAGTTCGAACACGTCTGCCTGTATCTGCCTCCAGACCGCGCTCCTGCTTCCTCCTCCGGAAGATATGACATCCGAAAGTTTTATAGACGGGTTCGCGGTGCGCACGAGTTCGAATATATCCTTAAGCCCGAACGTTACGCCCTCCATCACGGAACGGGCTACGTCCCCCTTGCCGTGCATCCTTGAAAGGCCGAAGAACACTCCCCTCGCAAACGGGTCGGCATAGGGGCACCTCTCGCCCGTAAGATACGGCAGGAATATAAGGTTGTGCGCTCCCGCCGGGCTGGCAAGCGCGCCTTCGTCTATCTCGCGGAACGCGCCGGAGCCTGCATAAAACGTGTCCCGGAGCCACTCCACCGAGCCGCCCGAGCTCAATTGGCAGCCGAACGCCTGCCATTTGCCTTCGGCGTTGTTGCAGAAATACTGCAGCAGCCCGCCCTTGTTGGGGCTGAAGCTGTCGAGCGGGGCCGATACTATGCCCGACGTGCCTATTATAAGGCCTATAGTGCCTTCTTTTACTATACCCATACCGGTCGTTTGTATCACGGCGTCGCCGCCGCCGGCGAATACCGGCGTCTTCTCGGCAAGCCCGGTGAATTCCGCGGCTTCCTTAGTTACGTAACCCGATATCTCGTCCGACTCTATAGCCATGGGGAAAAGAGCTTTATCGAACCCCAGCGCACATATAAGCTTATCGCTCCACACCCTGCGTTCCACATCGAAAAGCCCGGTCCCCGAGCCTTCCGAAACGTCGGTATCTTTTTCTCCGGTTATAAGGAACCTAATATAATCTTTGGGCATGAGAAATGAGCGCATCTTCTCATAGTTCTCAGGCTCGTGCTTTTTGAGCCAGAGCAGCTTTCCGCCCGTATACCCGGTGAGCATGGTGTTGTTGGTAAGCGCCAGCAGGCCGCTTAATCCGCCCGCCGCGGCAATTATTTCGTCGCACTCGGCCGCAGTCCTCTGGTCGTTCCACAATATGGCCGGGCGTATGACTTTGTCTTCTTTATCGAGCGCCACCAGCCCGTGCATCTGCCCCGAAAACCCGAGGGCTATTATGTCTTCTTTGCTGACTGCGGACGACGCCTTGCGCATAGCCTTGCCCGCGGCGTCCTTCCAGTCGTAAGGGTCCTGCTCCGACCAGCCGGGCCGGGGGGTATGGCACGGGTAGCTCTCCGTAACGGATATCTTAACCTGCCCTTTTTCGTCTATGAGTATGCACTTTAATCCCGACGTTCCTACGTCGACGCCCATTATATATTTCATAGCGTTTTCTCCTTACCTGAAATTGCTGGGGATTGTTCCATAATAATAAAATATCACATCATATGTACCATAATCAATCCCTTACGCCAGAGTATTAAAATAATACAGGAAAA
>CAZJOS010000078.1:3854-10362 GCA_964547655.1 uncultured Christensenellaceae bacterium
CTTGCCCATAAACGCCATAGCCGAAGACTGCCCGCCGTCCATGTTGTACGCGGCCTTGCAGCCCAGCCCGGCGAAAAGCTGCGATAATTGCGCAAGTGTAAGCCCGTCTGAGTAACCCGGCTGCCTGCCGTCAACGACTACGAAGCAGTAATGCCCCGGCTCATAGTAGCCAACAGCTGTTCTCGGGTTGACGGTTTTCACCGTGGAATTGAAATCGGTCATCGGCTTGCCGTCTTTAAGCAGCATAGGGCCAAACGTCCATACCTGATACGCGCCTTCGGTCTTTACCTTATCCGCATCGAACTCGTCCGGCGAATATGTCTGCATGCTGCCGTCGTAGTTCATGACCAGCACATCGGCTGATGTTTTCTCTTCCCGGTACATTTGTCCGTTATGCACCACGATTCCAGTGTTATCAATGTTTTGAACCCCGTTTATCGCGAGTATCGCGCCTACTTCTTTGGCTATTATATCCGTGGCTTCCCGATTGCCCATCTTGTCGGAGTTTGCGGGGAACGCCGTCCTGAAATACCTGAGGTCAGCAATGTATATATCCGCTATAAAGTATGTTGCGCCTTCTTTCTGCACCTTCTCAATAGAAATATTTATATTGTAATCTTTGTATGAGTTCTGCGTCTGCTCAAACTCGTCTTCCGAGAATTTATCGGGAAACTTTTTACGCCAGTCATCCTCATCTAGGGCGCATAAAATGCCGCGATCACGCAGTTTTCCTCCACCCACATTTTTAAGATCACGCCTGACTGGTATTTGGTATTTTCCACAAGCTCGATATCGCCGTATATCTCATTAAACCAGCTGCCAATGTGATAGGCTCCGCTTAAAATCAATCCCGCACGCTTCGCAGCCTTATATAAAGCCATTGCTGCGATCTCCGCGCCCCCGCCAACCTGCTTGGTTTCGGCGGGCGGGCCCTGCCCGGGTGTAAAATACCCGCTCGTTGCGTTTTCGCGTATATATAAATCGACCGATGCCCAGCGGATCCCAGCGGCGTTTTGCCATCCCGCCTCTTCAGTTATCGGCTCTAAGTCTCTGGGAATGCAAATACCTTTCGAGGTACCTTTGAAATACGGTAATACTGTGCCATCGAGCATGTCCGCTGTCTTTTTTATATTCGCCGCCCGCGCTTCATCGCTGGCAATCGAGCTGAAATCGAGGCTGTAAAATGCAATAAGTTCCTTTCCTTCTATTTTAGGAATTGAAAACTTCATAACCGTTTCCGGGGGTGTATAAAAGGCTGCGATAACACGATTGTCATTGACCCGCATCCTTAAAATAAGGTCTGACTCGTATCTATTGTTCATCACTTCTACTCCGCCGCTGTTAACGTTGTCGTTTGCCGGGTTTTTAAATCCTCTGGGATCTAGCCCTGAAACCGGCTTAAAGCAGTACAGACCCGCAAGACTCGCGGCATTGTAATAAGCCATTGCCGCGATCTCTAGTCCTCCGCCTGCCTGCATCCTTGGTTCGGCCGCTTCCGGCGAGGCTGCAAAATATCCGCTGGTTTCATCGTTTTTATGTATGCATTCTTCGATCGATCCCCATCCTGTCCACGCGGCGTTATGCCATCCCGCTTCTTCAGTTATCGGTGAGAATACATTGGGAATATCGATCAACCTTTTATAATCCTCAACTTTTGAAAGCATAATACTCTTACCCATGAATACCGTCCCGTCGAGCATTTGCGCCGCTTTCTTTATATTCGCTACCCGGGCTTCATCATCGGCTATCGAGCTGAAGTCTAGACTGTACGACGCTATGAGTTCCTGCCCATCAATTTCAGGCGGCGTAAAAGCCGATCCTGTCTCCTTCGGAGTATTCATCGCCCCCGTGCATCCCGTAATTGCTATCGCAAAAACCAGTATTATCGAAACTGCCGTAAATAAACGGCTTCTTTTATACCTTGTGATCATCTTCATTCTCCTCTTAATGCTGTCGGTGCTTATCAGCATTCCAAAGCGCAACGCGCTTTGAGGGCCCATAAACAGCGCACTGACAAGCTTTGACTTAGAAGTGTTCGAAGCAGAAGCTACACTGAAAAGCGTCGAGGCGTAAGAGCGTTTGTTTTGCGTATGCCTGAGCACAGCCATATCGCACATCACTTCCATATCCCGCCTCGCAAGCGCGAGCGCCGCCCATATAACTGGGTTGAACCAGTAAACCACATTAAGCGAAGCAATAATCAGGCAGACGAGTATGTCGCGCCTTTTGATATGCGACAGCTCGTGCAGCAGCACATGTTTCTTTTCTTCATCCGAAAGCGATCCGAAAAAAGGCGAGATGAGCAGCTTCGCGCGGAATATGCCGTATACGGCGGCGGTATTTATACCGCTTAACTGCACGGCTTCAATGCGCCTCCTGAAGTTAAGCTCTGCTTTGCATAGCTCCAGAAGCCCGCCGAAGCCGGGTAAGTCATACATGCGGTTCTTTCTCATCATCAGCGTAAAACGGATGTTGCCCGCCGCAACGCAGGCGGCCATTGCCGCCATGCCCGCTATCCATATCATCGCAGCGATATCAATTGGCGTTAGAGGATCTGCCTCAGGCTCCGCAGCCGTATGGCTATCGCTTATATAAGTTCCGTTGTCTGTTCCCGGCCGGATGCTATCCTGAGCGGCAATATTTCCGGCAATTTCCGGTACAATTTCCCGCGCCGGCGGTGTAAACTCGATTTCCGGCGTTTCGTTTACATCACCTGTGTCCGCTGCCGCGGGCTGCTCCGCACCTATATCCGCAAACAGATTCATTACGCTTAGCGGGCTCGGTATGGTTACGGGTATCGCGAGCCTTAATATGACCAGAGCCGACAGCAGCGGGAGCGCCGCATTGGGCCTTCGGCCTATTACCAGCCTCGCGGCCATAGCGATAAGCGCGAGAGCGCTCGCCGCCAGCGAAATATCCAATACGGTCTTAAAAACGTCAGCCATAACGGCCTCCTACTTCGATTCGTCGAGCAGTTTTTTCAGCTCTTCAAGTTCCTCTTTCGAAAGCTCTCCGCTTTCGATAAACCCTTTGACAAGCATGTTTACCGAGCCCTTATACACTCTCTTTAAAAACATGTCGGTTTCCTGCCGCCTTGCGCCGCTTTCTTCAATAAGCGGATAATACATCATCACGCTCTGCTGCAGCACGCCCACGGCCCCTTTCTGCACGAGCCTTCTTACCATGGTAAGTATAGTGCTCTGCGACCAGTCGGTCTGGGCGCTCACGGCTTTTACGATATCGCTGCCGCTAAGCGGGGAATGTTCCCAAAGCGCCTTCATCACGTACCATTCGCTTTCGCCTATTCTCGAATCAGCCATCAATAGCCTCCCGGTTTTCTATAATGTAACGTTACGATGTAATATTACATTGTACATTACCTTTGTCAAGCATATTTTTTTAATTTTTTCCACATCGGCTTCCCGGTTCTTCATTTTTCTTTTACAATTGACGTGATTGTAATATAATTGATCTGATAATATAACAGGAGGCTGTTTATGAAGGCTTTATTTATCGGCGGCACCGGAACTATAAGCTCCGCCATATCTTCTCTGTGCGCCCATTTCGGAGCGGACCTCTATATTCTTAACCGCGGAAACAGAAATTCTATAGCGCCTAAAGGCGTTAAAGTGATAACCGCAGATATAAACGACGAAGAAAACGTTAAAAAACTGATAGGCGGCTTAAGCTTCGACGTTGTTGCCGACTTCATAGCGTTCGAGCCTGCGCACGTACTGCGCGACTGGCGGCTCTTCAGGGATAAGACGAGGCAATACATATTCATCAGCTCTGCTTCAGCTTACCAGAAGCCCCTCTCCTCTCCCGTTATCACCGAAAGCACGCCGCTCTGCAACCCCTTTTGGGAGTACTCGAGGAACAAGATAGCCTGCGAAGAGGCGCTTATGGATAAATACCGCCTCGACGGTTTTCCTATAACAATAATCCGCCCGAGCCATACATACGGCGATTTTTCGGTGCCTGTAGCGGTGCACGGCAGGAACGGAAGCTTTTCGGTAATAGAACGCATACGCAGGGGCAAAAAGGTGATAGTACACGGAGACGGAACATCCCTCTGGACTCTCACTCATAATACCGATTTCGCAAAAGCGTTTTTTGGATTAATGGGCAACCCGCACGCGATAGGCGAAGCGTACCATATAACTTCGGACGAAAGCCTCACGTGGAACCAGGTCTACGAAATACTCGGCGCCGTAATCGGCGTAAAGCCGAATATGGTGCATATACCGTCAAGCTTGCTTGCCTCGCTGCACCAGCCTTTTTACGGAGGGCTGCTCGGGGACAAAGCGAATTCGGTCATTTTCGACAACACGAAGATAAAGCGCGCGGTCCCGGGGTTTACCGCGACAGTGCGCTTCGATGAAGGGGTGCGCAAGACGCTCGCGTATATCTACGGCAACAAAGAATGTCAAACCGAAGACAGTGAATTCGACGCCTGGTGCGACGGGGTTATCGAGGCGTATGAAAGAAATTATCCGAATTTTCCGAAGCTGAAGTAAGGAGACTCTGAATGAGGACGATGAAACTCAAAAAACGCCGTACTTTGACCGGGAACAGGCGGTAAAATAAAATAAACAAGCCTTCTGAGAAATCCGAAGGCTTGTAGCTTCAACGGACGCACTTTATACAAAACAATATCATAAACGAAAATATAAGTCTGGCAGTTATTTTGCCGCCGTGCTATGGTTTCGATATCGGGTTGATCGGAGGATGCAATATGAATACCGGATGGACGCTGGATATTAAAAATCAGGCCTGGGTCGAAGATACCGAAAACCAGGTCGGTTTTCTTATCAGCACTATGGGCCTTAAAGGAGACGAACGCATTCTGGACCTTGCCTGCGGCTTCGGCAGGCACGCACTGTCGTTTGCGCGGAGAGGTTTCCCGGTGGTCGGCGTCGATTTTACGGATGTTTATATTGAGGACGCGAAGGCAACCGCCGCTGCGCAGGGGCTGAGCGCGGAATTCATATTGTCGGATATCAGGGACGTGCGCTTCTCCGAGGAATTTGACGTCGTACTTAATCTGGCTGACGGCGCTATAGGATACCTCGATACCGACGAAGAAAACCTTAAGATCTTCGACGTGATAGCTCGGGCGCTGAAACGCGGCGGAAAGCACTTTATGGACATATGTAATGCGGAACATGCCGGGAGCTGCTTCCCCAAAAGAAGCTGGATGGCGGGCGGCCGCGAGCTGTCTTTATCCGAATTTACATGGGACGCCGCCGCAAGAAGGATGTATTTCACAGGGTGCCAGTTTCCATACGGAGAAGTAACTCATATGCCGGTTATGGAAAAAGGCGAGGGCACGCGGCTGTATACTTTGGGTGAGGTAAAGGATATATTAGCAGTAAGGAACATGGAGGTCATATCCGCGTTTTCAGACTACTATGGCGCGGAAGCATCGCCAAAGCGTTTACAACTGATGGTTTATTCCCGTAAGGTATAAGCCGCGAGGCCTATCGCCGGCTTATACGAGGGGAGGAAGGCCGAATATGAGGGCGCACGCTATGCCGCACGCAAGGGATATCGGCCATATTAAAAGCGGCTTTATGTAATGGATCCTTATCAATATAAAAGCAATAAAGAATAACATAAACGACCAAAACAAATTCCAGCCGTTTTCATAGCGCAGTCCGTTTATTACATACGCAACAAGCTCAAAAAACGTGTTTAATGCAGCCCAAATAGTAATATAAAATGCCTGCTTTAGAAAGCCGGAGGGAAAATGCGTAAGATACAAGATGATAGCGGGCGGAAAAACTATAAACGTTATTATAAGAGCGGTATATGTGTGCCCCAGCGGGCCGGTATAAGTCCAAAGCCTGTGATCGCAGAATACGAACTGGTATGCCAGATCACCGATTATTACATATAAAATAGTATTATAGAAATCACGCCAGCGCCTCCAGGCGCCCCATTTGAAGCAGGCGGCCGCGTATCCGGCCGCGAGTAGTATGATCATAGTAGTGTGATTACCGCCTCTTCCATTTTTACGTTAAACTTATCCCGCCTTTTCCGTCAGCCTTTTCTGCGTGCCGGTTATCCAAAGGAAAACCACTCTTACGCACACGGATATAGCGTACATCGCCAGAAAGTGATAAAAAACATTCCAGCCGTTATGAAACTCCAAAGCCCCTATGACTACATACACCGGGAAAATGACAAGGTTTAAAAACGCAAAGCCTATGGCGCTCCATAACAGATAGCCTTTCCATGAAGACGTATATTGATGAACCAGCATAACGATTATAGGCGAGATCGTTACGCCTGCAGCAAAAATATTAACGGTTATGGGCAAAAGCCTTATAGTATAATCAAATAACCCCAGTTCATTACCAATTATTAAGATGTAAACCGCTTTAGCAACGGCTACAAGCGACCCAATCAATAATAATTCCGTTCCCCTGCGCCTGTTGACAAGCTTGAGCCATACAACGTAGGCGGTAATCATAACGCCAACGATGATAAACCATTGATAAGTAAA
>CAZJOS010000079.1:0-10355 GCA_964547655.1 uncultured Christensenellaceae bacterium
CGCAAAGAGTTTTTTTATTGTATCCAGATAATTTCCCGCTTTTTCTTTATCTATCTGCTTTGGCTCTATCGATACTACCGACGAGCTAACTGCGGGCCTCGGATAGAAGCATTCGGGCGAAACGTCGAACAGCACTTTAGCTGAAGCGAGATATCCCGCCGCGGCGCTTAATATCCCGTAGCTTTCACTGCCGGGCGCGGCAAGAAGCCTTTGCGTAAATTCTTTCTGCACCATTACCGTTATGCGCTTTATATTAAGATCGGCTGTCAGCAGCTTCATTATGCAGCCGGTAGTTATATAGTACGGCAGGTTCGCCGCTACGTATATATCGCCGTTAAGCAGCGGCGGTATCTCTCTTTCCATATCCGCTTTTAAAAAATCTTCATGAAAGAACGTGATGTTTCCGGCGCCTTTAAATATATCCCCCAGCGCGCGCATGAGGCCGGAGTCGATCTCGTAGGCTGCGGCAGCCTTTGCCCTTCGTATCAGCCTCGACGTAAGCGCCCCAAGGCCGGGCCCTATTTCTATAACATACCCGCCCTCAGGCAGAGCGGCTGCCGCCGTCTTATCCGCGACGTTCCCGTCGATAAGAAAATTTTGCCCGTAGCGCTTGAGCGGAGCTATAGAATACCGCTCAAGCAGCGCTTTTACCTCTTTAGCCGATGTAACGTTATTGCCGCAAAGAGCTTTGCGCTCTTTTGGCAGGCCATTTTTGTCCATATTCTTATCATAGCACAGTTTTATACGGTTTAAATCGTAAAAAAATAACCAATCGGTTACATATAAAAAAATTTTATTAAGAATTTATTACAAATGTTTGACAAGCTAAATATTATGGTGTATAATACAAACGAACTCAAGAGTTCAACATAATCGCACCACCACCAATAATATATGCCAAAAAAGCCTCTGCAGCGATGCGGAGGCTTTTGGCAATTAATACTTTTACTGCAGCAAAATTATGATTATGATGCAATTGACTACATTACATGAAAATATTCTATGAATAGCTTCCCTTGTTTAAAAGCACAATAATCATATAACAGCATGGAGGTGTTTTTGTATGGATGGAAAAGTAAAGTGGTTCAATGCCGACAAAGGTTTCGGATTCATTGAAACTGACAGTGGAGACGATGTTTTCGTACATTTTTCGGGTATAAAATCTCAAGGTTTTAAATCGCTCAGCGAAGGGCAACGGGTTAATTTCGACATTGAAAAAGGATCCCGCGGAGATCAGGCGGTTAACGTTACTCCCTTATAATATACAGTATATAAATATTAACAGAACGCAAGACGTTCTGTTTTTACACTTTTTTAAGACAATACTATATCTTAAATATTTTTCTGAAATGATAGCCGTATATTGCAAAGGTTATTGCCCTTGGCAGCTGGTCGGGACAGGTCCTTACAGTGTAAAATATAAGCTTCCAAAAGTATGGCCTTTCTTTTCCCGCAATTCCGAGCCTGAATACAGACTTAAAAAATGCAAAGATCGAATGTGCGTCTATTCTGTCTTTTTTATAATTCCGGGCGTCTTTCACTTTACGTAAGTATTCTGTTACCCGGGAGTAATAGTTTTTCGGTGAATATACTGTGTTTATTACTTTTTTATATCCGCTGAGCAGTTTTTCGTATTGCATTTTCGGTTTAAAATTAATAGAAAAATCCGTATTGTTTTCGCAGAAATCGGACTTTATTCGGTTCTCCTTCTTTAATCTTTCAAAAAGCCTCGTGCCCCGCGGCGCATTTAAAAGCCCTATCATAGCGACTACTATGCCGCTCTGCTGAATAAACCGGATCATCATATCAAATATAGTATCAGGATCGTTATCAAAACCTATGATAAATCCGCCTTGTACCTGAAGCCCCTGCCTTTGCATCTTGTCAACACAGCATAACAGGTCCCGGTCTTTATTCTGACATTTATTGCATTCTTTCAGGCTTTCATTATGCGGGGTCTCAATACCGATAAATACCATGTTAAACCCCGCCTTCACCATAAGCCGCATCAGTTCTTCATCGTCCGCGAGATTAACGGACGCCTCCGTATAAAAAGTGAACGGAAATTTCCGCCGCTCCGACCATTCTATAAGCGCCGGAAGAACGTCTGATTTAAGTTTTTCTTTATTGCCGATAAAATTATCGTCTACGAAAAATACGCTTCCTCTCCACCCGGCATTATATAGCGAATCAAGCTCTCTTATCATCTGCTCAGTCTCTTTCAACCTTGGCTTGCTGCCGTATAAAACGATTATTTCGCAGAAATCGCAATTAAATGGGCATCCGCGGGAATATTGTATATTCATCGACGAATACTTTTTTAGATCTATCAGCTCCCAAAGAGGCTCCGGAGTCTTTGATATATCAGCCCATTCTTTTGATGAATAAATATGTTTTGGCTCGCCTTTTTTAATATCCTCAATAAATAAAGGCAAAGTAAGTTCCGCTTCATTCAGCACCAGATGATCAACATCCTCAAATTTTTCGGGATAAGCCGTGAACAGCGGCCCTCCGGCAACGGTCTTAACGCCCGCTTTCCTGCATTTTGCTATCACATTTTTTACAGAATCCATCTGTACCGACATAGCGCTTATAAAAACGAGATCGGCCCGCTTTATCTGGCAGTCGCATAGTTCTTCAACGTTCATGTCTACGAGTTTTTTTGGCCATGATCCCGGAAGCATTGCAGCAACGGTCAATAGCCCTAAAGGAGGGTATGCCGACGCTTTTGAAATGAACTTCAACGCATACTTAAAGCTCCAAAACGTATCGGGAAATTCAGGGTAAACTAAAAGTATGTTCAAAAATACCTCCTTGCAAGCGTTTCTTATAATATTAGAATGTACGCTTATTATTAACGTATCCTATGGAATTTTTGGCTTTGTCCGTTTCGTATTTTATACGAAACGCTGTATGGCGAAACAGGAAGCCGCGCGTTTCACCAAGCAAAAAGGAAGGTCTCCCTTCCTTTTAGATCTATACTATATGCTTTGTTCTATTTCTTTTCTTCGGGCCCGCCTTTATTGTCTTTCCCTTCCGGCGCCGCTTCCTCTTCCTTGTCTTCGTTATCCAGAGGGGGCAATTCTTCGCCGTTCCAGAGCTTTTCAAACTCTTCGCCGTCTATCTTCTCCCGCTCTACGAGCACCTTAGCCACTTTATGCATAAGGTCCATCTTATCCTTAAGAATCTCTACAGCCTTTGCGTAAGCGTTATCAAGGAACTTCTTTATCTCTGCGTCCACGCTTTTCGCGAGCTCTTCGGAATACGATTTTGTATGCCCTATCTCTTTTCCGAGGAAAAGCTCCTGGTTTTCGCCGAGGAACAGCGGGCCTATCTCTTCACTCATTCCGTATTTGACTACCATGCTCCTCGCTATCTCCGAAGCCCTTTGCAGGTCGTTCGTCGCCCCTGTTCCAAAATCTCCGATGACGAGCTCCTCCGCAGCCCTTCCTCCGAGTATCATCGAGAGCTGAGCAACAAGTTTTTTCTTAAATACATGCTGAAGGTCGTTTTCAGGCAGCGTCATGGTATATCCTGCTGCCATGCCCCTCGGTATTATCGAAACCTCATGAACGGGGTCGCACTCGGGCAGCGCTTTCGCTACTATCGCGTGGCCTACCTCGTGATATGCTGTCTCCCTCTTGTCCTTTTCGGTGATTACCCTTGATTTCTTTTCAGGCCCTATTATTACCCTCGTTATTGCCTCTTCTATCTCAGGCATCGTTATCTTCTGCTTTTTCGCTCTAGCCGTGAGTATGGCGGCCTCGTTCAGCACGTTTTCAAGGTCGGCGCCGGTAAACCCGGGCGTACGCTTTGCTATAGTCTTTAAGTTTACTTCTTCCGCCAAGGGCTTGCCCTTTGAATGTACTTTAAGTATCTCTTCCCTTCCCTTTACGTCGGGGTAATTAACTACTATCTGGCGGTCAAACCTGCCCGGGCGCAATAGCGCCGGGTCGAGTATATCTTTCCTGTTCGTCGCGGCGAGTATTATTATGCCCTCGTTTACCTGGAAACCGTCCATCTCGACGAGAAGCTGATTTAATGTCTGCTCCCTTTCGTCGTGGCCGCCGCCGAGCCCGCTGCCCCTTTGGCGCCCTACGGCGTCTATTTCGTCTATAAACAGTATGCACGGTGAATTCTTCTTCGCGTTTTCAAACATGTCCCTCACGCGCGAAGCGCCTACGCCCACGAACATCTCAACGAAATCTGACCCGCTTATCGAGAAGAACGGAACTCCCGCCTCTCCCGCAACCGCTTTCGCGAGCAACGTCTTGCCGCCTCCCGGAGGCCCCACGAGCAATACGCCTTTGGGTATGCGCGCCCCGAGGTCCAAAAATCTTTTCGGGTTCTTTAAGAACTCGACAATTTCGGCAAGCTCTTCTTTTTCCTCGTCAGCTCCCGCCACGTCGGCGAACGTTTTCTTGTTCCTGTTATCGAGGTTCATCCTTGCGCGCGATTTTCCAAACGACAGCGCCTTATTGCCCGCTCCCTGCTGCTGCCGCATTATAAAATAGAATACAGCTATCAGCAGAACTATAGGGATCAGGTATGGAAGCAGTATTTCAAAAATCGAAGGGTCGGGATAGGGCGAGTATACGAGTTTTTCAAAACCGTATTGCGACGTATCCACCGCTCCTTTGATCGACTTCATATCGTTATCGAACGTTTCCTGATCGGGCAGGTATACATGATAATCGTATTGGCTCGGAAATTCGTCTTTGTTTTTCTCCGTATCTATTTTCAATGCGTAAAGATCATGGTCCCCCATTATATAAACCTGTGATATCCGGTTTTCCCTGACAAGCTGCAAAAACTGAGGTTGATATGTTATCTCACTCTTGTCCTTCGGATGCGGACTAAGCCATGTGGCGAGGAAGAATATTATTGCTATCCCGACTACATATATCAGCCATCCTCTTGGTGCTCTCTTCAATACGCCATCCTCCTTAAACTTTGATTGACACTATATCATATCAAAATATACTTTTCAATTCAGCATATTCTATCGTTTTTTAAAAATTATTTCACATATACTTCAGGCTTCAGTTCGCCTATATACTTTAAATTCCTGTACTCTTCGGAATAGTCAAGGCCGTATCCTACTATAAACACGTCGGGCACTTTAAAGCCGATGTAATCGGGCGAAAAATCCGTCTTTCTTCTGCTCGGCTTATCGAACATGCAGCACACCTTTATAGACGCCGGGTTTCTTGTTTTGAGCGTGTTTGTAAGGTAATGCAGCGTAAGCCCAGTATCCACTATGTCCTCAACTATAAGCACGTGTTTGTCCGATATATCCTGCTCTAAGTCATACAGTATGCGCACCGCCCCCGTCGAGACGGACGAAGAGCCATAACTAGACAATACCATGAAATCCATCTTTACATGCCGCTCTATCTCCCTGACAAGGTCTGAGTAGAACACGACCGCTCCCTTAAGTATGCCTACGGTAAGCAGCTCGCCTTCCTTATAGTCGCGGCTTATCTCGGCAGCCAGTTCTTTCACCCTCTGTTTCAGCTGTTCTTCCGTAAAAAGAACGCTCTTGATGTCTTCATGCATCGCCGATACTCCTCATTCTTATACTGTATATTCTGGAGCCTTCCTTTACCTTCGACGTTTCGGAAACTCCGGCTTCAGCTGCCCAAAAAACTTCGTTTCCCTTTGCCAGTACTATAAGCGAATCCCTCTTATGAAGCGGCACTTTCCTGTCCGACAGATAGTCGCAAAGCCTTTTCTTCCCCTGCATCCCCAGCGGAACGATATAATCGCCCGTCCTTCTGTGCCGGAAGACAGCGCCCTCCACAATGTCCGCGTCAAAATATTCGATGTCTTTGCAATATTCGGGCTCACCCTCGAAGCGGCTGCATTCAAATTCCGCGCCGTCGAAACGAACAACGCCAGCCTGTAAAACCACTGAATTTTTATTATACTTCTTTTCTTCATTTTTGCCAATAATCAGTTTGCCGTAGCTTATTCCGGCGAATAGCCCCATAGCGAGGTCTATACGCTTCGCCGTATTTCCCTTTTCCGCAAGTTCGAGGATGTCGGTCATGTTGACATATTCCAAGTCTTCAAGGCCGGCTATGTTTTTCGCCGCTATACGGATAACGCGCTTTTTTACCGCAGCCGGCTGCCGCTTAAATATATCGAGATCGATAAAAGCGCTTTCCTTATTATAATCTATGCAGCCGGACGCTTCCGCCACAGTAAGAAGCGCTTCCTCGTCTTCAGCAAGTATCCCTGCCGTGCGGGATATGTTGGCGCAAACGGCTTCGTTTACGCGCATAAGGCGCGGCATTATCTCTTTGCGGATGAAGTTGCGCGTATACTCCGTGTCGTCGTTCGTCTCGTCGCTTACGTATTCTATGCAATGCTCGCTGACATACCGCTCTATTTCCGCTTTGGGGATATCGAGCATCGGGCGAATAAGTCTTCCCCGCTTTTCGGGTATGCCGCGAAGGCCGGCTGTCCCGCTGCCGCGCGCAAGGTTCATTATCACCGTCTCCGCGTTGTCCTCCATATGGTGCGCAGTCGCCATGAAATCGATATCCGCGCGCCCTAAAAACTCATACCTTGCCTGCCTCGCGGCTGTTTCGATGGAAATTCCCTTTTCCTTTGCTATGGCGGGCACGTCCGCGCGCTCCGCTGCGCACTTAACGCCTAAGGCTTCGCACTGCCTTATAACGAAATCCATATCTCTTTTAGAGCTTGCGCCGCGTATGCCGTGCTCCATATGGTACGCAATGATTAGTATCTGCAAACTCCCGCGCAAATTGCACAGGCAATAAAGCAGCGCCATAGAATCCATGCCGCCGCTAACCGCAGCGCCTACTGTGTCGCCCGCTTTTACGCCTAGCCTTATGAGGTTTTGCTTTACGCGTTCTTCCATCTATTACTTCTTCCTAATAATAAGCATTTTTTTATAAAAATGCTGTATCAAAATCACAAAACGTCAAGCCTCTGCACGCGAGGGAGGTGCACCCCGCAGGGGCGGAAGGAGTTTGATATTCCAAAATCCTCCGTCGCTGCGCGCCACCTCCTTTAGGAAAAGGAGGCTCCTTTTGAAAGGAGCTGTCAGCGGAGCTGACTGAGGATTGTCGAGGAAGGGGTGGACGACTCTGTCCACCCTCTGTCTTTGATCGTTCGTTCCGTTTATCTATCCTCTTCCGCGCCCGAAATACACCGTAAGCACCGCAATGTCTGCGGGCGATACGCCCGATATGCGCGCCGCCTGCCCTATGGTTTCGGGGCGCACGGCGGAAAGCTTTGCCACAGCCTCGAGCCGAAGGCCCTTTATGCTCTTATAGTCGAAGCTTTCCGGCAGCTTCTTCTTTTCGAGCGACTTAAGCTTCTCCACCTGCTGGCGCTGCTTATCAATGTAACCCTTATACCGTATCTCAGTCTCTACGCAGTATTCAACGTCTCGCGGCAAATCGGTTCCTGTTTCCGGCTTTAGGTCTTTATACCTTATACTCTTCCGCATAAGAAGATTTGCCGCTTTCACCGGCGCGTCGGTCAGAGGAAGCTGCTTTTGCTCAAGTATCCTGTTCGCTTCCCCGATGCCGACGTTATATTCGTAAAGCCGCTTCTTTTCTCTCTCGACGGCTTCCCGCTTCTTCATATACATATTGTAACGCTCGTCCGTAACCAGTCCGACTCTGCGCCCCATTTCGGTAAGGCGCGCGTCAGCGTTATCCTGCCGCAGCAGCAGGCGGAATTCCGCCCTTGCCGTCATCATCCGGTAAGGCTCGCCGGTACCCTTGGTCACAAGGTCGTCAATGAGCACGCCCGCGTATGCTTCGCTTCGCGAAAGCTCCAACGGCTCTTCGCCCTTTATATACTGCACCGCGTTTATGCCCGCAATTATACCCTGCGCCGCCGCCTCCTCATACCCCGACGTACCGTTTATCTGCCCTGCGCAGAAAAGCCCCGGCACATCCTTAAGCTCCAGAGACGCCTTAAGCTGCCTCGGGTCTATGCAGTCGTATTCAATTGCGTACGCCGTGCGCATAAACACCGCGTTCTCGAGCCCCGGAACCGTTGCGTATATCGCCTTTTGCACATCTTCGGGCAGCGACGAACTCATTCCCTGTATGTACGTCTCGTTCGTCCATATGCCCTCGGGCTCTATGAATATCTGGTGCCTCTCCTTATCGGGGAACTTGACTACCTTGTCTTCTATCGACGGGCAGTATCTTGGGCCCGTGCCTTTTATCTGCCCGCTGTAAAGCGGGCTTCTGTGTATGTTGGCGCGTATTATATCGTGCGTCTTCTCGTTGGTATAAGTGAGATAGCACGGATACTGTTGTTTCGGCTCGCCCTTTGTCATAAACGAGAAATATTCAGGGCGCTCGTCGCCGTACTGCGGCTCCGTCTTCGAAACATCTATAGTGCGCCTGTCTACCCTTGCGGGCGTGCCCGTCTTGAAACGCTGCAATTTAAGCCCGAGCTGCGTCAAATCGAGCTTGTCCGCCGGAAAAAGCCCCGACGGCCCGGACGATACCCGGTGCTCTCCTATTATAACGTTCGCTTTTAAGTACACGCCCGTGCACAGCACGACGGCTTTCGCTTCATATTCAGCGCCGAGGTTTGTCTCCGCTCCCGCTATTCTGCCGTTTTTCATTATTATGCGCGTCACTTCCGCGCTCGTTAAAAAAAGGTTTTCGGTGTTTTCGAGAGTCCATTTCATAACGCGCTGGTAGAGCTTCTTGTCCTGCTGAGAGCGCAGCGACTGCACCGCCGCGCCCTTACTCGTATTAAGCATTCTTAACTGCATATACGATAAGTCGGCGCAAAGCCCCATCTGGCCTCCGAGCGCGTCCACCTCGCGCACGAGATGCCCTTTGCTCGTGCCGCCTATAGACGGGTTGCACGCCATGAGCGCTATGCCGTCGAGGTTTATGGTGAGCAGCAGCGTTTTTTGCCCCATGCGCGCGCACGCAAGCGCAGCCTCGCATCCCGCGTGCCCCGCTCCCACTACTATAACGTCGTATTTCCCCGCAGTGTATCCCATTCTATTTCCCCAGACAGAACTTTTCGAATATATTGTTTATTATCTCTTCCGTGACCGTGACGCCCGTTATCTCGCCAAGGCTGCTCCACGCTTCCTTTAGATCTACCGTCACGCAGTCAAGGTCAGCCGTCTCAAACGCACCCATCGCGGAAACAAGGCTGCGCCTTGCCGAATCGAGTATATCAAAATGCCTCTCGTTTATTATAACTACATCCTGTGATTCCGTTATCATGGGCGGCTCTATCAGCCCCAGTATCTTTTCCCTGCCCTCGCCCTTTAATGCGCTTATTACCACCGCTTCTTTTCCGAACACCTTCTTTACTTCTTCGGGAGAAGCCTTGTCAGGCAGGTCGCTTTTATTAAGAACGATGACCGTATCTTCCCCCAGCGAAGAGAATATCTCCCTGTCTTCATTCGTTATGCCTTCCGAAGCGTCTATTACGAACAGCGCGAGGTCCGCTTCCTTTGCCGCTTCCTTCGCGCGGGCAATCCCTATATGCTCCACCTCTTCTGCGTCTTCGCGTATGCCCGCAGTGTCTATAAGACGTATCAGCACCCCGTCTTTAATAAACAAATCGTCAACGGCGTCCCTTGTGGTGCCAGGAATGTGCGTTACTATCGCTCTGTCTTTGCCCAGGATCATGTTAAACAGCGACGACTTGCCCACGTTGGGCCTTCCGGTTATCGCCACCGTATACCCGTTAAGAAGCATCCGCCCCGAGCCGAAAGTGTCGGCTAAAGAGTCCACGTCGTCTTTTGCTTTTAATATGAGAGGAAGCGCGTCCCGCTTTATGTCCGCCTCTATGTCGTCCTCAGGGTAGTCTATCCCGGCTTCTATTATAGCAAGCGCGTGAGTGAGTTTTTGCTGTATTGCCGTTATCCTGCCGAATAACCCTCCCGAAAGCTGCCGCAAAGCCGCGCCCGCGCCCGCAGCCGACGAAGCGCCAATAAGCTCCATCACCGCACCCGCAGCCGATAAGTCCATCTTGCCGGCGAGGAACGCCCGCTTCGTGAACTCTCCCGGCTCAGCGAGCCGCGCACCGCATTCTAAAAGCGCCCGCATCACACCCGCCACCGTTACCTGCCCGCCATGGCAGTGTATCTCTGCCATGTCTTCTCCGGTATACGACTTCGGCGCGTAAAACCGGACGGCCATCACTTCGTCGATGCGAACGCCGTTATGCTCTATATACCCGTGGTAAAGCTTCGCGTGCTCGTCTCCTCCGCCGGCAAACACTTTGCCTAGTACGCCAAACGCGCCGCTTCCGGATATCCTTATAACGCATATGGCTCCGCCCGCCGGGGTTGCCGGGGCGAATATCGTATCATAGTCTCTTTCCAT
>CAZJOS010000080.1:0-10332 GCA_964547655.1 uncultured Christensenellaceae bacterium
CCGAGTGCAAAAAGAGCGTCTGGAAGTATAAGGGCGAATGGGAAAGGATGTCGGAACGCGTAGGCTTCTGGGTGGACATGGAGCGCCCGTATATAACTTACGAAAACAGCTACATCGAATCGGTCTGGTGGTCGCTTAAGGAGATACATAAAAAGGGGCTCTTGTATAAAGGCTACAAGGTAGTGCCCTACTGCCCGAGGTGCGGGACTGCGCTGTCGTCGCACGAGGTGGCCCAAGGGTATAAAGACGTTAAGGAAGAGTCGATATTCGTAAAGTTCAAAGTAAAGGGCGAAAACGCGTATTTTATGGCGTGGACGACTACGCCGTGGACGCTGCCCTCTAACGTAGGCCTTTGCGTCAACCCTAAAGAGACGTACGCAAAGGCGCTCTTCAAAGGCGAGAAAATTATAATGGCCAAAGCGCTCATACCGGGCGTGCTCGGCGAGGAAGCGCAGATAGTTGAAGAGTATACGGGCAAACAGCTTGAGTATAAGGAATACGAGCCGCTCTATAACTTCGGCGTGGAAGGCAAGGCGTGGTATATAACCGCCGACGATTACGTAACGCTCACCGACGGTTCAGGCATAGTCCATATAGCCCCGGCATTCGGCGAAGACGACGCGCGTGTTGGAGGGAAGTACGGCCTTCCGTTCGTGCAGATGGTCGACGAACAGGGCAAATTTAAAAGCGTTACGCCATGGGCGGGCGTTTTCGTTAAGCACGCCGATAAGAGCATAACCGAAGACTTAAAGAACAGGGGGCTGCTGTACGCGACCAGGGATTACGAGCACAGCTATCCGTTCTGCTGGCGGTGCGACACGCCGCTGCTGTATTACGCGCGCACTACCTGGTTTATTAAGATGACCGCGGTCAAAGACTTGCTGCTTAAGAACAACCGCGCGATAAACTGGCTGCCCGAAAATATAAAGGAAGGACGCATGGGAAACTTCCTTGAAAACGTGATAGACTGGGGGCTCTCGCGCGAGCGGTATTGGGGCACGCCCCTGCCCGTATGGGAATGCGGGTGCGGGCACTTCACAGTGGTTGGCTCTATAGATGAGCTCCGCGAAAAGGGCAACAATGTCCCCGGGGACATAGAGCTTCATAAGCCGTTTATAGACAGAGTAACTCTTAAGTGCGAGAAGTGCGGCGGAGAAATGAAGCGCGTGAGCGAGGTCATCGACTGCTGGTACGACTCCGGCTCTATGCCTTTCGCGCAGTGGCACTACCCGTTTGAGAACAAAGAAGAGTTCGAGAAGCGCTTCCCTGCGGATTTTATAAGCGAAGCGGTCGACCAGACGCGCGGGTGGTTTTATACGCTGCTCGCCATAAGCACCGCCGTGTTCGGCACGAATTCTTTCGAAAACTGTATAGTTCTGGGGCACGTACAGGACAAAGACGGGCAGAAGATGAGCAAGCACAAGGGCAACGTAATAGACCCGTGGGACGTTTTAGGCAAACAGGGCGCCGACGCCGTGCGGTGGTATTTCTATTCCAGCAGCGCGCCGTGGCTGCCGAGCCGCTTCGGTGACGAGGCGGTTTCCGAGGCGCAGCGCAAGTTCATGGGAACGCTGTGGAACACGTACGCGTTCTATATACTGTACGCCGATATCGACGGCTTCGACCCGACTAAGCATAAGCACTCGTACTCGAACGTTATGGACAAATGGATACTGTCGAGACTGAATACGCTTATAATGAGCGTATCGAAGCACCTCGACGAATACAGGCTGACAGAGCCCGCGAGGGAATTAGACAAGTTCGTGGACGATCTTTCAAACTGGTATGTGCGCCGCTGCCGCGAGCGTTTCTGGGCTTCCGGCATGGAGCAGGACAAGACGGACGCGTTTCTGACGCTTTATACCGCGCTCAGCACGCTATGCGCTCTGGCCGCTCCTTTCGTGCCTTTCATAACGGAGACGATATACCAGAACCTTGTACGCAGCGTCGATAAGAACGCGCCCGAGAGCGTGCACCTGTGCGAATACCCGAAAGCGGACGAGTCGCTCATAGATGCTGCGCTCGAAGACAGCATGGGCAAAGTGCTCGACATAGTCGTTCTGGGGCGCGCCGCGCGCAATACCGCTGGGCTTAAGAACCGCCAGCCCATAGGCGCCATGTATGTTTCGGGCGTCGATTCGCTGGGGGAAATGTATATAGAGCTTATAGAAGGCGAACTCAATATAAAGAAAGTAGAATTCGGCGCTGATCTTTCAAAGTTCATATCGTACAATATAAAGCCGCAGCTTAGGACCGTGGGGCCGAAGTACGGAAAGCTATTGAATGCGATACGTACCCATCTTGCAGAGGCGGATGGGATACGGGTGGTTAATACGCTCAAAGCCGAAGGAGTATACAAGTTCAACATAGGGAATGATATTGTAGAGCTGGCGGAAGAGGATATGCTTATTGAGCCCACTCACAGGGAAGGGTACGACGTAGAGAGCTACGGCGGCATAGGCGTGATACTTGAAACAACGCTGACGGATGAACTCATAGAAGAGGGCTTCGTGCGCGAGATAATAAGCAAGATACAGACCATGCGCAAGGAGGCGGGGTTCGAGGTGATGGACCATATAGTCTTAAGCGTATCGGGAAACGAAAGGCTCATCGAGGTCATGGACAGGAACTCAGGCGAGATAAAGCGCGAGGTTCTTGCGGACGGGATAATGAATTCTCCTTCAGGGTATGAGAAAGAGTGGGACATAAACGGGGAGACCGCAGTGTTCAGCGTGAAGAAAATATAGCATTAGCCATAGAAAGTATAAAACGCGGCGTTAAACCCGCGTTTTTGCTGTCAGAATATCTATAAGCGCTTTGATACGGGAGGTATTATGCCTGAAGCTGAACGGAAGAATATCACGCGGATAGGGCTTGCGATGTTTGCCATGCTTGCGGCATCCATAGCGCTGCAGTATGCCGCTGAGCATCTGCTGTCAGGTTTCGCAACAGCGGAAAACCGGTACTGGCTAAGATACGTCGTGTCGGCTATTCCGCAATATATGTTTGCGATGCCTTTCGCGTATCTTTTAATGAAGACAGTGCCGGCCGCATCCCCGGCGAAGAAGAGCCTGAGCCCCGGAAAGCTGCTTATGGTATTCGTCATATGCTATGCCATAATTTATGCCGGAAGTCTCATCTCAACGATGGTATCCGATATTTTAAGCAAATTTTTAAGACATCCGGTGTCAAACCCCGTGGAGGAACTGGTGAAGGGCCCGGGCGTATTGCCCAACTTGATTTTTGCCGGACTGCTTGCTCCTGCAGCTGAGGAAGTGTTTTTCCGCAGAACGCTTATAAAAAGGCTCATAAGGTACGGAGACAGGCCCGCAATCGCCATATCAGGGCTTATTTTTGGGCTTGCACACGGCAACTTGTCGCAATTCTTTTACGCATACGGGCTGGGAGCGGCGTTGGGATACGTATATATCAGGACCGGCAGGATCGGTTATACTATAGCGCTGCATATGTTGATAAACGTGATAGGCGGCGTATTAGCGCCTTATATATTGGAGAATGCAGGGTCGCTTACTGCCGCATACGGCACCGTTATTCTTATTCTGGCAATCTCAGGTTCAATTTTGTTTATAAAGAATATAACGCGTTTAAGGTTTGAAAAAGGGATATGCGAGCCGGGCAGCTGGAAACGTGAGTTTTTCTTAAACGGAGGAATGGCGTTATTCTACGTAGCATGCGTAGCAATTTTCGTATGGAACACGATCGCATAGTTCGTATAAAAATGGATGGGATTAGCAATATTCATCTCCTTATAGCATTTTCCCTGGATTTGTGGTATGTTTATAAGACAGGCTTTTGACAGAAATAAAAAAAAGACGCAGACGGCTTGTTGTTCGGTAAACTTGTGTGGTGGTAATTTCACTGATTGGGGTTAGTTAGAATGCAGAAAAGATCTTATGCAAGAAGGCGCACATACAGACGCAAAGCGCATGCAAGATTTTATGTTATAATAGGCGCGCTTATAGTCGCGCTTGGGGCGGGGATATTCTTCATGATTCAGGCAGCCGCAGACCAGCCGGGGAGTGAGAAGAGCCCCGGCGCATCGTTAACGCTGCCGCCTCCCGATACGAGCGTTACGCCGCCTGTCGAGACTCCGCCGGAGGAGCCGACGCCAAGCCCTTCGCCGACGCCTGAGCCCACTTTGGCGGCGGACCTTGTGCCGCAGCCTGCGCAGGACGGCGAACAAAACACCGACCCTTCTAAATTCGGGTTTGAGACTCACGTATATGTGGACAACGACGAGAAAGACGACTATACGCGCCCCGACCCTGTTTCGTTCAGCTCCGGCAAGGATTATAACGTTTTGCCCGGCATTACCACGTACCGCGGCAATAACTACCGCGATACTGCGTCGAGCTGGGGAACGGCGGAGATAACCGACGGGAAACTCGATCTGCTCCCGATCAAAAAAAATACAAGTTCCATCGGCTCATGGAGAGGGTCGGCCTGTACGGGACAGCCGCTTATCGTAACGTGGCCTGACAAAATAAGAGAAAAGATGACCACGCTATACAGCGATTTTAAGAACAAACAAGGGTTCACGGAAGTGATAATGCCTTCTGTTGACGGCAGGATATATTTTATGGAACTTTCGACGGGTATAAAAACGCGCGACCCTATAAAGGTAGATGTTAAAGGCGCGCCTACAAAAGGCACCGCAAGCCTTGACCCGCGGGGGTATCCTATAATCTACGTGGGGCAGGGGCTCAATCCGGCGGGCAGCAAGACAGCCTCAAACGACATGTATTTCAGGGCTTTCAGCCTTATAGACGGGAAGCTGCTCTATAAGTTCGGCGCGGCGACCAAAGACCCGAAAGCACACCGCAACTGGCAGGCTTACGACGCGAGCCCGCTTATAGACGCGGCTTCGGATACGCTTATAGTGCCTGGCGAGAACGGCGTGCTGTATACGGTAAAGCTGAATACGAAGTATGACGAGAATACCGGCGCAGTCAGCATGGATCCCGAACCCGGCCCGATAGTAAAATATACGTACACTACGCCAAGAAATAAACAGGCGCTTGGAGGATCCGGCGTATGGGGCATGGAGAACTCCCCGGTCGGATGGCGCAACTATGTGATATTCACGGATAATGTGGGCATGCTGCAGTGCGTCGACCTTAATACGATGAAACTCGTTTACGCCAACGACCTCGAAAACGACAGCGACGTCTCCATGCTGTTAGAGGAAGACACGGCAAAACAAACTTTCTACCTCTACACCGGATGCGAATATGACGACACGGTCGTCAACGCAAAAAGCAGCAAAGGCACCTGCTACGCTCGCAAGGTAGACGGTTTGACGGGAAAGATACTCTGGTCGACTCCCTTTGATGTAAATACCCCTATAAACGGCAGCGTGGACGGCGGCATACTCGCCTCCCCGATACTGGGCAGGGAAGGCACCACAATGGAAGGCCTTATAATCTACACGGTCTCCAACGCGGTGCTCGAAGACGGCACGAAAACGGCATTGCTGGTGGCGCTCGATAAAAACGACGGCCATGTGGTATGGCAGCTGGACCTGTATGCGGATAACCATTCCGACGCCGGCTGGACGCCTTCGTCTCCGGCTGCCGTATACACCGCGGACGGAAAGGGATACATCGTTCAGTGCCTCTTTAAAGGCGCTGTAAAGCTGATACGGGTCGACGGCGCGGTCGAGAACGGGGCTGCGGTCTCGGATTCCCTCAATGTAAGCAAAGAATTCGGAACTACTGAGCCTAACAGCTTCGAAGCGACGCCCGCCGTGTTTGACAACATGATAGTAGTGGGATCCAGAAGCGGGCACTTCTTCTACATCAAAATAACCTGATGAAGTTAATCAAAAAGGGGCTGTCAATAAATGTATGGATAGTCAATTTATACAGCATCTTAATAAAACTATAGTTTTGGGTTATACGGCAACGAAAAATAATCCTTGGAATTGCGGCTTAAGTTTTTGTTGTATGCTCTTTCATACGGCTAATTCAACCACCCCGTCAGGCTTCGCCTGCCACCCCTCCACGGGAGGGGAATTTTCAGTCATATCCGGTAATTAATACTTCCTCTTTTCCAGAGGGCTAGGATTAGTATTGCAAATCAGGGAAGGATCCATGAGATTACAGTGAGTGATAGGAATCCCCCAGTCGGTCCCAAGGTGGAGGGCTCTTTTCAGACAGCCTTTTCTTTTTTATTACCTGACTGACGGCGCATATTTAATAGTTTACTTCTGAGCATTCCGGGCAGGCAGAATCTGAACATAGAAAGAGACTGTCCATTTCTGGGCAGCCCCTTTCGTTTCATAAGGACTAATGATTCTGCATGTACTCCAGCATCGATTTCGCCGCGGTCTTGCCAGCTCCCATAGCGAGTATTACCGTAGCCGCGCCGGATACGGCGTCGCCGCCGGCGTATACGCCCTCGACCGACGTCGCGCACGTCTCTTCGTCTATTATTATGCCGCCCCACTTCTGCGTATTAAGGCCTTTGGTAGCCTCGCGCATAAGGGGGTTAGGGCTCGTGCCAATAGCCACTATTACGGCGTCGACTTCTATATCGTACTCGGAGCCGGGAATTGGAACGGGCCTGCGCCTGCCCGAACTGTCGGGCTCGCCAAGCTCCATTTTCTTAAGCGTCATGCCGCGCACATATCCGTTATCGGCGCCGAGTACGGCTACCGGAGCGATGAGGTATTGGAATATGATTCCCTCCTGTTTCGCGTGCTCCACTTCTTCGGCACGGGCGGGCATCTCGACCTCGGTCCTGCGGTAGACTATATATACTTCCTGCGCGCCTAAACGCTTCGCGCACCTCGCGGCGTCCATAGCCACGTTGCCGCCGCCTATTACCGCGACTTTCTTATGCTTTATCACGGGCGTATCGTACTCCGGGAACTTATAGCCCTTCATCAGGTTTATTCGCGTCAAAAACTCGTTGGCGGAGTATACGCCGTTCAGGTTTTCGCCGGGTATGTTCATAAAGCTCGGGAGCCCCGCGCCGGTGCCTATGAATATCGTCTGAAAGCCCATAGCCTTTAAGTCGTCTATATTCAGCACGCGCCCCATTACCATATTGGTCTCTATTTTTACGCCCATTTCCTTAAGCGCGTCTATCTCCTTCTGCACGAGAGCCTTTGGAAGCCTGAACTCAGGGATGCCGTATACCAGCACGCCGCCCGGCATGTGGAACGCCTCGAATATAGTTACGTCCACGCCGTTTTTCGCGAGGTCGGCAGCGCACGTGAGCCCCGCAGGGCCTGAGCCGATGACAGCGGCCTTCATGCCGGCGGGAGCGGCTTTTTCCGCCGATTTCGCGCCGTGCTCTATGGCGTAATCGGAAACGAACCTCTCAAGCCTGCCTATACCGACCGGCTCGCCCTTTATGCCCCTTATGCATAGCTGTTCGCACTGCGTCTCCTGCGGGCATACGCGCCCGCATATGGCCGGAAGGCCGTTGGTTTCGCGTATCTTCGAATACGCGCCGATATAGTCGCCTTCTGTTATCAGATTAATAAAATCGGGTATCTGAACGTTTACCGGGCAGCCGGCGATGCACGGTTTATTCTTGCACTGCAGGCAGCGCATGGCTTCGTTTTTAGCCATGTCTTCGGTGTACCCGAGAGCCACTTCGTTAAAATTCTTTGCCCTTATCTTCGCATCCTGTTCGGGCATTTCGGTCTTCTTTGGATCCATGTTGCGCTGTGCCATTATTCTATCCCCCTGAACAGGTTGCAGGATTCCTCTTCCTGTTTCTTATACATAGTCTGCCTTCTCATAGCCTCGTCGAAATCCACCTCGTGGCCGTCGAAATCCGGCCCGTCGACGCAGGCGAACTTAATCTTTCCCCCCACGGTAACGCGGCACCCGCCGCACATTCCCGTGCCGTCTATCATTATAGGGTTCATGCTGACCACGGTCGGTATGTTATATTCTTTTGTCAGGCGCGATACGAATTTCATCATGATAAGCGGGCCTATGGCTACGACTAAGTCAAACTTTTCGCCCGCTTCTATCTCAGCCTTAAGCGCGTCGGTAACGAAGCCCTTGTTGCCGTTGCTGCCGTCGTCGGTCGTTATTATGAGCTTGTTTGAAACCGCCTTCATCTCGTCTTCCAGCAGTATGAGGTCTTTATTGCGGAAGCCCGCTATAGTCGTGACCTCCACGCCTTCGGAATAAAGCTTCTTAGCCTGCGGATACGCTATTGCAGTGCCGAGCCCGCCGCCTATAACGGCCGCTTTTTTTATTTCGCCGAAATGCGACGGCTTACCGAGAGGCCCTATGAAATCGGAGATACAGTCGCCTTCTTCGAGCGTACCCAGCAGCTGTGTCGTCTTCCCGACTTCCTGAAATATTATAGTCACCGTGCCCGCCTCGCTGTCAAAATCGGCAATTGTCAGCGGTATGCGCTCGCCTTGTTCATTAACGCGAAGCACTATAAACTGCCCTGCCTCGGCCTTTTTAGCAATAAGAGGGGCGTCAATAACCATCAGTTTTACCTGTTCGTTAAGCACTCTCTTTTTGAGTATCTTATACAAAAAAGTTCACTCCTTAAAGAAACATATTTTCGACATTATAGCATTTTAATATGGTGAATGCAAAGAGACAATATGTATATTCACATATTTAGTGAAGTTTAATAAACAATAAAAAAGAGCTTTCGCTCCCTGTTGATAAGAGCTTTATTCTACGAGTTCGTCGTAGGTGTTTTTATATATCTTGGGCGCGACCCGTTTCCACTTTTTAATAAACGATTCGGCCGAATCCTGCGAATATGTCATAACATTAAGCTCAAATACCGGGACCTGGTTCTCCAATACTTTGAGCATCACCTTGTATTCGCCTTCGTCTATCTTTATATATTCGGCGAACAGTTCGGTCTCGAGGCGGAGATCGTCCCTGTTGGCGCTGCAGTAGTTGTCTATCGCCCTGCGCTGCGAGTTGAGAAGCTCTTTTTCAAGATAAAAAAGCGTAGTGCGGCCAAGCTCGGTTATAGCGTAGAACGTGCCGCTGGGGGTCTCGCGCTGCTCGACGAGATTGCTCTCCATAAGCTCGAACATGCATTCTTTGAGGTCGAAATAGTTGAGCCAGTTGTTCTCTGTTACCGTGCGGAGTATTTGCAGTTCGGAGAGCTGTATATTGATGGTTTTAAGCAGATATAGTATGAGCAGTTTGTTCTGTGCTATCGTCTCGATGTTCATCATACGCCTCCTATTGCAAATTTATGTCAAAAACCTTCGGTTTTTCCGACTTTGCTCGTTCCTCTCCCGCTCCGGATCACGGGGTGATCACAGCCCGTCTTGCCCGCAAAAATATATATTTTTATTAATTCCCTTTATTGTGATATCATTATACCACAGTTTTTGCGATAGTACAGTAAATATGGTATTATAATATATAAAAAATCACTATATATTGTACCGGCGAGGGAGGCAGTAATGATAGAACGCATTGAACAGCTTATGCGCTCTTCGGGAATAGATATATTCGGCACGTCGGACGTTTCGGAGGCAATACCGGAAAAGTTCAGGGGCACTCCGTATGCAATTACGCTTGGCATAAGGCTTTTCGATGCCGTTATGGACGCTGTTAAAGGCGGGCCGACGAAGATATATTTTCATCATTACAGGACGGTGAACGCGCTGCTCGACGCGTGCGCACTGCGCTGCGCTATAGAGCTTCAGCGCGAAGGATACCTTGCGGCCGCCATACCCGCTTCGCAGACGACCAACGAAACGGGGATCGCGGGCGATTTTCAGCACAAGTCCGCGGCAAACCTCGCGGGGCTCGGGTTTATAGGAAAGAGCGCGCTATTTATCACGAACGATTTCGGGCCGAGGGTGCGTTTCGCGACGGTGTTAACTGACATGAAACTCGAGAGCGCAGGGATAAAGCAGCCGGAATGCGGAAGCTGCAACGCGTGCGCCCGGGCGTGCCCCTGCGGAGCGATAACGGGCAAAACGTGGACTTTGGGCTGTCAGAGGGAAGAGCTTGTAGACGCGGAGCTGTGCTCGCGGCACATGAAAGAAAAGTACGAGATGATAGGGCGGGGTGCGGTTTGCGGAATCTGCGTAGCGGTGTGCCCGTTCACAAAGTGCAAAAAGAAAACTGAAGACGAAAATAACTGACCGCGGTCATATATTGAGAAACGCCGCAGAATAGAGTATAATATAAAAAAGAATAGTTATTTTACATAAAACTGCGGTAAAAATTCGGTATTGATTTAAATGCTTATTCGTGTATAATATGAAATGCGGCTTAATTGGGGGTTATAGCTCAGCCGGTTAGAGCGCTACGTTGACATCGTAGAGGTCGTTGGTTCGATCCCAATTAACCC
>CAZJOS010000081.1:0-6219 GCA_964547655.1 uncultured Christensenellaceae bacterium
AAACCACTACGGTTCTGCGGATAATAAATTTCCAGGAGAGCAATATGAATAAGAAGAGCATTATCGCGGTTGCAACGGCGTGTATAATGATGCTTTTAATAGTTTTACCTATTGGCACGGCGCTTGCCGCAGATGTTTCTGATATGGACTTTATCACCAATATATCGCTTACGCAGCCGGACGGCACCCCGTTCGGCGTCGACGTATCCAAAGACGCGGAATTAAGGCTTCAGTACGATTACGAAATACCTAATACATATCCCGTGCACGAGGGGGATACGTTCACGATGCACATACCGACCGAGATAGCGATAACCGCCCCCGGAGAGTTTACGCTGGTGGACGATACGTATGGGGAGACAATAGGCAACGGAACAATAGCTAACGACGGCACGCTCGTAATAACGTTTACAGACTTCGTGGAGCATTATTCCAATATACACGGGAACTTTTGGTTCGACCTCGCGTTCGATGAGGACGATATAGGCGAAGGCGACCCGTACACGATTACGTTCGAAGTAGGGGCGACAACGCCGCCATATACCATCGAAATAGACTTCGACCAGCCGGCTCCGATACCTGCGACCGTAACAAAATCGGGCAGCTACAACGCAGCGACAAAGCAGGTAACATGGACAATGATAGTAAACCCTGACGACGTTACCGCGTCAGACGTGAGCATTACCGACGTTATACCCGCAGGGCAGACATACGTCGACGATTCGCTTACCGTAAACGGAGGCGCTCCCGACCCTGCGGCGTTTACTTACGACGCCGGAACGGGCACCATGACATATGCGTTTGGGGATATAACTCAGCACCAGACGCTTGTGTTCCGCACCCTTGTAGATGATTCCGTTTTCGACCCCGACCGTGAGGGATTGGCGGTAACTCTGCATAACCAGGCGGAACTGCACCAGGACGGCAGCCCCGACGTATTATCAAACGACGCTACGGTAAGTACGACGATAGATTATATCCGTAAAACGGGAACATACAACGACGCTACCAAACGGATTACGTGGACAATAACCATAGACAGAAATTACGTGGAATTAAACGGCCCGACAATAACCGACAACATACCCGCCGGGCTGACATACGTGCCCGCTTCGCTTACGTACGACACAGGCGCCTTCCCTTCGGGCACGGTGATAGATTTTACCGACCCGACGCTTACTATCACACTGGGCGGGACTATAAGCGAACCGCATACTATATCGTTTCAGACCATAGTATCGAACCCCGAGGTATATCAGGGCAACGGGGTAACAACGTTCACGAACACCGCGGAGATATTGTGGGGCGGCATGACCGAAGGGCCGGGCGCCACAAGAGGCGTGGGCGTCAGGTCGACGGTTATAGACAAGTCGGGTAACGGCTACGACGCGGCTGCAGGGCAGATAACATGGCGGATATACGTCAACAGAAACAACATAGCTATAGGGAATTGCGTAGTGACCGACGTGATACCCGCAGGGCTAGAATTCGTTGAGGGCACAGTGAGTATAAACGGCGTTCCCACCGCTTTGAATTATACGTATGACGAGCCTACCCGTACGTTTACTTATAACTTCGGGGATATAACCACAGAGCAATACATCGACTTCAGGACGCAGATAACGGACAGGACCATTTTCATGGATAACGAGACGCGGACATACTACAACACTGCGATCGTTACCGGCACCGGAATAGACGAAACCTCCGACCAGGGCGAACAGGAAATAACCAGCCAGGTAATAGCGAAATCATGCACCGATTATAACTATCAGACGAGAGAATTCACGTGGCAGATCGTCGTGAACCAGAATTCGAACGATATGACTAACGCGGTCGTAACTGACGATATTAGGCTGGCCGTTATCGGAGGAGTTACATACAGCCAGCAGTTCGTGCCTGATTCGGTAACTCTTGACGGCGTCGCGATATCGCCCCCGGCTTATACTTATACGGATATTACAGGAGACGAGAACAGGACGGGGACGCTCATGTTTGATCTTGGCAACATCGACTCCCCGCATACCATAACTTTCAGGACAAGGATAGACGACCTCTCGGTGTTTGCGTCGAACGGCGATAAGATATTCAGCAACACCGCAAGGCTCGTGCATTTCGACCTGCCGGGCGGCGCCGCGGGAACAGGCAATCAAACCGTACATAATACCGTTATAAGCAAGGCGGGAAGTTATACCAGCGGAAACAGGTATATAGACTGGACGGTCATAATAAACACGAACACCATAGACCTGCTCGACGACGCGATAATAACCGATACGTTCCAGCAAGGGCTCGCGCTCGATACCAACACCGTAAGGCTCTTTCATATGACGGTAAACCCCGACGGCTCGCTGACCGACGGCGAAGAGGTAGACCTTACCGCCGATAACGTTGAATACGACGTTGCGACGAGGACGCTTACGTTCCACATACTCGACCCGGAAGGATCGTATAAGCTCACTATGCGCACTAATGTTACCGACCAAACGCAGTCGCCGTTTACTAATTCCGCTTCGTTCTCGGGCACTGGCACTAACCAGACGGGAACGTCCGAACAGATAGCGGTGGCGTGGGCCGGTTCGGGCAGCACGGGCACCGGTGAGACGGGCAGCATAAGGGTCTATAAAGTTGACAGAAACGATAACACGATACGGCTCGAGGGCTGTGAATTCGAGCTGCTCGACAGGTACGGGAACATAATAGGCAGAAGCACGACCGGAGCGGACGGATACACTATTTTCGATATGCTCAGGTTCGACATCAACTACACCGTGCGTGAAGTTACGCCGCCCGAAGGGTATCTAATCAGCGATGAAGAATATACGTTTCAGATACACAGCGGAGCGGGGACTGAGGACATAGAGTACGAGTATTCGGATGAAGCCATAATGGGCTCGATAACTCTAACAAAATACGACTTTGACATGGAGCCTGTACCGGGCACGGAGTTTACGCTGTACGACGAGCTTGATAACCCCGTTATGACCGCTCTCAGCGGAGACGACGGAGTCGTGCTGTTTGAAAACGTTCCTTACGGCGACTATGTCGTAAGGGAGACGGCGCCCGCGCCCGGCTATTATGGATCGAGCGACGAGCTTACGGCATCTATAGTCGTAGACGGCGAAACTGTGACGACTACGCCTGCATACATACAGGACGAGGCGTACCTTTCGAGAGTGAGGATGCTCAAATACGCAAGCGATTCATTAACGCCTTTGGGGGGCGCGCGGTTCGGGCTTTACCGGGCAGAAGATACATCTTTCACCAGCCCCGTCGCGACCGATATTTCAACGTCTGACGGAGAGGTGCTGTTTGAGGATATAAAATACGGCGACTATGTGATACGCGAGATATCCGCACCTTCGGGGTATGCGGTATCGAGGGTAACGGTGCCGGTGCAGGTGAGGGAAGACGGAGTGACCGTGAATGCCGGTACGTTTACCGACAGGAGAAGGCCGCCGGACGATTCACCGGATACCGGAGACGGCATACTGCTATACGCCGGCATATTGATCGCATGCCTCGCCGGCTTTGCCGTGCTCGTTATAATGAGGGATCCTAAAAGAGCCGCGAGAATATTCGGGGCAATTATACAGGGCCCTAAAAAAGCCGTAAGATTTTTTGGGGCAAAAACAGGCTGGAGAAAAGCTGGGCAGTGAAGGCGGAACATAAAAAAATATGGCAGCGGCCGAGGCCCGGCGGCGGAAAAGCAATAAAGCCTGACGGGTGGCACAGGTTTTATATAAATACACTGGCGCCGCTGTTTGAAGACCCGTGGCGCTGGATCAGGTATGTTATAGGCATACCGCTTTTACTGGGCGTAGGGTTTTGCAGCGCCGCGATAGCCGATTACTTCATAAGCGGAGCTATCAACATGCAGTCGATAGACGACATAAAAGTAATATATTACGACGCGGCTTTGAAGGAGGCGCCCGGAGATAAAGAGACCCCGCCGACCGGTGCAGTTGAAACAAGCGAGCCGGACGACGGCGCGATGAAAGCATACCTTGCTTTAAAGGAGATCAACCCCGAAGCTGCCGGGTGGATCAGCATTCCCGGAACGCAGATAGATTATCCTATAGCTCAGGGGCAGGACAACAAATATTATTTAAAGCACAGCTTTCAGAAGAAAAAGTCGGCGCATGCCTGCATATTTCTTGACTGCCGCAACGAGCGAGGAGATCTCAATTACGTCGTCTACGGGCACGACATGAAAGACAGGACGTTTTTCGGCAGCCTGTCGGATTATCAAGACGAGCAATTCTGCAGGGAGCATCAGACGATAGAGCTTAACCTCCGGGGCGAAACGGCAAGGTGGAAAATTTTTTCGGTGCACATGGCGGACGATACCGCCGTGCCCGTGATATTTGAAAGTTTTGACGAGTATACGAAATATATCGAGAATGCCGCCGGTGCGTCTGAGTTTGATCTGGGCGTTGATGTTGACAGTAACGATACGATATTAACGCTTTCGACGTGCGGCAGCGGCAATTCGAGACTGCTCGTGCAGGCGGTAAGGGTGAAATAGGGAAACACTGATTTGATGAGGGCGATAAGATTTGCGAGGAAATCAGGTGTCCGCCAAGGAGCAAAAACGAGGAAATAGCAGCGCTATTTCGGAGTTTTGGTGACGCAGGCGGGCGACAAATTAACCGCAAAGATATTGCTCGAGTAAATCAGGGTTTCCTTAGGTGGCGGTGAGAATTATATGGGGGATGACGGCCCTTCCCGCCTGCGGCGGCAGCGATTATTTTGTGTCGATACTTTTTATTTTTGACTTCTCCGGACGCAAAAACTATATGCCAAAGGCATTGTGAGAACTTTACCTTGATAGAGGTATGCCGCAATGCTATAATTGACAGCAATGGAGGTAGCACATGAAAAAAGCTTTACTTATAATACTATGCGTTATTCTTTTAAGCGGCTGCGACATCACACAACTCCAACCAAATAAATCACCCGAGCCAATACCAACCACCAGCATGCCGTTTCAAATGGACTTTAAAGATTTTAAGATATCGGTGGCCGATTATTCGGTTACGGAAACATTGGATGAGATTGGGTATACGACCGTTATCGATTTTAAAATCGAGTTTGATAAATCATTGGCTGAACGTGACATAAGATGGATACTTAAAGACGATCTGGAAGGGTACTATTCGCTGATCGGCAAAGCAGGCAATCCGGATAAAAGCGGCGCTATCGGTGCATACGGTATTCCCGGACGGGACTTAGACCCGGGATATACGATCTGCGGCAATATAGTATTTTATAGCGCGCAGGTGCAGTATCAGGGCAGATATTCGGGTGAGAACGCCGAGTTAAAATTAGGGTTCAGCTATGACGCGGACGACACATTGAAGACGGCTCTTTTCAGCGCGGTCGTTACGCCCGAGAGGATGATAAAGACCGACGAAAAGGGCGTCGTGACCGCCGGAGAACTGGCGCAAAAGTATTTGAGCGATAAAGAGTCTTTGATAAAATAAACCGGAATATGATATATGAATAAGAAACGGATAAGCGGGCGGAGCGATTCCGCCCTGCGTTTTATACAGGGCTCCGCTGTTGATTAGACTTTATGCCCGGCGTCCGTATTGCCGCGGCTTTCAAAGCCGCCGTTTTTACCGGACGGCAGAGTAAGTATCTTTATCAATATTGAAGCTATGGGCACGGCGAAAAACACGAGCAGGCCGATGAGCCATTTTCCATGTTCAAAGCCCAGAAAAAGGTATGCCGCTATTGCGAGCAGCCAGACTATGCCGGTGACCGCTCCAACGGCGCTTCTTTTAATCATTATATCCGTGAGTATAGACGCTAAAGGTATGGCGAAGAACACCATCCATCCCGGATCCCATAAATCTTTTGTGAACCCTAATAACAGGAACGCGGCTGCGGCGAGCACAGAGACAAGGCCGACTATGCAACCCGCCAGAGCGTTTCTGTTGTGGTCGGACATATGATACCTCCAAAATATACACAAGGTATGATTGTCTATTATATGGTATTCCGCAAGGTAAGACAACTGGGAATACGGCAATGTATTATGAGCGGCCAGATCTGATACGGAACGGCCGGCATTTAATCGTTATCTAACTTATCTGTAAACTCTGCTACTTCAGGACTGCCGAACTTTTCGAGAGGTATTTGCAGCAATTCTTTGGTTTTCTGCTCTTCCAGAGCCGCTTTATATTTTCTTTGTTCACGGATTATTAAGAAAGC
>CAZJOS010000081.1:6319-8734 GCA_964547655.1 uncultured Christensenellaceae bacterium
TGTAAAGGTTTTCCGAAAACGCCTTTATATCTGTACGTGTCGGCGAAGCGGAGCCGTTTATATTGTCGGTAATATATACATATGGCAGTATGCCGGTTTCTTCATAGAAATCTTTAAGCCCGGAACTTATTATGACCTTATAATCGATCCATCCGGTCTCGTCGGAAAGAAAATCATCATAGTTATAAAAGTTTATATTATCAGCCGTGCGATAAGAAAGGGGCTTGCGGCTGCGGGTAGATAAAGCGGCGTCACCATAAGACGCGAAGGCTCCGATAGTCATAAAGCCCCAAAAAATCAAAACGACAGATGCGATTATTTTAAGCCAGCGCCTTTTATTAAGGCGCGCTGCGAGAGGTTTATATGCAGGCTGAAACGAGCCGTATTGTATTCCATCGCTCATGATTATACCTTTTTTCCGTATTCCGGTTATTATCGCCGATTCATGCGGCCATTTTCAAACGATCATATTTTGTCACATTATATTACAAATACTATCCTAAACTCATTCAAATGTAAACAACAGATGAGCTAATCGAGGTGTAACATAATTTCCGTAAACCCTTGAGAAAACTATATACTATCTGGCTAAAATAAACGCCACGCGCATACAAATCGCGTTTTCCAGTATTTTTGCTTGTAGCTTGTCTCTTTTACGCAGTCGTTTACGGCGTGGATCATGAGCGTGTCCGACGAAGCGATGCCCGCGTGGCCGCGCGTGCTTTCGAGGCCCTCGATATGGAAAATAACTATATCGCCGGGCTTTATCGCATCAATCGAAGTTATTTTTACAGGAGTTATTTTTGGAGTTGATCTCATGTTTTTATCGGCATCGCGCCACTTGGACGGGGTAAGATACCCGAACTTATAGCCGTCGATATGATTGAGTACCCAATATACAAGGCCGGTGCAGTCGAAAGAATCGGGACCTTTCTTGCCGTGAACGTAAGGGCAGCCCATCTTTGAGCGCGCGAGTGCCAGAATCTCTTTAACTTTTTCGCTCGCCTCAGCGGGCGTGCCGCCTCCGCCCGTTACAGGGTCTTTAGCTTTAGTATAATTCCCGCTTTTTAGACGCTTCAAAGTTTCTTTTCCCACCTTGCCGTCGCTGGTCATTTTATTATTCTTCTGAAAAATCCGGACGGCGGTTTCGGTGACCTCGCCGTAATATCCGGTAGTAGACTCTTTTGTAAGATAGTTTGCATCGACAAGATATTTTTGAACGCTTTTGACCGTATCGCCCGAATCGCCTATGGTAAAGACATTTTGCCGGGCTTTGCCTGAATCTATGAGTTCTCGCGTGGCGGGGCCGAGGTAGCCGTCAGCTACAAGGCCGTTCTTATCCTGAAACATTTTTACCGCGGCTTCAGTATATTTGCCGTATTTACCGTCCGGCTCGGTCGTAAGATAAGCGAGTTCGCTTAATTTTATCTGATACTTCCGTACCATTTCGCTGCTTTCGCCTAAAGATAGCACGTTGGCCTTCGCGTCAGGGCTGGAGAGCGCCTCAAAGGTCTGCGCGGTCACTATTCCGTCCGCTTCGAACCCGTTAGAAGACTGAAACTTTTTAACCGCATCCTGCGTGTCACTACCGAAATGGCCGGTGACCGATCTTTTATCGGAGAAATAGCCCATCTGATAGAGCCTTTCCTGCACTTCGGATACGTCGCTTCCTTCGTCTTCGATCTTAAGCATATAGCTTTCTGCGGTTTCCGACATTATAGCGCTGTAAAGCGAATCATCTATAATTCCAGTCTGCTCGTTTCCCAGCTGGCGCTGAAAATGTTTAACAGCCTCGAGTGTGGCCGGGCCGAAATAATCGGTTGGCTCAGCCGGGCCCAGGTACCCGAGTTCCATCAGGCGCTCCTGTACCGGCACTATAAGGGGGTCGTAATCGCCCTCAGTAAGGTATATTGGCTGAGGCGTCGGAGATGAAGATGCGAAAGTATTCTCCGGAGTATTTGTTACGGCCGCCTGCTCCGAAGCTGCGGTGCTTAACGCCGCAGGGATAATTATTGCCGCCAGTATAACAAGCCCCGCTGCCGACGCTGCGGCAATAGCGCGTTTGTTTCCCTTTTTGATTTCGCTGAAAATACGCTTGAAAAATAAGCCGAGATCGCCGGCGGCATTTACTAAACGGTTTGTCTTTTTTATTTTTCCTGTTTTAAAATGCGTTCGCCGGTTAAGCTTTTGTGTCATGACTCTCTCCTGAAAACACAATTCTTATCTGCACCGAACCCACCAATTATGCCCTGAAAGCCTGCCTTATACAATAATAACGCTCCGTATGATATCCATTATACACCAGATTACAATAATTTAAAATATATTTAGCTCCGATAAATAAAAAACTTTGGTAAATGCTTTTGAACATTTTATAAAGGTTTTTTGTATTTATAATAGAGGAGGAGGTTAATA
>CAZJOS010000081.1:8834-10207 GCA_964547655.1 uncultured Christensenellaceae bacterium
ATAAATTTACAGTTTTTGTTGTATCATATAATCTGCCGGTATACCCGCTGAAATTGTCTATCAATATGGATATAGCGAAAGAGATAGGACTGGCGGAGAGAAGCCTGGAATACAGGAGATCATGGAACGTCGGGACCGAAGAAGAATTGAAAGGAATGCTCAAAACTATTCTCAACAGTAAAAAAGTAACCGAAGTCGTTTCGTCGATCCTGAGGTTTTAATAAATATTATCTGTTTCCTCTCAAACGAGAAGGATTCAGGAAAAGATACGTGCTACGCTTTTCCATTCCGCATCGGCGCAGTTTTTACGAACATGCTTTAAAATAAGCTCCGACCCTGAACCGAAGTAAAAGGACGGATAGATCTTTATTTTTATAGCCGCACCGTATAATTTGATATCGGTAGGCATAAGAGGGTTTGAGCGCACCGTTTTTATGTCTTTCCAATAAAGCTGCTTTTTAACGCCGATCATATTCCTGTGAACTATTTTTTCACTGTCGATATAATACCTCTGCACGAAAGAAAACAATAGCAAAGGCAAGCCCAGCACTGTGATGAACGCCACGAACAAGAGCATATCGAAAATGGTAATATCTTTTCTGAAAATAACGATCAGTATAGACGCAATGATCGAAACGAAAATTGTTGCGGCAGCGAATATCCCGAAGAACCTTACCGGCCTTACGGTCGTGACTCCGCCCGACGTACTATAGGTCTTTTTATTAACTGTGGCTCCTGTTCTTATTGAAGGGTAGTCCTGCGGTTCCATTTTTGTTTCTCTCCTTTTATTCAAGCGTTTTTGTATACAGCGGTACGTATGTGAGCTTTCCCTCTATGCGCGTACTCTCGAACAGTATCATCTCGCTTACGTTAAACCTGCGGCTGCCGTGGGGCAAGGCGGAAATATCGCAGCCGCCGTTTGTCTTGAACTCGCGGGCAAGCGTTATGTGCGCCTTAAAGCTCCGCGCTTCTTTCGGGAAGCCTATGGCTTCGAGCGCGTCTTCCAGCTTTTCAGCGAGGGCGGACAGGGGGCCTAAGCTTCCGCCCACTTCGGCGGATACTATGTTTCTGCCAAAAATCTTCACTCCGCGCACCTCCAGCGCGAAAGGCTGCGCCTTAACCCGCGCCATGGCGCCGGATATCTCCGTAACTTTAGCGGGCGGTACTTCGCCTAAGAATTTCAGCGTGAGATGAAGGTTGTTCTCGTGAGTGAAGTTGCCTCTGCCGCACTTCTTAAGCTCATCCTGAAGCGCCGTAAGATAGTCTTCGCAGCCCGTTTTTATTCCGATAAACAAACGCATATGCATTACCTCTGTACATATATAATAACATAATTTCCGTTTCAAAGTAATACGAACAATTACTTGATTTGA
>CAZJOS010000082.1:0-10188 GCA_964547655.1 uncultured Christensenellaceae bacterium
TAGACAACCTTACGGCGCAGTTCGACCCTTCAAAATACACGGACGAATACCGCGAAGCGCTGCGCGCGATGATAGATGCCAGGATAGCGGGGAGGGAAGTAGTCGCGCGGCCCGAAGCCCCGGAAAACAAAGTTATCGACCTTATGGAAGCGCTGAAAGCGAGCGTAGAGAAGACGCAGAAGGAAAAGCAGTCCGCTGAGAAGGCGCCAGAAAGAAAAAGAGCGTAAGCGCCGGGCTTGACGCCAGCCGCCGGATATAGTATATTGAGTACACTATCAGAGAAGGAGTTAATTCGGGTTGAAGAAGATACAGTGATCCAAAAAATTATATCGATACCAGCCTTACTCAGGCTGTCGGAGGATTACTGTAATCTTAAATATAAATTCGTTTATGACCGCGCGAAGCGGCGGTCATAGTTTTACGGTGATCCTCTCCGGAAGGAGCGGATTTTTTTGTTGCTGGAAATAAAAGATATAACTAAATATTACGGAGAAAGAAAGATAATTGAGCTCGCGGGGTTCAAGCTGTACAGCGGCGACAAGGTCGCGGTGGTCGGCAGGAACGGGTCGGGGAAGACGACGCTTTTGGATATGATATCGGGAAGAGCGCAGCCCGACTCGGGACTGGTCAGCGTTAAAGGAAGCGTTGCCGTCGTCTCCCAGACGGATGAAGAAACCGGCGGGGAGATGGACAGCCGCATAGCGGGAAGGCTGGGGCTTGAATGCAATGCGTTCAGCGGCGGGGAGAAGGTTAAAGAGAGGATAGCAAAAGCGTTCGGGAGCTGCGCGGATATCCTTCTTGCCGACGAGCCCACGACCAATCTCGATATAAAGGGCATAACTTACCTCGAAGGCCTGCTTTGCGGTTTTCAGGGCGGGCTCGTAATAGTATCGCACGACCGCGCGCTGCTCAAAAAGGTATGCAATAAAGTGCTGGAAATAGAGAGCGGAGCGTGCAGGCTGTACGGCTGCGGCTATGCCGAATACCTTAAGCAGAAAGAGCTTGAGAGGCAGGCGGACGAGGAGAAGTACGTCGAATACATTTCCGAAAGGGACAGGCTCAAAAACGTTGCCGCCGAGAAGACGCGAAAGTCCGCAAGCGTTAAAAAGACGCCGAAGAGGATGGGCAACTCGGAAGCGAGGCTGCATAAGATGGGCGGGCAGGGCGCGAAAGAAAAGCTCGACAGAGCCGCCAGGGCTGCGAGATCGAGGCTCGGGCAGCTTGAAAAGGTAGATAAACCGTGGCAGCAAAAGGATATAGTGTTCGACGTCTTCCCGGGCGTGATACACAGCCCCGTGCTTATCAGGGTAAACGACGTGTCAAAAGATTTTGACGGGAGGGTTATTTTAGAGCGCTGCAGTTTCATCGTTCCGAATAATAAAAAGACCGCGATTATAGGGGATAACGGCGCGGGGAAGACCACTCTGCTCGAAATGATAGCGCGAGGCAGCTGCGGAATAGAGGTATGCAGAAATCTTAAGATAGGTTATTTCAAACAGGATATGAGCAATATCGACGAGGAAAAAAGCGTGCTGGAAAACGCCCTCGAAGGCTCCGTTTACGGCCAGCAGTTCGTAAGGACGATACTGGCAAGGCTTTTGTTTAAGAGGAACGAACTCGGCAAAAGGGCAGGCGTATTGAGCGGGGGAGAAAAGATAAAGCTGTCGATAGCCAAAATAGTTTTGAGCGATTTTAACCTGCTGATACTGGACGAACCTACGAATTATCTCGATATCGAGTCGAGAGCGGCGCTTGAATCGGTCCTTACTTCCTATCCGGGCGCGGTATTGTTTGTTTCGCACGACAGGGAATTCATCAAAAATATTGCGGACAGGGCCGTTATGCTGCAAAACGGAACGGCGATTACATATGAAGAACCGGGCGGCATAACAGGGAACCGCTGATTAATCCGGCATGCCGCCGTGGACGGCCATTTTGCCAATCCTACATACCTCATTTGATCAGTGGTTCCTTTGGAGAATAAAATGCTGTCAATTCGGCGGATAATGATATATGATAGTACCCGGACAAATAAACAACCATGTGGAGAGAAAATGAATTTTAGGATTATTGCCGACAGCAGCTGCGATCTTACACCCAAACTTAAAAAGGAGCTGGCGGTGGAAACGGTGCCCCTGTCCATGTCGCTGGGGCACGAGGTATTTGTTGATAATGATGAGTTAAAGGTCGACGAATTCATAAAGAGAATGAACGAGTATAAACATCAGGCGAGGTCTTCGTGCCCGTCTCCGCACGATTTTATGGAGAAATGCGGCAAAGACGGCACTACGTTTATCGTGACGCTGTCGTCAAAGCTTTCCGGGTCGTACGCCAGCGCCGTTATCGCCAAAGACATGCTTGCGGAGCAGGGAGTCGATTCGTATGTATTCGACTCGAAAAGCGCTTCGGCAGGCCAGTTGCTGGTCGTAAAAAGATTAAGAGAACTGATAGACAAAGGCCTCGGAAAGCTTAAGATAATCGAGGAGCTCGAAATATTTATTGCAGAGATGAAGACATTCTTCGTGATCGATAACCTAGACAACCTTGTTAAAAACGGAAGGATGAGCAAGGTAACGGGGATAATAGCGGGCGCTCTGAATATAAAGCTTCTGCTTAAGTCGGACGGGCAAGGCGAGATAGCGCTTCATGCAAAGACAAGAGGGCTGCAAAACGCGGTAGTAAAACTTGCGGAGATTATAGGCGAAGTGTGTAAAGATACAGCTGAGCGCGTACTCGCGGTCACCCATTGCAGCAGCGGATACATCGATATGTTTTCGGCAATGGTGAGAGAAAAATATACGTTTAGAGATATCATTATAGCGCCCACCGGAGGCCTTTCGGGCATGTATGCAAACAACGGCGGTTTAATAATAGCTTTTTAACCGACAGCCTGAAAGCCATGTAATGATATTGCAAACAATTAGTAAGCGCCTGTACAATTTGTCCGAAGTATGGTAATATAACGAAGGTGGTAGAATAAAAAACGCAAGAGGTCTTAAATGAAAAAAACAATGATAAAACGGACACTGCTGTTGATATTCGTAATAGCTTTAGTATTTACGGCATATTCTTCTCCTGCCTACTGTACTTCGCCGACGCCCACACCGGACGGGAGCACGCAGCCGGACGAGAGCACTCAGCCGGAGGACAGCAGTAAGCCGACCCAGTCGATGAGCTTTTTACCTCTGCAGATCGGCAGCTCGGGGTCGGAAGTAATAAGGATACAGATGCGTTTGAGGGATCTGGGATATTTTAATTTCAGGCCTACCGGAAATTATCAGAAAATGACAGACTCGGCGGTCAGGGCATTCCAGAAAAACAACGGGCTCGCTGAGGACGGAGACATAGGCTCGCAGACGTATGAGAAATTGTTCGCCGATGCGGGTCTTACAAGGATGCCCATCATCCCTTCGGCCATACCCGATTCAGGCCCCCCGCTTATCGGAAATCCTCACAGCTACGGCGAGCTTGGAGACTGGGCTGTCATCAACACCGAATTTACTACGACCGCGAAAGTCACTGATTTCAACAAGCCGGATATCTCGTTCAACGTTACCCGCACGGGAGGGACGAACCTCGCGACGGTTGAAGTATCCACAGCCGCAGACTACACCAAATTCCTCGATTGCTTCGGAGGCAACACGAGCTGGGAGAAACGTTCCGTGCTGGTGACTATAGGCGGCAAGACTTATGCGGCGTCGCTGTTCGGCAACCCGGGCGGTGAAGAAAAAATATTATCCAGCAATACGATGGAGGGGCATACGACGCTTTACTTTTTCGGAAGCACTTCCGACGTTTCAGGATATGTAGATAAAGAAGACCTGTGGATGGTAATGCGCGCCGCGGGCAAGTCGGTACAAAACGACCGGCCTATCTATGATTACTGCCCCGAAAAATATCAATAAAAAAATATAAAGGACGCATCGAGCGTCCTTTTTTAATGGGCTTTAATGTGGTGCGATTACCGGCGCCGGCTATTCGGCGCCTGGCTGCATCTATTATCAATTAAGGCCGTATGTCACCGTCACCACCGCGGTTATCTCCAGTTGGCCCGACGAGATGGAATCGCCGCCGTACGATGAAATGGATTCAGCCGCCGCATAAACATAGTTTGACTGAGGTGAATACGGCGAGGAATACGACGAGGATTCGACGATATTAATTACTCCCGTTACGCTTCGCCCGCTGTCTGCCGCAAGTTTTTCGGCCTTTTCTTTTGCCCTGCCCATAGCGTCGTTTAAAGCTTCGATGTATGCTTCCTGCCGGTCTATGACATCGAAGGCTATACCGTTGAAAAGGTTTGCCCCCGCGTCGTACGCGGTTTTGATGAGGCCGCCAGACTTGCCGACTTCCCTCACTTTTACCTGTATCGTGTTGGTTACCCTGAAGCCCTTGAACGTTCTGCTGCCGGAATAATAATCGTACTCCGGATATACGTTGTACTGCGCGGTCTGTATGTCGGCGTCGTCTATGCCAGCCGCCTTTACCGCCTTTATTATCTTGTCCATCATTTCCGAGTTGTCGTCCTGCGCCTTTTTGGGGTCGAGGTCGAGGTTCTCGCAGCCGAACGTTATATACGCTATGTCGGGCTCTATGTAGACCTTCCCCTGGCCGTAAACCGTAACGGAATTCGAAACCTGAGCGGTCCCGTCTGCGGGCGCGTACGCCGGTACGGGTCTATTCGTTCCCGATATAAAGACATACGCAAGCGTCACCGCCGCGAGCGCAAGTATGACGAACAGCAGTATCGTATTTTTCCTGTCTTCCATTATCTTCACCTTCTTTCTGTGAATTGATTGATATCCCGAAACCCTGTGTTTCTGCATGCATCAATAATATCATCATTTGCCAAAAAATACAAATCTATTCCGTTGAAGGCTCTTTCAAATAAAAAGAGCGCAGGTCTTAACCGCACCCTTCTGCTCAGTATTCCGTTTCGCTCATCGGTTTTACTGCAATAGATATACGTTATTCGTTCGACATTTCGTCGATTTCCTTTTGCATCATTTCTATGAGGGCTGCAAGTTTCATTTTGCCGATGTCTCCCTGTTTTCTCTTGCGTACGGAAACAACGTTTTCCTCAACTTCCTTATCCCCGATTACCAGCATATACGGTATCTTCTGGCTTTGCGCCTCTCTTATCTTGAATCCTATCTTTTCATTGCGTATGTCGCATTCGCAGCGGAAGCCAAGCCCGGTAAGCTCATCGCTTATTACTTTAGCCTGCTCTTCCGTTCTGCCCGTCAATGACATGACAATGACCTGCACCGGAGCGCACCACAGGGGAAATGCGCCCGCACAGTGCTCGGTCAGTATGCCTATGAAACGGTCGATGCTTCCGAAAACTACGCGGTGTATCATGACCGGGCGGTGTTTTTCGCCGTCTTCACCGACATAGCTTAAATCAAAGCGCTCAGGCATCTGGAAATCCAGCTGTATCGTACCGCACTGCCAGGTACGCCCGATGGAATCTTCCAAATGAAAATCTATTTTCGGCCCGTAAAATGCGCCATCGCCTTCGTTGACCTTAAAATCAAAGCCATTTTCGACTAGGACTTCGCTTAAGGCATTGGTAGCGATTTCCCAGTCTTCGTCTGAGCCCATGCTGTTTTCGGGCTTTGTGGAGAGTTCGAGGTGATACTTGTATCCGAATACTTTATAGAAGTAATCGGTAAGCTCCATCACCTTCAATACTTCCTGCTTTATCTGGTCGGGGGTCATAAAAATGTGCGCGTCATCCTGAGTAAAGCAACGTACCCGCATAAGCCCGTGCAGCGCCCCTGAAATCTCATGCCTGTGCACCAGCCCAAGCTCCGCAAGTTTTATGGGCAGATCCCTGTAGCTGTATATCTTCCTTTTGAACATCAGCATTCCGCCAGGACAGTTCATGGGTTTTACTGCGAAATCGCGGTCGTCTATCTTTGTGAAATACATGTTTTCCTTGTAGTGATCCCAATGCCCCGAACGAAGCCACAGCTCGCGGTCGAGTATTATCGGGGTCTTTATCTCCTGATAACCACGCTTTGTGTGCTCCCTGCGCCAGAAATCTATAAGGCAATTCATGAGCACCATGCCCTTTGGATGATAAAAGGTAAATCCGGGGCCTTCTTCATGCAGGCTGAACAGGTCGAGTTCACGCCCCAGCTTGCGGTGGTCGCGCTTTTTGGCTTCCTCCAGCCTGAAAACATATTCGTCAAGCTCCGCCTGCTTTTCGAATGCTATCCCGTATATCCTGGTCAGCATCTTGTTTTTTTCGCTGCCTCTCCAGTAAGCGCCCGCAATGCTCATAAGCTTGAATATCTTTACCCTTCCCGTTGAAGGCACGTGCGGACCGGCGCAGAGGTCGGTAAAATCGCCCTGCCTGTAAAAGCTTATCGTCTCGCCCTCGGGCAGGTCGCGTATCAGCTCCTGCTTATACGGTTCGTCTTTGGTGAAATCGAGAGCTTCGCCGCGCGGCAGTTCAAACCTTTCAAGCTTTAAGTCTTCAGCGACTATATTCTGCATCTCCTTTTCGATGGCTTCGAGATCTTCGGGCGTAAAAGGCGTAACGGCATCGAAATCGTAATAAAACCCTGCGTCGATAGCGGGCCCTATAGCAAGCTTAACATCGGGATACAGGCGTTTTACCGCCTGCGCCATAACGTGCGAAGCAGTATGCCAAAGCGCCTTTTTGCCTTCCTCGTCGTCAAAGGTGAGTATCTCGAGGGCTGTATCGCCATTGATAACGGTGCCAAGATCGCTCACGGCGCCGCCTATCTTCGCGGCAAGCGCTTTTTTTGCGAGCTTTGGCGAGATATCGGCGGCTATATCCATCGCGCTCATTCCGCAGCTAAATTCCCTGACCGCCCCGTCGGCAAGCGTTATTCTCATTTCAGTCTCCTTTTATCCCAGTTATTTTGTCTTAAATAAAAAGCCCATATACTCAAAGTATATGGGACGATCATTTACCGCGGTTCCACCCATCTTCCAATAAAATGGCAGCTTATAAGCCGATAAGGGGGCCAGCCCCGCCGAATATACAAAAGTGGTTTCACCGTTCACAGCGCCTCGCGCACTTTCAGCCTGTGGTGCGCGCGTCTCTTATCTGCGCAAGCCTGCCCGGTTACTTGTCTTTATGCGGCATAATATTATGATTTATTATATGCCTTGTTTTTACGTTCTGTCAATCCCCGTATGATATCAAACGCATCAAAACAGGCCGGACCGCCCGCCCGAATTATCCCCATCGCTCCTGACTTTGCTTATCAGGCCCTGTACTACTTTAAATACGCCAAATACAAGCGCCACTATTCCTATAAATAATACGGACTGCATGTTCAGCAGCAGCAAAGGTATAATGAGGATGCCTATTCCCGCGAGTATAAGCAGAGAGCCGTTTCTTATCCTGTGCTGGCTTTCGTTATCTCTTTTTGCATGGATTATTTCGAAAAATCCGAATATCATGAGCCAGCACGCGATGATTATTTCTACGAGGACCGGCGTTTTCACTTCTTCCTCATTTATAGTTATAAGTAAAAGAAGAAGTATTATATCGAGCAGCCCCTGCGCGAGGTATGGTATGAAAAGCCTGTTATTGTCTTTAGACTGAAAAGCCTTAAAAATGCAGTAAACACAGAATCCGAACACTCCGATGCCCACAAGCGTCCTCAATGTTTCGTTCCCGGCATTTTTAGTAGTTTCGTTCCCGGCGTTATTTCCGTCACCAGGCAGAGAAACTAATAAAAATATGCCTGCCGCTATTATAAGGACTCCAATAACTATGCTTATCAGCCATGATGCGCCGATTTTGTTAGATTTCATTGGACTTTTTTCCTTCTCCCATCCATAATATTTTTCCACTATAATAATACCACAAAAACCACAAACTGGACAATATTTATCTATAAAAAATAACTTATTTTAATAGATATTTTACTGTCTATTAATATTTATTAATCATATAGTATAATTTATTTATCAATTCACTGATTCACAGCTCTGTTCCTGGCCGCGAATGCATTAAAAACCTTCGCCAAGCACCTCTTTTACGTCCGCCACTATTACAAACGCCTTTTCATCGATGCTCTTTACTATAGACTTAAGCTTCGGGCCTTCGGTGCGCCACTCGAGCACGCAAAGCAGCACCTCCTTGCTTTTTCCGCTGTATACGCCCTGCGCTTTGAGCGCGGTCACGCCCCTTTCCATCTGCTCCATTATTGCCTTGGCTATCTCGCTGCTTTTATCGGATATTATGTAAAACGCCTTGGCGGCGCTTAAGCCCTCGGTGAAAAAGTCGATCACCTTTGCTGATATAAAAAGCGACGCAATGGCATAAAGCGCCAGCGTAAAGTCAAACGCAAGCGCCGAAGCCCCGATAACAACGAAATCTATGGCGAATACCAAAACGCCGACGCTCATGTTTTTTGATCTTGAACTCAGCATCCTGGCAGCCATGTCGGTACCTCCCGTACTGCCGCCGGAACGCACGACGAGGCCTATTCCGGCGCCGACAAGAACGCCGCCGTATACGCATCCTAACAGCAGGTCCTGCTCTTCAGGTATAGGCAAAACCTGGGCCAGCAGGGAATACAAAATAAGCGAGTATGTTGTTCTTATCGCAAAACTCTTGCCTATCAGCCTTATCCCGAATATAAAAAGCGGAATGTTGAGGGCGGCAATACTTACTCCGAGCGGCGCTTCAAACAGGTGGTAAAGGATAGTCGCGATACCGCTTACACCGCCGGCGGCTATTTTGGCTGGGACAAGGAAAAAATTCAGCCCCGCTACCGCAACGGCAACGCCCAATGTCATCAAGGCGTAGTCTTTTATCTTTTGTTTCATTTTGCCTCCCTAAAACTCATGCAAGCTTTTTTGCTTCTAAGCAGAGGCGGGAGAATTTCCTCCCGCCGTTAGTTTGCTCATTACTTTGATTTATCAAACCCCATGCTTACCGATATCGCCTCGTCGATGCGAAGCATATCTTTTTCGCTGAGACGTCCCATCTTTTTTATCAGCCTCGTTTTATCTATTGTCCTTATCTGTTCTAAAAGAACAACGCTTTTTTCAGACAGCGCATCTTCTTCAATGACGATATGCGTGGGCAAACGCGCTTTTCCGAGGTTGGAAGTTATCGCGGCGACTATGACCGTTGGGCTGAACCTGTTGCCTGTATCGTTCTGGATCACCAGCACAGGGCGCACGCCGCCTTGTTCCGAACCGGTAACGGGGTTTAAATCCGCATAGTATATATCTCCTCGCTCTATCATATTTCACCCCGCGTATACTGTTTTGGTCTCCCTTAATATAATATGACCGCACAGTGAAAGGTGTCAGCCTATGAGAGCAGGGAAAGCGCATTTCCATAGAGTATTTTATCTATATCGCCCGCCGGCAGATCGAGGGACGCGATACGCTCTGTTTCTTCATCCGCACTTGTCCAGGGCGAATCCGTTCCGAAAAGTATCCGCTCAGCTCCGTGTTTTTTTATCATGCGCTCCATGCCTTCTTTTCCAAGTATGTAATACGAGTAAGATGTGTCAAAGAACACGTCAAGCCCGCAAAGAAGCTCTTCGGCATCATGCCAAAGCGCGTGTGAGCCCATATGAGCGGCTATAATTTTAAGCCCCTTTACCTCGCTCAAAACTTTTTTTATCATCAGGGGAGTGCAGTGTATAGGAGAGGGCAGGCCTATATCCATGCCCGCATGAAAAAGGACCATGAGCCCCTCGTCGCGCAGTGCCTCGTAGAGAGGCATCATCCTTTTTTCGTCCGCCATAAAACCCTGATAATCGGGATGGAGCTTGACCCCTTTAAAACCGTCGGCTTTAAGCTTTAAGACCGCGTTAAAAAAGTCGTTGTCGTCAGGGTGCACCGCTCCGAAGGAATATAATTCGTTGTCTCTTATACCTTTCGCCCACTCGTTGATCGGTGTTACCTGCGAAGGCTTCGTGGCAATGGAAAGCACGACGCCCCTGTCAACGCCGCACTGTTTCATATATTTCTTTAAACCGCCTGCCGTGCCGTCGTGTACGGCCTTTATTCCGCAGCCCTTTTCCAGTTCATATATCGCTTTTCCTGCAAGAAAATCAGGAAAACAATGAACGTGAAAATCGATCACCATAAAAACGCCCCCGCTGTGACTCCACTTAAGCCCGGAGAAAATTTCCATAATATTTTACTACATAAACAGCATTATATCAATGCGTCTTT
>CAZJOS010000083.1:0-10173 GCA_964547655.1 uncultured Christensenellaceae bacterium
AGTGAGGAGAATGATGAAGACGGAAGATACAAGGAAAATAAGGTTGTCTAGTCTCGAGCGCGAAACCATAATCAATTTCAACGAGGAAGAAGAAGCATTGTCTATATACACATGCAGCCGCAGGCTTATGAGAAATATAGACAGGCTCTGTGCCAGGTTCCCAGAGCTTTTCAGGCTGAAGCGGCATGACGAATTCAGCAGAACATACGAGTTTCCGAAAAAGTATTTGACGATAGGCAAGCCTGAATGCGGCAAAGAATAATGCCACAGTCTTTTATATCTGAACTCCCGCATCCGTGCTTTTCTCATAGCGGATGTATTCATAACTGCCATTTTGCTCTATAACGCCATTTATAAAGTCGTAAACCCGATCGTGCAAAAATTCTTTTGCCTCCGGTATTGACATATTCGTATCGGCATATATCGGCTCGCTCAGGGTCAATGTGCGTGCAGGAGTTTTCATAAACGAAAGCACCCCCCGCCTCTTGCGGAACGTGGTCGCCATGGCGACTACGGGCACGTGAAGCTTTGCCGGATATGTAAAAGAGGTTGACGGGAAAGGCCGAACGCCGTTATAGTACGGCCACGTGGTCGCCTCCGGGTATACCGCTATGCAGCCTCCCCCTTCGCACCTTTTATTGACCGTTTCCATGAACCTGCCAAGCTGCTTTATCCCGGAGGGTATCGGTATGGTCCCCAGCATCAATACGATGTTTTTTATTCCCTTAATGGAAACTGCGTCCCTGTTCGCTATCATATAAGTCCTTTTAGGAGCCGTTACTATATAGGGTAAAAGTGCGTCGCTCCAGTGCGTGTGGTTACCGTATATAAAGAAACCGCCTTTTATCCCCCGTACCGCCCTGCGGTTAACTATCTTCGTTCCGTTTATTATTTTGATGCAAAACCATGAAAACGGCACTCCGAACAGATAATAGAGCAGAAACGCCGCCGTTTTCCAAACAGGGTTATTGTTGATATATTTGAATTTCGCGCCCAGCTCTTTCGTTTTTATATCGTTGCCTGCAAAATCGTCGGTTATATCGGAATAATAGATGATCTTTTTTTCAGTCTCTTTCATAAGGAAACTTTACCCCCATAAAAAAACTTTATTATGGTTGTATGAATTAAGGTTTCAGTAAAAAATGATCTTTGCTCTGAAAAAACTATATCTTAATATAACTCTAATTATTATTAGTGTGTTTGTCAATTATATTTCCGGAAACGCTATTTCAGCGCTTCTTTCAGCTCCTTTATAAACGCTGAGAAATCCTTAATCAGGTTACCGGGCACACTGCCGGCGATAAGCTTTACTATAGCGGTGCCTACTATTATTCCTTCGGCGTAATCTTTAAGCTTTGCCGCCTGAGAGGGCGTCGATATACCGAACCCCAGTACTCTCGGCAGGCCGGTACAGTGCTTAACCTCTTTCATAAACGCCTCAAAATCAGTCTCGAAGCCGCTTCTCTCCCCGGTCACGCCCGAAGTCGTCACGCAGTATACAAAGCCGCTCGTATCTTCGACGACCTTGCCTGTGCGTCCGCCTGACGCAGGAGTCACCATGGGTATTATATCTACGGGGAAACGACAGAAAACCTCACTGTAGTTCATCCTTTCTTCATATGAAAGGTCGGGTATGACCAGCCCGTCTACCCCCGCTTCGGCGCAGTCTGCTAAAAATTTCTCCATTCCGTATTGCATCACGCAGTTGAAATATAGCAGGAACATTACAGGTATCTGAGTCTGTTTCCTTATATCCTTAACCAGTGAGCATATATCCTTGATTTTTATACCATTTTTCAGCGCGCGTGCGCTTGCCGCCTGGTTGACGGGCCCGTCCGCTAGCGGGTCGGTGTACGGTATGCCGAGTTCGATTATATCCGCTCCCGATTTTTCCGCAGCCATAATAAGCTCAAACGTCGCTTTTATATCCGGGTCCCCGGCGAAGAAAAAGGGAATAAGCGCCTTTTCGCCTTTATTCTTGAGCAGCTCGAATCTTTCCCCTATCCTTGTCATTGCACTTCCACCCCCATACGCTTTGCCACAATCTGAACGTCTTTGTCTCCGCGCCCCGATATGTTGACTATTATTATCTCGTCTTTACCCGTCTGCGGCACGGTCTTAATCGCGTGGGCGACCGCGTGCGCGCTCTCCAAAGCGGGTATTATTCCTTCGGTGCGTGAAAGGAACCTGAACGCCTCCACCGCCTCTTCGTCCGTAACGGTCGCGTAAGACGCTCTCCCGCTGTCATTAAGATAAGCGTGCTCAGGGCCTATGCCCGGGTAGTCGAGCCCCGCAGAGATGGAGTGCACGGGCAGTATCTGGCCGTCGCCGTCCTGCAGGAAATATGAAAGCATGCCGTGCAGTACGCCCGATTTACCTTTCGTTATTGCCGCCGCGTGCATCGGTGTGTCTATACCCAGCCCCGCTGCTTCCACTCCCGTCATCTTAACGCTCTTATCTTCGGTAAACGGATAAAACAGGCCCATGGCGTTACTGCCGCCGCCAACGCACGCTATGAGCTGATCGGGGAGCCTGCCTTCCTTTTCGAGTATCTGCCTTTTAGCTTCTTTTCCTATAACACTTTGGAAATCCCTCACCATTCGCGGGTATGGGTGCGGCCCCACTACCGAGCCTATCACGTAATAAGTGTCCCTGTAATTCGCCGCCCAGTCGCGTATTGCTTCGCTCGTAGCGTCTTTGAGCGTCATTGTCCCGGTCTCCACCGGGTGCACCTCGGCGCCCAAAAGCCGCATGCGGAAAACGTTGGGCTTTTGCCTCTCCACGTCTTCACGGCCCATGTATACCTCGCATTTCATCCCGAAAAGCGCCGCTACGGTCGCTGTCGCTACTCCGTGCTGTCCCGCCCCGGTCTCGGCAATGATCCTCGTTTTATTCATCCTTCTCGCCAGCAGCATCTGGCCTATCACGTTATTGAGCTTGTGCGAACCGGTGTGATTGAGATCCTCGCGCTTAAGGTAAACCTTGCCGCCGCCCAGTTCCTTCGTCATCATTTCCGCAAAATATAGCGGCGTTTCCCTGCCCGCGTACTCGCTTAAATAATGATCCTTTTCCTTCTGAAACTCTTCGTCTCCGATCGATGAATGATATTGCGCCTCCAACTCCTTTATTGAAGGCATAAGCGTTTCGGGCACGAACATGCCGCCGTAATCCCCGAAATACCCCTCTTTATTCATAGTACCTTTGCCCCCTCGTATTTTGTATAAAAATCTTTACTTTGTTATAGTCTTTCTTACCGTCCGTTTCCACGCCGCTGCTCACGTCCAGCGCATAGGGGCGTACAAGCCGCACTGCATCCCCCGCGTTTTCCGGCGAAAGCCCGCCCGCGAGTATGATCCTTTGCTTGTCTTCAAACATCTGCAGCAGCTCCCAACTGAACGTCTTCCCCGACCCTCCGTACGAGTTTTCGTCGTACGCGTCGAAGAGTATCCTGTCAGTCGCGCAGCTTTCGGCCAGCGCTATGCTTGCGCGGCTCTTTACCCTTATTGCTTTCCAGACTTCGCAGCCCTCATAGCGGCACTCTTCGAAAGATTCACTTCCGTGCATCTGCAGGACGTCGAGCCCGCATTCATTCAGCGCTTCTTCTATAAAACTCCTGCTCTGGCCGACGAATACTCCGACTTTTTTTATCCGTCTGTCAAGCGCGGCGCATAGTGCGCTCGCTTTGTTTATATCCACCTGCCGTTTACTCGGGCAGAAAACGAAACCAACGTAGTCGGGCAGAAGTTCGTTCACCATATATATATCCTCTTCGCGCCCAAGGCCGCATATCTTTACCTTTGTCATGTCACACGCCCCTTAAGTTCTTTCATCTTGCCGTTTATGGATTTTGCCCTCATTAGGCTCTCGCCTATGAGCGCCGCGTCCGCGCCAAGGCTGTTAAGGTGCTCAATGTCCGCCGCCGAATCTATACCGCTCTCGCTTACTATCGTAATGCCGGGTGGGATATCGCCAATAAGCTTTCCCGTCGTTCTTATATCCACATCGAAGGTCTTCAGGTTTCTGTTGTTTATGCCGATTATCTCCGCGCCCGACTCAAGAGCTTCATTAAGTTCTTCAGAACCGTGCACTTCCACCAGCGCGTCCATGCCGAGGCTGCCCGCGAGAAGCCTCAGAGACTTAAGTTCTTCCGTCGATAGCAGTGCCGCGATAAGCAGTATGGCGTCAGCGCCCAAATATGCCGACTGCCATACCTGCCACGAGTCGAATATAAAATCCTTTCTCAGCACGGGTATGCCGACAAGTCGCTTCACCTGCTTAAGATACTCGCTTTTGCCTTGAAAAAAGTCTTCTTCGGTGAGTACGGATATCGCGGCGGCGCCGGCTTGCTCGTATTCGCGCGCTATCTTGAGCGGATCGAAATCGCTCCTGATGAGCCCTTTAGAGGGAGAGGCTTTTTTTATTTCTGCAATTATAGATATCCCGCTTTTCTTCAGCGCGGCTTTAAAGCCGGCCCGCTTTTCGCGGCTTCCTTCCGCCGCTTGCCGCAGCGCCTCAATAGGCAGAGCTTCTTTTTCGGCTTTCAGCCTTATCTTTCTCTTTTCTATTATCAGATCCAGTATCATCAGCTTGCCTTTGCTTTAGTGGTGAATTTGACGAGCTGCATAAGCTTATCATACGCTTTTCCGCTGTCTATTGCTTCTGCCGCTTTCTCTATCCCCTCGGCAATAGTCTCTGCGCCGCCGCCAATATATATGGCCGCACCCGCGTTAAGGAGCAGTATATCCCGCTTTGCTCCTTTTTCCCCTTTCAAAAGCGCAATGATTATCTGTGCGTTCTGCTCCGCGCCTTCGCCTTTTATCTCGCTGTTTTCGCTTATAGGGAAACCGTACTCTTCGGGATTTAATAAATACGTATTTATTTCCCCTTCATTAAGCTCCGAAACAAGCGTGGGCGCGCATACCGATATCTCGTCGAGTCCGTCCCTGCTGTTTACCACCATCGCGCGCCTCACGCCCAGGTTGCTGAGAACTTTCGCTACCGGCTCAGTCAGCTCGTCGCTGTATACGCCCATAAGCTGCCCGCCCGCACCTGCGGGGTTGGTAAGCGGCCCGAGCATGTTAAACACAGTGCGCACCCCAAGTTCCCGCCGGGGGCCTATGGCGTGTTTCATCGCCCCATGAAAGACCGGCGCAAACATGAACCCGATACCTATCTCCTCTATGCATCGTGCTACATCCCCCGGCCCAAGGTCTATAGCCACTCCCAGCTTTTCAAGCACGTCGGCGCTGCCGCTGCTGCTGCTTACCGATCGGTTCCCGTGTTTCGCCACCGGCACTCCCGCCGCGCTGGCGACTATTGCCGCTGCCGTCGAGATGTTGAACGTGTGCGCCCCGTCTCCGCCTGTACCGCAGGTATCGGTCAGGAACGGCACGTTGGGCGATATAGTCTGCGCGTTCTCGCGCATCGACTGGGCGAATCCTGTTATTTCGTCCACAGTCTCTCCCTTCATGCGCATGGCGGTAAGAAAGCCGCCTATCTGCGCGGGCGTCGCCTTTCCGCCCATTATCTCGTTCATTATTTCTTTTGCCTGCTCTCTCGTGAGGTCCTGCTTTTCCACTATCCGTGATATGGTCTCCTTAAACATATCCACACCTCCTTATGATATCGCCAAAAAATTACGAAGTATTTTCCTGCCTTCCGGCGTAAGTATCGATTCGGGATGGAACTGCAGCCCGTAGATGGGAAGTTCCCTGTGCTCTACAGCCATTATCTCTCCCGACTCAGCGGAAGCTGTCACCTTGAGTTCCTCCGGCAATGTGTCTATATCGACTACCAGCGAATGATACCTTCCCCCGCTTATGACGTGCGGAAGGCCCTCGAACACTGCCGATTTCTCAAGCTTCACTTCTGAGGCTTTGCCGTGCATCAGCTTCGGCGCGTGTACTATCTCTGCTCCGAACGCGCAGCCTATAGCCTGGTGCCCGAGGCAAACGCCGAGTATTGGCGCTTTCCTTCCCAGCTTCTGCACCGACTCCACCGAAACCCCTGCCTGCTGCGGGAACCCCGGCCCCGGCGATATAACGAGGTGGCTGTACGGCAGGCTTTCAAGCTCCTCCACCGTCACCTTGTCGTTGCGGTAGACTCTGATATCCGCAGCCATCTCTCCTATATACTGGTACAGGTTATACGTAAAGGAATCGTAGTTGTCTATTATAACTATCATTTCACACCACCCGCTTTCGCTATTGCCGAAAACACCGCCTGCCCTTTATTGAGAGTCTCCTGAAACTCCTTGTCCGGCACGGAATCGGCCACTATGCCCGCCCCGGCCTGCACATACGCTTTGCCTTTATGGAACACTACGGTGCGTATAGTGATGCAGGTGTCGAGGCTGCCGTCGAACCCTATGTGCCCTACGCAGCCTCCGTAGCAGCCCCGTTTTACCGGCTCCAGTTCGTCTATTATCTGCATGGCGCGCACCTTGGGCGCGCCGGAAAGCGTACCCGCGGGGAGCACGGCGCGCAGCGCGTCGAAGCAGTCTTTCCCATCCTCGAGCATCCCCGTCACGTTGGTAACTATGTGCATCACGTGCGAGTACTTCTCAATATGCATTGGGTCCTTTACCTTCACGCTGCCGAATTTCGATACCTTGCCTATGTCGTTGCGCCCGAGGTCAACAAGCATCGTGTGCTCCGCCATTTCCTTTTCGTCGGCAAGCAGCTCGGCAGCGAGCCTTGCGTCCTCCTCGTCGTCTCCTCCCCGCCTGCTCGTTCCGGCTATCGGGCAGGTCTCCACTAATCCGTCTTCCACCCGCACCAAAAGTTCGGGCGAAGAGCCTGCTATGACGGCGTCTTCGAATTTCAGATAATACAGGTACGGCGAAGGATTGAGCGTGCGCAATACGCGGTAAACGCTTAAGGGGTCGATATCCGTTTTTGCCGAAAACCTCTGCGACAGCACCACCTGGAATATATCGCCGTCATTTATATATCTCTTTGCTTTTTCTACTGCGGCCATATAGCCTTCCTTTGTGAAAGTGCTTTCTAAATTCAACTGGGCAGTGCCGGCCGTTTTAGCCGCCTTAAGCTCAAACTGACAACTAAGCTCTTCCCGGGTCTTCCTGATCCTTTCCTCGGCCCGTCGGTAAGCCTCGTACGCATTGTTGATATCTCCCCCCGCGTTTACGCTGACCGTTATTATTACCCGCTGTTTTAAATGGTCGTAGGTTATTATCTCGTCATAAAACCCGAAGTAGCTTTCGGGAAGCCCAATGTCATCATCCGGGGCGCCGGGGAGATGCTCTATCTGCCGCACCATGTCGTAACCGATATAGCCTACGGCGCCGCCGCAAAAAGGCGGCATGCCTTTTAAGCGGACGCCTTTATATTCGCCCAGCAGCCTCTTCAGTTCTTCGAACGGGTCGCCCTTCTTTTCGGTTTTTTGGCCCTTTTTGATAACGGAAATACTGCTGGCGCTGCTTTTAAAAATCATTAATGGGCGGCGCCCGATATACGAATACCTCGCCCATCTCTCTCCGCCCTCCACGCTTTCCAGCAGAAAGCTGCTGCCCTCATGCGCAAAGCGCATGAAAAGCCCTATAGGCGTCTGGGTGTCCATATTCAGTTCCTCCGATACGGGAACCATTTTTGTAGTCTTTGACAGCTTAAGAAATGTGTCAAAATCGGGATACATAATTAAAAAACCTCTCCTTTTGAAAAGAAGAGGCTTAAATCTGCAAATACGTAAAATGATACTGCCGGCCTTAAAAACCGCGCGGTACTGCACTAAGCTACTCTCTTCTCTTCTCTTCTAAACTCTTCTAATCTAATCTATTACAAAACGCCTGTTTTGTTGACAGTTATATTATCATACTAATATGTTGATGTAAATAGATTTATACTTTCTTTTTATAACTTTTTAATCATTTATTTTCCAGATTGCGTATATAATATACCGCCAGCTGCGTCCTGTCTCTAAGGCTGAGTTTATCGAGCAAAGCCGACGTAACGTTGCGCAAAGTCCCCTCGCTTATGAAAAGCGCCGCGGCTATCTCCTTATTCGAAAGCCCGTCGGCAATAAGTTTCATAATCGAGAGTTCACGCTCCGATACACACGCATCAGAGGCCGTAGTTTTACGCTTTTCGGAGATCATTCCGGAAAGCGCGTCGGTTATCTCCTTCTCGTACACGACGTTGCCCTTCTGAACCGTGCGAATGCTTTCTATGATATTTTCTGAAGAGCTGCTTTTCAGTATATAGCCATCGGCGCCGTATTTTACAGCGCTGCGTATATACTCCGTATCTTTAAAAGTAGTAAGCAGCACCACCTTTATTCCTTTGAATTGCTGCTTTATCTGCTGCGTTGCCTGAACGCCGTCCATCACCGGCATGCGTATATCCATAAGCACAATGTCGGGCCTCCCGGTGGCGCATAGCTTTACCGCCTCCTGCCCATTGGCGGCAATTCCGGAAACCTCAAAATCTTTTTCTGTTTCGAGTATAAGCTTCAGCCCCTCACGTATCAATACGTCGTCGTCCGCTATCAATATCTTCATGGCTCTCCTCCATCGTCTTCGTTTCCGTGCTCGGGCAAGTTGCATACTATCAGAAACCCGTCGCTGCCGTCTATGGAAATAGTGCCGCCCGCGTTCTTTATCCTGTCCCTCATACCCATAAGCCCCAGGCCCTCGCGTATATCATAGCAGCCTAAGCCGTTATCCTTATAATAAAAGCGTATATTATTTCGCCGTATATCCACGTTTACCGCGATCTGCGTCGCATGGGAATGCCGTGATGAATTCGTAAGCGCTTCCGTTAAATTTGCCTCGAGTATCCTTAAGTTCGTCGAAGACACCATGCCGAAATCCCCGCTGTGCCTGAATTCCACGGGGCAGAAACGGAAACCGCCTATAATGCTCTCCAAAGCCTGCACGCCTGTCTTTATATCCGTCCGCAGATTATAAACGGTGTTTCTCGTAAGACCCAGCGTTTCAGAGAGCTTATTTACGCAGGCCGAAAGTATCTCATCAGTTTTGTCCGCATCCTTGCGGTGTATCCTTCTCGCAGCCTCCAGCTGTATGAGTACTCCCGCGATGCCGTGACCAATGCTGTCATGCAGCTCGTGGGCTATCCTGTTGCGTTCCCTTGCCTCGGTAAGCCGCTCCACTTCCCTTCGGGACTTTATGAGTTCATTCTGCGCGATCTCAAGATTATATCTTAGACGCCGCTCATCGTCCAATACACGGATGCCCGCCTGCTCGCTGCGTTCCATAGTCCCGGTAATAAACCCCAGGTATGCCGACATAAAAAGCGGCAGTATCATAGGGTATTCGCCTTCGGCCGCGCTTATATACGCGGCTACCGCGAACGCGGGGGCTGCGAGCCAGTATTTGCGTTCATAGACGAAATCGATCAAAGGGATAGCGGCAAGCAGTACAAAAGGGGCCCATAAATGCGCCAATACCGAAGCGGCTATGAAATATACTATCGAGGTAAAAGTCTTATTAATGTATTTTTGTTTTATTATAAAAAAGCATAGAGCGCCAAGTATCGACGCGATCCCGGCAATATCCGCTCTTTGCCCTATCACCTGAAGGAAGGCCAGCCATGCGATTATTATAAGGCCGAAAATATACTTCATGTTTCTCCTGTAAACAATTACGGGCGGACAATCGTCCGCCCATGATCCATAATTAAGCTATGCTTTGAATGGGTTGGAACCACCCTTATATTACGCTTTTTATTTGGATATTTCAACCTTTCTGGCGAGCCCTGCCGCTAAGAATACGCCCGTGAACAGCAGTAATAACAGCAGTTCTATCATTATTCCGCCTAAGTCTGCGCCTTCGTATAATACTTTGCTCACAGCCTGCATCACCCAGGATGTCGGCAAGAACTTGGCAAATTTAACTAACATTTCCGGCATAAAGCTTGAAGGCCAGTAGCACCCGCCAAGCATCACGAGCGGCGTCACAAGAAACATTATGGACAGGTAGGCCATAAGCGGCTTTTTAAACAGAGTGATTATCCACATGCCGAGCGATACGCTCACCAGCGTGAATACGGTGAAGAGCGCAAATATAACGGCCGGGATTACAAGGTTCATACCGAAAACCAGCATCAGCATAGTCAGCGATATAAACGCCTGAAGTATGCCTATGGAAAGGAAGGCCAGCAGATTTTCCGTATAATACCGTTTTAGCGATACGGGAGC
>CAZJOS010000084.1:0-10046 GCA_964547655.1 uncultured Christensenellaceae bacterium
GTATCTTCGGGGGCCAGCAGGATCACGATCACATGGACCGAAGCGGATAGGGCGACGGAATATGAAGTATGGCGTAAGGGCGCCACAGGAGAATACTCCCAATTAACCATTACAACGGAAGGTGTCTTATCTTATACAGACACGGGACTTACTGTGAGCGCTACGTATAGTTATATGGTAAGAGGTGTAAACAAACCAGACACGCTTCCTCCTTATTACGGCAGCTTTTCCGATCCCGTCAGCGCAACGCCTCTGCCGGGTGCCCCTAATTCGGTTTATGCGGTCTCCATGGGATATAACAGCATCAAGGTATCGTGGACTCCTGTATCGAGCGCGTCAGGATATGAGATATGGCGCGCGAACGATAAAATAGACGGCGTATATTCTCTCGTCAAGACGCTCCCGTGTTCAATCTCGATATGGAAAATCAGGCCTAACGAGTATAAATTTACCTCTATTACGTCGGGCAGGAAGTATTTCTACAAAATACGCGCTTACGTAAATGTGATAAATCCCGCTACTAACAAAACGACGAAATGTTACGGGGCATTCTCGGGCATCACAATGGGCAGGCCTGTACCGGTTGCGGTGACCGAACTTACTGCAACTCCGTACACGCCTACAAGCATAAAGCTTAAATGGAAATCGGTTTCGGGCAGAACGAGATATGAAATATGGAGGAAGGGGCCGGGCAACAGTGATTTCGTTTATTATTCATCGACTTCTTCTACGTCTTATACAAATGACAGGTATATAATTGTAGATAATGAATACAGTTATAAGATCCGCGCTTACCGCAGTTCGTCCGCCTATGGCGAAAATGGTAAAATCTACGGCGGTTTCTCGAATATTGCGTCAGCAACGCCTTTCGTGGGCCAGGTAACGGGAGTTGTCGCCAGAAGATACAATAATACGAAGACAAAGATAACCTGGAAGAGCCTTAGGGGCGTTGACGGATACGTGCTTCAATGGGCTGAATCGGAAGACGCTCCGGACGATGAATGGACTACGTTATATACGGGGACTTCGAGATCAAGGTACCATTCTAAGCTGAATGACAATACGACATACTATTACCGGGTAAGAGCGTACGAGAAGACAGTGACTTCAGTGGATTATCCGGATGGAAAGTCATACGGAGAATGGTCGGAGGTCGACGACGCTACCACGTAACTGGGGCTTCAACGGATTATCAGGCTGGCCAGACATAATGCCCGCCACGCAGCCTGAAAAATAAACAGAATCAAAAAAGGCGCTTTAAGCGTCTTTTTTGCTGCCGCCAAAAAAATCTCTACGATATTCCTGGGATATTTTTATGTTTCGATGGTTATATGCTATACACGCAGCCTGACTACCCAGTACTCCTCCGTCTCACCGGCTTTTTCAAATCCCGCTTTTTCATACATTGCCAGCGGGCCGTGGTAGTGGAAAGCAGCGGTCTGCTCCCCTTTGAGAGGATAAGCCTCTACATAATCGAACTTTCCTTTAGCGCCGTCTATCGCCGCCTGCAGCAGTTTCGTTGCTATGCCCTGCCTGCGGCAGGCGGGAGATATCGTAAAACACACGATCGAGCATATATTATCCCCTTCGGGCAGCGGCTCGCCCTTCAGGCGCGGGTAGCTTTGGCGCGCTGCCGCGTTCACCCAGCCCACAGGCTCGTTATCTATAAAAGCAAGGTAGCCGTTAAGCACCCCGCTCGCTATCGCTTTCTGCGCGAACTCGCGGTTTTGCTCACCGGTGCGCTCTTCCCATTCGGGGCCGCATATGTGGAAGAAGCAGCAGTAACACCACGACCAATCGGGGTTATCCGAAAACGCCGGGCCGTCGAAGAACTTAAAGTATTCGTCCGCAAGCGCCGGGACAAGGGCTTTAATGGTGATATCCATAGTTTCCTCCGATTTTTTCGATAATTTATACCACAAACCATAGGGATTTTATCAATATATAAGATAGAAGCGGAAACGATCAAAAAAGCTTTTTACCAAGCTCAAACGCTTTTTTGCAGAGAACCGGGTCTTTTTCCGCGTCGCCTAAATCGCTTGCCGTGCCGTACACTACTCCCGCTAACCTTGCCTTGCAGTATCTGCATGCGTCTTCTATTGTATGTATGAAATTCACGGCGCCCGAAACATAAGGGTCTTCGTCCCCGTATACTGTTAATGCGGCAATTGCCTTGCCTTCAAACACGCGCGTTTTCTCCAGCCAGAGGCCGTACAGCCTGTCCATAAAGAGCTTCGTTTGCGCTGTCATAGTAAACCAGTATATGGGGCTCGCGAATATTATCGCGCCTGCCGCAGCGGCTTTATCGTACAGCGGAGCCATGTCGTCGCGGACTACGCAGTATTTGCCTATCCTCTCTTCCTTCCGGCATCCGTCGCATGCGCGGCAGGGGCTTATCTTCAGCGGACCCAGCGATATAGTTTCGATCTCCGCGTCGGGGTGCGCGTTGAGTATGCCCTCTATTGTCTTGCCGATAAGGTATGCCGTGTTGCCTTTCTTCCTCGGGCTGCCGTTCAGTATCAATACTTTTTTGCACATTAACATGCCTCCATAAGCGATATAATGCATATACAATAACGGCATTATTATGCATTATAATGCTATAAATAGCAAGCCCCGGGCATCGCAGGAAAAAGTTTTCGGGCGTTGACCGGTATATTAATTAAATCCAGAATACAAAACCCGGCCTTTCTTTTTTGTTCAAAAAAAACAGAATATCAACAATAATTTATAGTTTTGTTACGGCTGGTGATGTTATAATCATATAAACAAAGGCATCAGGAAGGCGGGCTTTAGGGGGTCATGAAAAAAATATTGATACGGGTTGCTATCGGTTCAGGCATATTTATAGTTATAGCTGCGGCCGCGTTTTTTGCGTTGTTCTGGAACGAGATGAAAACGCTCTCGACGCTTAAGAAGGTGGACGACTACCCTCTTTATACCATGACGTACGCGGGAGATTACGGTTTCGACGAATTTCTGAAAACCGGCGCTTCTTCCGATAAAGACATCGAAAAGTTCATAACGAAAAGGCTGCTTAAAGGCATCGATATAGACCTTGGGGCAACGGGTGGCGGATGCACGGCGTTTACCGCGCAGGATGATAAGGGCGGCCGGATATACGCGCGGAACTTCGATTTTTCATATACGCCCTCGCTTTTGCTTTTTACCGACCCGGACGACGGCTACGCCTCGGTCTCGACGGTGAGCCTTACGTACGCGGGCTACACAAAAGACAATCTGCCGGACGGGCTTTCGCCTGGCAGCTTCATGACGCTCGCGGCGCCGTATCTCCCGTTCGACGGCATGAACGAGAAGGGCCTTGCGGTATCGCTGCTTTCAGTGCCGGAAGCAAAGGGGCCTTATGATCCGAAGCATGTGACACTGAATACCACGACTGCTATTCGCCTGCTGCTCGATAAAGCCGCCACGGTGGAACAGGCGGTAGACCTGCTCGACCATTTCAACATATATTTCTCAGATGGTATAGCGTGCCACTATCTCATATCCGACGCGTCGGGTAAGTCGGTAATAGTGGAGTACTGGGACGGGAAACTGCAGCAGATAACGGGGACCGGAAACTACCAGGTAGCGTCGAACTTCATAGCGTATAACAACATGGGCGGGGGTTCAGGCGATTTTGCAAGATACGAAGCCGTAGAGAAAAAGCTTAAGCCAGCAGGCGGCGTCATAAGCGGGCGCGACGCGATGGCCTTGCTGCAGAGCGTGGGAATAGTTTCACAGGGCGAAGACAGGCTTCAGTGGTCTGTAGTTTATAACCAGACGGACCTTACGGGTGAGATCTGCGTCCACAGGAACACAGGCAATACATACAGCTTTTCGCTGATTGAAGGGAAATAACAGCCGTATCATGAAACAGATAGTTTTGACGGGAGGCGCCGGGGGCCTAGGGCGCGCGGTCGCGGAATATTTCGCGGACAGGGGAGTAACGGTGTTCTCCTGCGACATTAAGGAGCAGGAAGAATACGAAAGGGTAGTGCCCGTTAAGCTCGATCTGCGGGACGCGCGCAGCGTTGAGGCCGCGAAAGAAGAGATTGCAGCGGCGGCGCTTAAGATTGACACAGTTATACACCTTGCCGGGATATATATGATGGACTCGTTTGCCGAGATGCCGGAAGACAGGTTCTCGGCGATAATGGATGTAAACCTCATGGGCGTGTACCGTATAAACAAAGCGTTTTTGCCGCTGCTGCGCGGCGGCGGGCGCATAATAATAACGACCAGCGAACTCGCGGGGCAGAAGCCCTTACCGTTTACCGGGGTCTACGTTGTCTCGAAGACGGCGCTCGAGTGCTACGCCGACGCCCTGCGGCTCGAGCTGCAGCTTCTGGGCATTCCCGTAATATCGGTAAGGCCGGGCGCGTTCAATACTCAGCTGCTCTGCCAGTCGTCGAGGGAACTGGAGAGGCTAAGGGAGGGTACGAAGCTTTACCGCGGGAAACTCGACAGGATAGCGCGCATAATGGAAGGACAGCTGCGCACGGCGAAAGGCCCCAAAGCGCTGGCGAAAGTATTCTGGAGGGCGGCGAATTCTCCGCGTCCGAAATTGAGGTATACTGTAAACGCGAGTTTTTTGCTTAACTTATACGGAGCGTTGCCGAGGCGGCTGCAGGCGTTCGCGCTGCGGCGATTTTTAAAGGAAACGGGCGGTCAATAGAATCATGGAATACAGTCTGGAAACAAAGGAGCAGACAGGATGAATATTGAGAAAATAAACGGGGCTGCGGACAAGGAAAGATTCGTCGAGGCGTATGACAGGATATTCAACTGCCCCGGCAATCTTAAGTTCCTGTCGTATACGGGGATACCGTTTTCGCGCGCTCAGATAGCGGACTGGGCGGACAGCGCTAAGCACGCGGGAGTGGAATATTACGCGGCGGCCGAAGAAGGCGTTATAGCGGGCATACTGGTGGTGCGGCATAACGCTATAGAGTCGTATGAGATACTTGCCGTGGCTGTTGACCCTCGTTTCCAGGGCCGTGGCGCGGGGAGAATGCTGCTTGACGCAGGAATAGAAATTGCGAAAGATAAGGGCTTTAAGGCTGTGGATATTGTGGTGTTTGCGGATAACCAGAGGATGCTGACGCTCGTGATACGCCATGGTTTTAAGCCGGTGTGCATGGAATACCGCAAGCGCTTCGACGGCGAAGACGCGCTGCATCTTAAAAAATATCTCTAGAGAAAACAAATTATATCATCATGATAATTTCGGGCACCGGTTACGAATCGGCGCTCTTTATAGTGATTTTATGCTTTCAGCGCGGCTTTTGCCGTGCTATAATGCCACGTAAGGGGGATCGATGGGAAAGCTTTATATCGCAAACGGCAGCGACGCCAAAGAAATGGCGTCACGTCTGCTCGAAGCCATAAGGCCGGAAACAGGGCTGATGGGCGGCGCGAAGATAGCGCTCAAGCCTAACCTCGTCGTGGCGAAAGGCTGGAAGAGCGGCGCGACAACCAACCCCGCGGTGTGCGAGGCCGTAATAGAATATTTTTTTGAGCGCGGATACAGGGATATTTCCATAATAGAAAGCAGCTGGCTCGGGTGCGATACCCGCCGCGCGTTCAGCGTGTGCGGATATGAGGAATTGTCAAAAAAATATAACGTAGAGCTTATAGACGTAAAGAAAGACGAGTATGTTTCCCGCGAGTTCGGCGGGATGAAGATAAGTATATCGAAGCGCGCTGTTGAGGCCGATCTGCTTATAAATCTTCCGCTCATAAAGGGGCACTGCCAGACGAAGATAACGTGCGCCCTGAAGAACATGAAAGGCCTTATACCCGACGGCGAGAAGCGGCGGTTCCACTCTATGGGGCTGCATAAGCCCATCACTTATTTGAATAAGATGATTTACCCGTCACTGACGATAGCGGACGGCGTATATACAGACCCCGGATTCGAAGAAGGCGGCAACCCGCAGCGGATGGACATAATGATAGCGGGGAGCGACAGCGTGCTTATTGACGCGTACGCGGCAAAACTGCTGGGCCTTAAGGCAAACGATATAGAGTATATACGGCTCGCCGGGCAACTGGGCATAGGCAGTACGGACATAGAAAAAGCGCATGTCATACGCGTGGGAGAAAGCGGGACCGCGGAGCGGCCTGCGAGCAGCGAAGAACCAGGGATCATAAAGTCTCATATAGATGAAAAAGAAGCGTGCAGCGCCTGCTATGCCAACCTCGTGAGCGCGCTTATGGAGATTGACAGAGAGCGCGGCCTCGACGGATTGAAGGTATGCGTAGGGCAGGGCTTTAAAGGCAAGAGTGGTAAAACAGGCAGCGGAGACTGCACGGCCGGGTTTGAGCATTGCATAAGGGGCTGCCCGCCCGACGCGGAAAACATAAAAGAGCAATTGAGAAAGATAGGCTGGGGTGAATGATACGTAAATTTCAAAAGCGGGATACGACGGCGGTCGCTGATCTGGCAAGAAATACCTTTGCCGCCTGCAACGCAGGCGATTATTACGACTTAGCGGGCGTTAAAAAAACGCTGAGGAGTTTCGACACGCATCAGCATGGCGAGCAGGAACTTTTTGATATGCTGAACAGTACGGATATATTCTTCGTCTGTGAAGACTGCGGACAGATCGTTGGCATGATCAGGGGAGGGAAGAACAGGATACATTCTTTGTTTGTAGACGTTGCTTCTCAGAATAATGGCGTCGGCAGTCTGCTCATGGAAAAGTTTGAACGATGCGCAACGGCACAGGGGGCGGCATATATCGAAGTCCACGCATTGCTTGCGGCTGCGGCGTTCTATGAAAAAATGGGTTATGAAAAGCTGGGCGGCATCTGTGATTTTGAGGGTCTTAAGATATACAACATGCGCAAGAACTTTTGAAAAGGAGAGAATCATGAAAAGGTTTACGATAGTGCTGGACGGGATAGCCGACCGGCCGCAGGAAAAGCTGGGGGGGAAGACCCCGATGGAAGCGGCGGAAACGCCGGGGCTCGACGCTTTGTTCAACGCGTCCAAACCCGGCACGGTGCTCACCATACCTCCGGGGCTGGAGATAGGCAGCTCGGTCGCTAACCTTAGCCTTCTGGGGTACGATCCCGCAAAGGTCTATAAAGGGCGTGCCGTTATAGAAGCCGCGGGCGCGGGCCTGCCCGTAAACAACGACGACCTGTATATAAGGTGCAATTTCGTAACGCTGGAAGGCAAAGACTTTGACACGGGCATAATGCAAAGCTACAGCGCGCACGATATAGAAACAGATATAGCAAGGCCGCTTACGGATAAGCTCAATGCTGAAGTGTTTCGCCCGCCTTTTAAGCTGGTGCACATAGACACGTTCCGCAACATACTCATTGTAGAAGGCGCCGCTTCTGCAGCGGAACAGCTTAAATTCATGCCCGCCCACGACATTATTGGAGGAAAGGTATCCGATAATATTAAGGGCTGCCCGTTGATGCAGCAGTATTTCTCGCTTATGAGAAAAGCTTATGAAGTATTGAAAGAAGGCAACGATACGAAAGCGAACGGCATCTGGTTCTGGGGAGCTTCGTACGCGCCGAGTTTCGGGAGAAAAGCGGAAGGGAGCCGGGTAGTTCTCGCCGAGACTTCTCTCATGCGCGGCATAGCCGCGCTGTCAGGCGCGGAGTGTGTGACGACGCCCGAAGACAAAGGCTTCGCGCGATTTCTCAAAGATAAGAAGGAAAACGCCGTTTCCGCGGTCAATAAGTACGATTTCGCGTATATACACATACAGAAGCTCGACGACCTGTCGCACGAGCTGCAGCCTGTGGAAAAGACGCGCGCCATAGAGGAGATAGACCGGTATTTTATACAGCCGTTTTTTGAAGAGATAAGCGCCCCGTACAGCGCCGTAATAGCGTCGGACCACTTTACATTTTCCGACAGCGGCGGGCACGGCGGCGAGAGAGCCCCGTTCATGCTGCTGGGGCAGGGAACGGACGGCCTTAAGGGCAGGTTTACCGAGCGGCATTGCAGGGACGCCGAAAGAAGCGTCACCGCGCCCGAGCTTGTCGCGCTGCAAAGAAAAGAGCCTGATTGACATAAAAATTCATACAGACTGATGTTTTCCGCATATCCTTTACCAAACGGATTACGGCAAAGGCGGTATAGGCTATGGAAATACAGACAGTCCACAGGATAAGGCGGACGGACAGGCTGGAAATGCTGAGCGCGTATTACCGCGTTCCTGTCTGCATGATAATGCGTGCGAATTCCTTTTCCGACCCGCAGGATTTTCTTAAGTGCAAAGAAATAATGATACCCCAAAAATGCTATTGCAACAGGTGCGGCTGCGAGCCTTTACGGCGCGCCGGGTATGAAACGTACGTGATGACAAAGGAAGATACGCTGTATGGTATATCGAGAAAGTACGGGCTGACCATGAACATAATCCTCCGGGCAAACCGTATAAAAGACCCGCTAAACGTACGTCCGGGAAACAGCCTTAGAGTGCCGCTTTTGTCGGGCGAATTATACTGCGTCCGCCCGGGCGAAACGCTTGCGGCAATAGCGAAAGACCGCGGCATAAATGAACGCGGTTTACGGAAAAAAAACTACCTTGGGCGTTACGAAGCGGTCTTCCCGGGAATGATGCTGCTGCTCTGACGGTTTCCCGCCTTTATAAATCTGTGATTTGAATAGCGGGCTATATGTTTATATATGGATTGAATATTATTGTACATGCTTTTTTTTATGCGCTGTGATACAATAATATGAAGAGGTAACGATGGATAACGAGGCAATGAACATACTGGCGATAATCGTTTGCCTGGCCGCGGGCATAGTGTTTTGTTTCTTCGGGAACAGGTGGCTTAAAATAGTACTTGCTGTTTACGGCTTTTTAGCAGGGTTTGCAGCGGGGCACACGCTCCTTATGAGTTTTACGTCTTTGAGCGGGACAGAGCTTTTATTGTGCAGCCTGGGCGCGGGAGCCGTTCTCGCGGTGCTGCTGGTTTTGCTGCTATACTTCGGTATCTTCCTTATAGGGTTCGGCGGGGGAGCGGCTTTGGGACTGCTTGTCGCCGACGTTCTGGGCTTAAGCCTCTGGGACGCGTATGTATTTATAGCCATATTGGTCTTAGGATGTATCCTCGGGTCGCTCACTCTTAATATGAGGCATATATTCATATCGATATTTACTTCGTTTATAGGCGCGTCTTTCCTTGCGCTTAGTATTTATCACCTTGCTGAGGGGGGCGCGCAGATAACGGAATATTTCAGGGATACTATTTTACTGCACAAAGCTTATACTTCAACGATATATCTTGCATCGCTTGCCGCGCTGTTCTTTATCGGCCTTGCGGTGCAGCTTACCATAACATCCAAAAAGAAAGCCGGGGCGTATTGAGAGGAGCGAAAGAATGGATCTTTCTGTCGTTATACTGATAAGCGGAGGGGCCGCGGTCATCCTGGGGCTTTTATTCACCTTTTTCGGGTATAAACTGGGAAGGCTGCTGATGCCTCTTTGCGGCCTTATAGTTATAGAAGGCCTTATATATATATTTGCGTTTAAGCAGATGCAGTTCGATACTATGGGCGCGTGGCTGTTATTCGGCGGCAGCGGAGTCGCCGTATATGTAATACTCTTTTTTATAAAGAGGGTGTCGGGTTTCTTCGCCGGGTTTGCGGGCGGCGCGCTCTTTACGCTGTATGTAGTTTGCGCGTTCGGACTTCAAAAAGTCGATTATGTTGTCCCCGCGGCTTTTACCGTTTGCATCGTATCCGGGCTGCTGGCCGCCGTTTATCAAAAATATGCGGTCATCGTATTTACCTCGCTGCTCGGGGCCTGCGTTGCGGCGTTTGCCGGGATATATATCTATGTTCAGGGAGCGGACACGAGCGGGGTCTCGGCAGGGCTGTTTGAGGCTTTAGGCAGTTTCCTCTCGGCCAATTCGGTATTTGTTGCCGGGGCGTCTGCGGGCATCGCCGTATCAGGCATACTGATACAATCGTCATTGACGTCTTCAAGCTGCGTTCTGGCGGGCGGCGGGCCAAGAAAGGAACGTGAGCCCGTAAAAAAGAAAAGCGCGGACACATCCGGAGG
>CAZJOS010000085.1:0-10039 GCA_964547655.1 uncultured Christensenellaceae bacterium
CGCGAATAAAGGAAACTAATTATAACGCTTTGTGAACATTTGCCGATTTCTGTTACCGTAAGAATATGTTTGTGGTAAAATTTAAAAGCTAATGATATCTAACAGGAGAGACTATGAGTAAAACAAAAGTCGCCGTTATGCAATGCGGCTCGTACGATACCGATGAAGTAACGGCGAAAATAAACGAAGGCGCAAAGCTGCTCGGCGGCTGGGAGCGCTGGCTTCAGCCCGGCATGAAGGTACTTCTTAAAGTAAACCTTATAGGGCCGGCGCCTCCCGAAACGGCGGCGGTGACTCACTGCGAATTTGTGCGCGCGGCAACTCGCATAGTGAAACGGCACGGATGCAGCGTATGGATAGGCGACAGCGCGGGCGGCGCAATAGGCGGAAAAGCGCAGACCCGGAAGGCGCTCGTAGTATCCGGAATGGTCAAAGTCGCCGAAGAAGAAGGCGCCGTTATAAAGAACTTTGATAAAGAAGGCGTCGTTGAGGCCGAAGTATCTGGCACAAAGATGCACCTGGCGAAACCCGTGTTCGACGCCGACTTCGTCATCAACCTGCCCAAGTTTAAAACTCATATGATGGCCGCTTATACGGGAGCGGTGAAAAACCTCTTCGGCTGCGTGCCGGGGCAGAAAAAGGCCGAATACCACAAGGCGGCTCCGTCCTCTGAAAGTTTGGGGAGGGTCATATGCGATATAAACAAAGCGGTAAAGGTCGGCCTTAATATAATGGACGGCATACTCGCCATGGATAAACAGGGGCCGGTAGCGGGGCGCGTATACGAGGCGAACAAGATACTCATAAGCGAAGACAGGCTGGCGCTCGACGCAGTTGCCGTAAATATGACAGGCCGGAATATAGAAGGCCTGCCGGTATTCAAGGCATCTATAGAAGAAGGCATAGGCGAGTGGAGGTTCGGGAATATCGAGGTATGCGGCGACTATGATTTTCCACCGAAGCTGGAAGGGTTTATGGTGCCCAGAGCGATACAGGGAACAAGAGGAGGCGGGGCGCTTGCCTTCATCGTTGACCTGATGAAGACAAGGCCGCAAATGGATCTCACCAAATGCAAAAAATGCAACGTCTGCGTAGACAGCTGCCCGGTAGGCGCCATAGACAGGGAGACAAAGAAGATAGATTACGGCAAGTGCATAGAGTGCATGTGCTGCCACGAACTCTGCGTATACAAAGCCGTAAAGCTGGTGCGCAGCAGCCGTGTTATGAGGCTGTTCTCACATCAATAACAGAGCATAGTTTTCAAGCGGGCGTTTATACGCCCTTTTTCTTTTTGACACACCTGATATTTGACTTATTTAGGGTTATTATGCCCGAAAATGTCTTAATAACTTGAAATCTGCCGAACATTGGATTAACATATATTTTATAATAATCGACATCACTTTTTAACAAGCAGCTTAAAACGGTATAGGGCTTTGTTCATCAGGGCGGGGGTATTATCGATGAATAAAAAAGGATCAAAAGATAGAAGTTTTGGTGAAGTTCCCTCTTCCGCGGAACCGGTATCCGGCGCGAATATTTCGTATGAAGAACTTCTGAAAATAAAACAGAGGTTCGAAGAAATGCAGAAAATAGCGCAGTTCGGGACATGGGACTGGGATATCAAAAACGATCGGTATGTTTTGTCGGACGGAGCCTGCCGTATATACGGCCTCGACACGAAAGCGAATATACTTGATTGTGGATCGATCGACGGCTTTAAGCACCCCGACGACAGGGAGCCTGCCCGCGCATCGCTGCGGGCGGCAATAGATGAAAAAAAACATTACAGCCTCGATTACAGGGTGGTACGCCCCGACGGGGAGATACGCCATCTTCACGAATATGGCTCGGCTGTTTACGATAACGGAAATCCCGTCAGAGCTTTCGGCTCAATAAAAGACAATACCGAAAACATGAAGATGCAGGAGAAGATCAAAGAAAGCGAGTTTATGTACCGCACCCTTGTTGAGAATACCATAGATGCGTTTCTCAACGTCGAGCTTGTATTTGATGAGAGCGGGCATGCGCGCGATTTCAGATATATACAGGTCAACGACAGGTTCGAGGAACATACGGGCATAAACCCTTCCGAAGCCGTAGGAAGGCTTGCATCGGAAGCCGAGCCGGATATCGAGCCCTACTGGCTGGAAACGTTCGAAGAAGTCTCCGGAGCGGGAAAGCCGATGCATTATCAGAATTTTCATAAAGGTACAGACCGCTGGTACGATATGTATTGTTTTCCCTATACTAAAGGCCATGTGGGCGCGATTTTCAGGGATATTACGCAGCTTAAGGCTGCGGAAGAAGCTTTGCGCGAAGCGAACGAAAGCAACAGGCAGCTGCTCGACTCCATAAACGACGGCTACGGCATGTTTGGCAGAGACACAACGATACTGAAGGTCGGTAAAAAATTCGCGGATATGTTCGGCAAGACCCCTGAAGAGTGCATCGGCATGAAATTGACCGATTATCTGCCCGGGGGGAAGTATGAAGCCCTCGGCAGGCAGAGAAAAGAGTTTATTTCCAGGGTGTTTGATACGGGAAAGCAGGCGGAATTTCAGGACACTCGCGACGGGCGCTGGTATAATCACCGCTGTTATCCCGTTTTTAAGGACGGCGGGGTAAACGCGGTCTCGATCTTTTCGACCGATATAACCGACAGTAAAAAGGCGGAAGAAGAGGCACTGAAGAACGCGCAGCTCCGCCTCGAGGCGGAACTGCTCAAACAAAAAGAGCAGGAATACCTCGAACTGCTCGACGGGCCCAAAGAGGGCATGAGGATAATCGACTTCAGGAAGGAGCACGTCGAGTTTTCCCAAAACTGGGCGCAGCGTCTGGGCATTGACGGTTTTCCGCCGGAAGAATTGTTCCGGGACGAAAAAAAGCTCATACATGCGGATGACTTGGAAAGGGTGCATAAAGAAAGGCGCGAGGCTGAAAAGAACGGACTTGCTTCATTTACCCAGGAATACAGGATATTGACCGAAGACTCCGGGTATATCTGGATACTCGACAGAGGCAAGATCTTATATGATGAAAACGGGGCGCCGGCCAAGGTATATGCGTCGTCAATGGACATCACCGAGCGCAAGAGGGCGGAGGAAGCGCTGAGCAGAACTCTTATACGGGAAAAAGTGCTGGGCAATATTACGAGCCGCCTGCTCGAAAGCGAAGACCCGCAGGCTGTCATAGAGGATATATGCAGGGAAACGGTCGGGTACATAGAAGGCGACGTCTTTTTCAATTATATATGCGACGGGGGGCGGCTCCATCTCAACGCCTGTTCGGGAATACCCTTAGAAGAGGCCGAAAAGCTGGAATGGCTTGATTTCGGAGAGGCGGTGTGCGGGTGCGCGGCGAAGGAAGGGAAAAAGATAGTCGTAACAGACGTGCAGGCCTCGGCGGACCCTAAGGTACAGCCTCTTAAGTTTTTCGGGCTACGGTGCTATGCAAGTTTTCCTTTAAAATCCGACGATCACATAATAGGCACGCTCGCCTTCGGGAGCAGAAAACAGGATGCCTTTACCGATGACGAACTTCTGTTTTTAAGCAGCGTTTCGGAGCACGTGGCAATAGCGATGAACCGGCTTATTATATCGAAGGCGCTGCGCGAGAGCGAAGAGAGATACAGGGAACTCATAAGATACGCCCCTGCGGGCATCTACGAGATAGACTTCCGCACGCAGAAGCTCCTGTCGGCCAACGACGCGATGTGCCGGATAATGGGATACAGCAAAGAAGAGATACTGGCGATGGACCCATTCGATTTACTGGACGAGCAGGGAAAGGCAAAGTTTGAAAAGAGGATCGTGCAATGGCTTGCGGGCGAGAAGCCGGAGGAGAACGTCGACTTCTGCGTTAATACGAGGGACGGCCGTAAGATCTATGCGGAACTGAACGTAAGTTTTACGCGGGACGAAGACGGCAGGCCGAAAGGGGCGGTGGTAGCCGCGCACGACATAACGGAGAGGAAAAAGGACGAGGAAAAGATAAGCCGGCAGAACCTGATATTGCAGACGATAAACAGAGTATACTCTGAGTCGGTAACCTGTGCGACGCAGCGCGAGCTTGGCAAGACGTGTCTTTCTATACTGCGTTCGCTGGTCGGGAACAATGCGGGCTTTATTGGCCAAGTGGAAGAAGACGGGATGCTGCACGATATAGCGGTAAGCATGGGAACGGAGCCTTTGAATTTCCCGGAAAGCATGCAGAGCCACAGGAGAATAAACGGGACCGGGATAGTCGGGCTGTTTCGAAGCATTGTTGAAAACGCGAAGAGCGTACTTACCAACGACCCTTCAAACCATCCGGACAGCACCGGGATCCCGGAAGGACATTTCAAGTTGAATTCGTTCCTTGGCGTGCCTTTCGTCAGGGGCGGGAAGGTGCTTGGGCTTATCGGCCTTGCCAATAAAACCGGGGGCTTTTGCGAAGAAGACAGGGATATAATAGAAGCGGTCACGCCGAGTATACTGGAGGTGCTGATACGTAAGAGCACTGAGGAAGCTTTGAGCGAGAGCAAGAGCAAGTACGAGCAGCTGGTCAAATACGCACCGGCAGGCATATTCGAAATGGATCTGCGTAAAAAGCGCATTACTTACGTCAACGAAGTGCTTTGCAGCATGCTGGGATACAGCAGGGAAGAACTGCTCGAGATAGACCCCGTCTCGCTTATAGACGAGAGAGGCAAAGCGACATTCTTTTCAAGAGTGGATCTTTGGCTAAAAGGCAAAACGCCAAAAAGGAATGTCGATTATAAGGTCAGAACGAAAGGCGGGCAGGAGATATACATTTCAATGGATGTGAGCCTCAAAAAAGACGAAGACGGACACCCGTTTCGGGCAACGGCTATTGTCCACGACATAACGCAGCGCAAGAAAGACGAAGACATGATCAACCGCAAGAACAGGATACTTCAGGTGATCAACCATATCCATGAAAAATCAGTTTCCTGCGAAACCATGAACGAATTGGAACTGGCATGCCTTGAAATAGTAAATGCCGTAACGAACAGCGGTGTAAGCCTTATCGGGGAACTGAAAGGAGAAAGGCTTATATATGAAATATCCTTGAGCTCCGGCGGAGGCGGCAGTAAGGGGAGCGTACACAGAAGGCTCGGCAGGCTGAACCATGCGGGGCTGTTCAAAGACGTCATCGACATAAAGGATAGCCTGCTGATAAGCGGGAGTGATTCCGGCCCGCGAGGTACGGGCGTTGCGGGCAGCGATATCGAGATATCTTCGTTCATCGGAGTACCGTTCATACGCGACGGAAATGCGGCCGGCCTTATAGCAGCAGCCAATCGCAAAGGCGGGTATAGGGAGGACGAAAAAGAGATACTCGAGGCACTTGCACCCGCCATATTCGAGGCGCTGCTGCGAAAGCGCGCGGAAGAAGCGCTTAAGGAGAGCGAGGAGCGCCTTGCCGACGAATTCAACGCGGTATCGCGCATTCAAAAGATAAGCGCAAGTTTTGTGCAGGAAGGCGATTTTGAATCTATACTCTACAACGTGTTAAAAGCGGCGATAATGATCTCAGGCGCCTATAAAGGCACGCTGCAGCTTTTAAGGCCGGGGACAGAGTACATGGAGATCGCGGCGCAGTTTGGATTCGAAGAGCAATACGTTGAACTCTTTTCCCCGGTGTCGCGCAGCAACACTGGAGTATACGCGAAAGCGTTCCGGCAGGAAGAGCGCGTAATAGTGGAAGACGTTACGAAGAGCCCGATATTTATAAACTCTCCCGCGCTTGATATCCATCTGGCCGCGGGGGTGCGGGCCGTTCAGTCTACCCCGCTGATAAGCCGCAGGAGCAAGGTAATAGGCATACTGTCGACGCATTGGGACAGGCCCTTCTACCCCAGCGACCACATGCTGCGGTATATAGACCTGCTTGCGGGGCAGGCGGCTGATATAATCGAAAGAAAATGGGCTGAGGAAGAGCTGCGCGAAAGCGAGGAATGCGCCCTTGCCTTAGTTAAAAAACTAGAGGAAGCCGACAGGAACAAAAACGACTTTTTAAACGCGCTGTCTCACGAGATACGAAACCCGCTCGCGACTATCTCCGCGGGGCTGCAGCTCATGGATATATCCCATGACGAGACGCATATCAAAAACGCGCGGGAAATAATAAACCGGCAGATGGACCAGCTTTGCAGCCTGGTAGACGACTTACTCGACCTTACACGCATTTCAAACAACAGGGTCGAGCTTAAGAAACAGCGCGTAGATATTGGCAGGCTTGTTTCGCTGGTGGCAAAAGACCACATACCCCTTGCCGCTAAAGACGGGCTCAGGCTCGAAACCGAACTCGGCGAAGATATCTATATAGAGGCCGACCCGGTACGCATTAAACAGATAATAGGTAATATGCTGCAAAACGCTTTTAAGTTTACAGAGGCCGGGGTGGTGAAACTATCGGTATACGAAGAGAACGGGCAGGCGGTCATCAGCGTAAAAGACCCCGGTATAGGCATACGCCCCGAAAACCTGTCGAGGATATTCGAACCGTTCATGCAGCTTGGGGGCCATTTGGGCAAGAAAAGCGGCGGGCTCGGGCTCGGGCTTTCGATAGTTAAAGCAATAGCGCAGCTGCATGGAGGAGACGTCGGGGTATTCAGCGAAGGGGAGGGCAAAGGCTCGGAGTTTTTCATCAGGCTTCCGGCTGAAAATAGCCTGCCGGCGGCGCAGGAAACGAACGGGGCAGGCGCGGCCGGAGAGAACCTTAAGGTGCTTTTGATTGAAGATAACGAGGATTATTCTGAAATGATGTGTGAACTTTTAAGGTTCCTTGGGCATCAGGTGACGTGCGCGCAGAGTGGGGTAAGCGGCATAAAAAAAGCGAAAGAGGATGTGCCCGACGTTATAATCTGCGATATAGGGCTGCCGGGAATAAACGGCTTTGAAACGGCGAGGCGGCTTAAGGAGGATGAAGAACTGAATAAAGTTTTTCTGGTTTCTATTACCGGTTTTGCCGGGCCGCAGTATGCCGCGGACGCACAAAAAGCCGGATTTGACCTGTATATCAAAAAACCCGCAGACATCAACGCTTTAAAGCATATCTTGAACGAGGCCTCAAACAAACGCCGCGCTTAGGCTTAGGCCGGGAACATTTTTTCAACAGTACATCTTATTATAAAGGAACTGTTCTTAGGATTCCGGATTTATCGCCCAAAGGCTTTCCGGACACCAACGGATACTATATGAGCGTTTTATCAGGAATTGTCGCAGCAGCCGCTTTCGTTCACAGCTTCGATTATTAGATTGAGGTCGTCGAGCACGTTTTTTCTTTTATCCGCGGGTATGCGCTCGAATATCTCTTCGAAATATCCGTCCATCACGCTTTCAGCCTGCTCGAACAGTTTCTGCCCGGCCTCGGTAAGCCTGATGGTAAGGCACCTCCTGTCATTCGGGTCGGTATCGCGTATGGCGAGCCCTCCGTTCACGAGGTTGTTGACCGTTCTGCTCATAGTGCTGTTGTCGAGGCTCAATACCTCCGCAAGCTTACAGAGCGAAAGTGTACCGGCGCGGCCTATCTCGATAAGCGCGTAGCACTGCGAGAACGTCACACCGCAGCAGAAAAACCCGCCCTCTTCCAGGCTGCCCAGCTTGCGGTTAAGCACCCGTATGTACTCCCTGAACTTCTTGCTGTCTTTTACGTTGCTCATAATCATCACCCGCAGCTATTGTAACAAAAAACGATTGCAAAATGCAACTAATTTTTGTGGATATTTTCACGGGCGGCTTCCGCAATACCGGCATTCTTAAAATAAAGACGCTTGTGAAAGAACACAATGTGAAACAATAATAAAAATATGGTATAATGAAACAAAAAATGAAAAGGAGCAGCACAATATGAGTGAAAACAATAACGCAGAAGCCGTAAATACGGATCTGAAAGATTCTCCGGTTCAAAGCGCTCCGCCCGCGGGCGAGAAAACCTATACGTTCCGGAACACTTATCTGGGGGCGGGTTTGATGGGGGCGGCCTTGCTGGCCGTTATAATCGCCGGACTGTTTACCCCGCATTTCTTTGATGGATCCAGCATATTGAGCATATTGTTCAATTCCGTGCCTTTGTTTGCCGTCGCGTTCGCCACCGCGCTTACTTCGCGCGCGAAAGGCCCCGATATGTCTGTCGGTGCGATGATAGCTATCTCGTCGATAATCATTACGCTGGTTACCAATGGGACCGGCAGCTGGGTAGTAGGCCTGCTGGCAGCCGTTGGCGTATGCGCAGTATTGGGAGCATTGAATGGAGCGCTGATAGTATTCTTAAAGATACCGTCGGTTATATTGACGCTTGTGACGCCTATGGCTTTTTTCGGGCTTTTGTACGCTCTACTCGCTACGGGCAATATAAATCAGGGCCAGTTTATTTTTTCGCAAATAAGCGGCACTGATATGTTGAATTACGGCGCGTATCTCTTTATTCCCGCCACGTTCATTATCGCGTTCGTGATCATATGGCTGACAAAGCTGGGCGCGCCTATACACAAGAGGGATAAAAAGGCCGAGCCAATATACATACTCGCTTATGTGGGAAGCGCGGCGATAGGCGCGGTGGTCGGCCTCTTAGCCGTAGCAGAACAGGGCATCCCAACAATGAGCAGCTTCGGATACGAGTACTTTATATTGTTCGTATATGCCGCCGTAATGTCCACCCGCGTGGCCGACAACAAGTTTTTCCCCGCTGTATACGCGCTGGCGCCTGCTTTGGTATGGAGCCTGCTTTCGAATATAATGGCAACGGTAAGCGGAGACATTTTTTATTATCAGCCGGTAATTACATACGGATTGATACTTGTGTTTTTGGTAGTTGCGTATATAAGCAAATACGAGAAAAAGCAAAAGCTTTTATGATCTTATACAAACAGCTGTAATCCCGAATGAAAGCTCCGCACAGCGCAGGAGCTTTTTAATATTATATAACACACAAATTTCAGGTTTATATTTTCACCCCGGCGCATAGAATGTACAAACATTATATGAAGGGGTGCCGGTATGGAAAGAGGAAAGGCGAGACACATGTTCCCGGGCGGCAACACGAGCCTGGGGTTCTATTCTTACTACAGTCATATACTGCCGCAGCGCGAGGCGGAGCATATATTCTGCATAAAAGGCGGGCCGGGCGTCGGCAAATCGACGTTTATGAAAGAGATAGGAGACAGGATGCAGGAAGAGGGGGAAGACGCCGAATACATGCATTGCTCGTCAGACCCGGATTCGCTCGACGGGGTATATTTCCCGAATCTGCGTATAGCGCTTATAGACGGCACCGCCCCGCACGTTACAGAGCCGCAGAACCCGGGCGCCGTAGACGAGATAATCAACCTCGGCGAGTGCTGGAATTTAAGCGGCATAAAGGCGTACAAGCAGCAGATTATCGATATTAACGCCGAGGTAAAGCGGCTGTTTGGGCGGGCGTACAATTATATATTCGCGGCAAAGCATATGATGGACGACATAACGGAAACATATTGCTTTACGGCCGACAAAGCGGTGGAGAGCGCGCAGGCGAATATGATAATAGAAAAAGAGCTTCCAAAGGCGGCGGGCAGGCAGGGCAAAGAGAGAAAGATGTTCGCGAGCGCCATAACGCCTTCGGGCATAATAAACTATATAGACACGCTTTTCGACGGAACTTTTAAGACGTATCTGTTAGTAAGCAACCGGGGCGCCGGAGTGAGCGGCATACTCTCTAGGACTGCGGCTGAGGCGAGGGAGAGGGGCCTCGATACCGAGCAGTATTACTGCCCGATGGAGCCCGAGACAAGGATGGATCACCTAATAATACCGGAGCTTAAGCTCGCGTTTTTGTCGGAGAACAGATACCTTGATTTCGAATGCAGGCCCGATGTGATAGTGGACATGACGCAGTACGCCGACCCCGCGTTCCTATGCAATAACGCAGCGGCGCTCGAATTCGGCTCTAAGGAATTCGACGCCCTTTTGGGCGAGGCGATAAGCGCTCTGCGCTGCGCGAAAGAGGCGCACGACGAAATGGAGAAGTATTACATTCCCAACATGGATTTCGA
>CAZJOS010000086.1:0-8350 GCA_964547655.1 uncultured Christensenellaceae bacterium
ATAATGATATTGCTCCGTTCAAGAATATCCTGAATGAAATGTATGCCAAGGATATATCGAAAAAAATAAGGTCGGCAAGAGCGGTAAGCGCAAAACAAGGGAAGTTCATGGGTAGCAAAGCACCGTTCGGGTATGTCAAATCGCCGGCGGACAGATATCATCTGATTGTGGATGAAAAAACGAGCGGTATAATCAAACGGATATTTAGCTTATTCGCATCCGGCGAAAGCGCGAGGCATATCGCCAACATTCTAAATGAAGAAGGTATCCCATCCCCACGCGCGTACTATTACGAGGGCATAGGGAAGGTCAATCCCAATGTCCAGGAGAGTGATACATGGAGCAGTGCAGGAGTGATGCAGTTGATGAGAAACCCTGTGTATATCGGTAAAATGGTGCAGGGAAAACGGCGCGTTATGTCGTTTAAAACAAAACAGCGTGAAGTAACACCAAAGATGAATGGGTCGTGGTAGAAAATACTCATGAGGCGCTGATCGATGCTGAGACATGGGAACGAGTGCAGGAACGTATAATCAATCAGCAACAAGCGGGCACGTGTATCGCATACGGGTGAGATCAGCTTGTTTTCGGGAATTGTAAGATGCGGTGACTGTGGGGCAGCGATGGTATTTAACAAGAAAAGCTATTCGGGAAGGACTTATTACATTTACAAATGCAGCCGGTATGTGGATCATGGCAAATCCGTCTGTACGCTGCATTCCATATCATTGTCTGACCTTGAAGAGTCTGTGCTGATGGACATTCAAAACAACGCAAAATTGGCCGCATATGACCAGGACTTATTGCTCAAGCGGTTAATCAACCTAAGTAATCAAGGACAGCAAAAAGAGCTGTCAGAAGCTGAGAACATTTTAACCGAAGGAACACGAAAACTCGAAAAAGTAGATGTGCTGGCGCGGAAGCTGTTTGAGGAAAAGTGTTCGGGAAATGTACCGGACAGTATTTTCAAGAAGCTGATGCTGGACTATGAACATGAGAAGGAAATTCTGAAGAGCGATGTAGACGAAGCAAAAAAAGTGATGCTGAAACTACGGAATCAAACGCAGAATGTTAAGTCATGCGTAGAACGGCTGAAGAGATATATGAATATCGAATCGCTTGACCGGAAGATTGTCACGGACTTAATTGAATCGATTAAAGTGTATGAGGCGAATAAAATAAACGGTGTTAAACAGCAGACGATTACGGTTCACTATAGACTGATTGGAAATCTCACAGCTTAAAGGATTTATGGACAAAAATAAATCCAAACAGATTGAATCCATTTGGATTTTTATTAAATGGCGGAGAGGGTGGGATTCGAACCCACGGTTGCTTGCGCAACGCCGGTTTTCAAGACCGGTACTTTCAACCGCTCAGACACCTCTCCACGATATTTCTTAAAAAGCATTGACAGTATAGCAAATCAAATGCCTTTGCGTCAAGTGAACGAATTATCAAAATCAAAACTGTATTTACTGAATATAACAGTCGTCGCTTATACGCTTCAACGCGGCTTCATCCCTTATCAAATATCCTTGCCGCGTCTTCTCCAGCACGCCCTTTATGCAAAGCTTATCGAGCGTCCGCAGCAGATGCCTGTAGCTTGTCCCGAGTATTTCCGTTATCTCCGTCAGCTTTTCTCTGAAACAGCCTTCCGTATTTGTCATTAAGATATATGCGCACAGCCGGGCGTCGAGAGGGTGGAGAATTGCGGCGGCGCTGTTTCTGCTTGAGCGGAAAAGCTTTTGCGCAAGCGCGGCGCTCACGGCATTCATAAATATGATGTTGCTTTTAAGTTCATTCTCATAACGGGCGCGCGTTATGCCGATGCAGGATACTTCCGTAACGGCCTGTACGCTGGAAGCGGCTGCGTCCCTGCCCGACGCAAATTCCACTTCGCCAATAATACCGCTTGTCGCGGTGTAGCAAAACAGTAACGTCCTGCCGTTTGGAACAGTATTAAAAACCTTCATCTTTCCTTCCGTAACAAGTAATACATAAGGGCACGGATATCCCTGCGAAAGTATGAATTCGCTGCTCTTATAGCGAAAAATATAAATTTCGTCCCGGCCTATATCTGAAAGGCCGTATTCCGCCAATACGGCGGCGTGCTGCGGCAGCAGCTTTTCTTTCATCATGAAAATAATATGACATATGTCATATCGCAAGTCAAGCAGCCGTGTTAATATTGCATACGGAGGATGCGCAATGTATCATTTTCTATCGGTCCTGGCGGGCATATTCATTGCGATAATGCTGCTCGTTAACGGAGAACTGTCGTCATATTACGGCGTTTATTCCTCAACCGTGGTCATTCACATCGCAGGGCTGCTGTTAGTATTGATCATATTCGCGTTTAAACGGGAGCATGTCTTTCCCATTAAGAAACTACCCTTTCATCTTTACCTTGGCGGAGCCGTGGGAGTTGCAAACGTTGTATTCTGTATCATAGCTTTCGGCAGGATCAGCCTGTCCGCAATACTTGCCCTCAGCCTGCTAGGCCAAACGCTCACATCTCTCGTCTTCGACAGATATGGCTTCTGGAATATGCCGAAGCATGCGTTCTCTAAAATGAAGCTCATCGGCATTGCCTTTGTTATGATCGGCATAGCGCTGATGCTGCTTGATTCTAAGGCCGGCGCTATCGTACCCATCATAGTATCGCTGCTTACGGGCGTTTCGACCGTAATATCCAGAACTATGAACGCAGCCCTGGCTAGACAAACAAGCGTGCTTAAGAGCACGCTGCTAAACTATGTCGTAGGCCTTTTTATATCAGCTGTAATACTGCTCATAGCCGGGCGGCAAGAGCCTATGATGCTGCAGTTTTCACTGTCGCCAAGAGTATGGATATACCTCGGCGGCATAATCGGAGTGGGCGTAGTCTCCCTGCTTAACGTTGCCGTGCACAAAATACCGTCGTTTTACATGACGCTGCTGCTGTTTGCCGGCCAGGTGTTTTCCGGCGTTATCCTTGATATCGTGCTGACAAATTCATTTTCGCTGAATAATCTTATAGGCGGCGTAGCCATTACCGCGGGGCTGGCGCAAAACCTGATAATAGATAAAAGAGCAGCCCGGGCGGCCTCGTAGTGCGCAAAAGCTTAGCGTCATCTTATCTAAAGGTGCTTGCCTAAAATCTGTTCCATGCGTTTACGCGTGCTCTCAATAACCGGTTTTGGCCCTTTCCGCCGGGCCCTTCGTTCAAATTCCCCCTTCTGAAATATATCTCTCGACGTCGTCAAGAGTAAGGCTGTAATCGCGCCCCGCAAGGATCGTTTCGGTATAATAATCGACGATCATATAGCCGGCTTTAGATTTCTCGATGGTAAGCGCCTTTTTTTTGGCGTTTTTGAACAGCTCTTCTTCCCTTTGTTCTAATTCGTCCATATCTGTCTCCTTGTTTTTCGGTATTAAATATATACATACTATATATACATTCGAAAGAATACATTGAACCGTAATTTTTAATGTAAATAATATATGAAGCGCCGCCGCGGCTTTTAATGCGAATATGTTAATTATGTACAGGCATTATTAATTTTCTCTCCTTGTATCACATGGTACATATGGTAAAATATAATAAATATTTACCTGTTTCTTTATAACTATCAGAAGCTAAAGGTGCAACAAATGTTCTGCCTGAAAACAGCGCTGCTAAATATAAAACGCCGCAAACAGAAAAGCATACTGGTTGTGCTTATCTCTTTGATTATCGCTTCTTTTGCTTTTGTCTATATGAGCGGCATACAAACAAACCAGCAGCAGCTTGACAACCTGCCGCAGGTTATGCCGGTTACCGCGCGAGTAACAAACCTTGACGGCTCCCAAATAGTAGGCCTCGAGATCACTGATGCATTGCTCGACAATATCTTAAGTTCGGGATACGCCAAAGACCTTTATTATACCGTCCAGCTTGCCGCTGAGTTCCAGGGCGCGCCTGATGAGAAAGATAAATCTAAAAGGGGTTTTTCTATAAGAGCTGTCAACGATATAAACGCTATCCCCAATTATCAGGATTGGAACATACGACTCGACGGCCAGAACAGCCTCGATTTCTTGCGCGGAAACGATGCGAATTGTATTGCGGATGACGTATGGCTGCAGAGGAACGATCTTTCCGCAGGGGACAGCATTGAAATATTTATATACGGCCTCGAATACAACCCCCTTCGCCGTACGTTTTCGTTTCTGCCGGTGGGAACGTGCAGCCTGCTTATTGCGGGAAGTATGTCCCCGGCGGGGAATAGCGGAATGTATATGGAAATACTGTGCCCCGCCGGCTGGGCAAGAGAAAGGTTTACAGAGGCCGACGTCAACTTCTATCCGGATTCAGTCGTGTTCACGGTAGCCGACCCGCTTAATCTCAACGCGTTCAAAACGGCTATGAAAGGATTTTATCTGATGTCGGTAGACCCGACCGCGCTTGGATCGGATTACGGAAATTCGCTCAGCGTTCATGACGAAGTGTTCATAAAAACAGCCACGCGCTTAAAAAGCCATCTTGCGCTGCTTTACGGATTTGCAGCCGTGGTATTCGTTATAATCGCCTCGTTAGGGTACGCCCTGTCGTACCTTTTCATTCAGACAAGGCGTACAGAGGTCGTGCTAATGCGTTCGCTGGGTGCGAGCCGGAAAGAATGCGTGCTCGTCATGTTTTTTGAATACGCCGCGCTGGGGTTTATCGGCTCGCTGCTCGGTATGGCAGGCTCTGTTGTTTTTATGGGTTCTGCGGGAGCCGGGCCGCTGCTGGCATTCCTGATGTTTTTCGCAAGCTTTGTGCTGGGCATAATGGCAGCGGCATACCAGCAGAGCAAATGGACCGCCATGTCGGGCCTCGTTAAAGTAGAGGCGTAAGGAGATTATTATGAGTACTGCACTTACAGCTGAAAATGTGAGCTATACGTATGTGAGCAGATACCAGCGCGTAGAAGCGCTTAAAAACGTTACCTGCTCTTTCGAGCGGGGCAAATTTTACGCCGTAACAGGCCGTTCGGGCAGCGGCAAATCAACGCTGCTCTCGCTTCTGGCCGGGCTCGACGTCCCTACCGGCGGCGACATAACTTTTGAAGGCGCGAGCCTTGCGTCAATAAACCGCGACCTTTACCGCAGAAATACCGCGTCAGTCATATACCAGTCTTACAACCTGTTTCCGCTGCTCACGGCTCTCGAAAACGTGATATACCCACTGGAGCTTCAGGGTAAAAACAGGCATGAATCCATGCTCACGGCAGAGAAGCTTCTCTGCGATGTGGGCATAGAAAAAAATATGCACCACAAGTTCCCGCAGATGCTCAGCGGAGGTGAACAGCAGCGCGTAGCAATAGCCCGCGCGCTGGCGGTCGGCGGGAAGATACTCCTCGCGGACGAGCCAACCGGCAACCTTGATTCCGCTAACGAAAAAATGGTCGTAAAGCTTATTAAAACGCTTGCCCACGACAGAGGGCTCTGCGCAATAGTCGTAACGCATAACGATTATGTTTCCTCCGAAGCGGACAGCGTTTACGTGATGAGCGACGGCGAGCTGAAAACTTAAGCAGCATAAAGGAGCGCATATGGTCATTTTGAGCAGTTTGAAACAGCTTAGGCGAACGCCTGTAAAAACACTGGTGTTTTTTGTGCTGCTCATACTTACCACAGCGTTCTTTCTGCTCGGCTTCAACCTGTGGACCATAGCAGATAAAAACATACAGCGGATCGAGGGCATGTTTATCACCATTGGCACGGCAGAGCAAAAAGCTACGTCCCTCGAGGTTTCCGGGATATGGGACGCGGAAAAGAAAGATTATATTTACCAAAGGCATGCTGTGTATGGAGACGCTGTCCCTATATCCGCGCTCGATTTACCCGGCATAGATTATATACACAAGCCCGAAATGCGGCCGTTTTACTGCGCGTACGATCCGGACTATATCATAGTCACCGATCCTCTTTTCGAGGCTAGAATGATAGATTGGTCTTTAATAGTCAAAATGCATCCGCTTGCAGACTGCGAAACGGGCGACCCCGTACCCATTAAGATCACCAATGTGCTTGTAGGCTTCCCTGTACATGAAGGCTCAACGGTAATGTTCTGCAATCATTATGAAGAAAAAACATATAAGCTCTACGCGGATAAAACATATATCGTCGGCCTAGGGCAATGGATCGGGCATGAGGGGTCAGAATATCACTCAGAATATATTCCATGGAGCCCATTCTCCGGGTCATCAGACGGCGAACCGTCCGTTCCCTGGGCCGAGGTAACGGATGATTTTTATGATACGCCGAGATGCAAAGCCTGGCTCAATTATATCAGCTCGCAAAGAGAAGAAATGCACTATACGATACCGGTAATACCCACAAACTATACAAAACTGCTTATGGCGTTTTTCAGCGGCGAAGCAAAGATAACAGACGGACGAGATATAAACAACGAGGAATATAAAACCGGCGCGCACGTATGCCTCATACAGCGGAAGTTCGCGGAGAAAAACAACCTCAAAGTTGGCGACAGCCTGCCCCTGCCGCTGATATGGACAAGCTATGGCCCGTCCTCCGCTTATTTCGACACTGACGGGGAAAGCGGGGGCTCAGGCCCACTCGACGATAACGGAAAACTCTATAAACCCTTCGACAACGATACATATACAATAGTCGGCATTTATAACGTAGCGCCTACGAACGCTTTTTCACTGTACGCCCTGGGGGGCAATGCCGTGATAATACCGTCGGCGTCAGTCACGGGCACTGATAAAAACGTTACGCAAAGCTTATCGCCCATGAGAGGCTGGTCAACGTCGTTCCAGATACCAAACGGTACTATTGATGAGTTTATGGCGGCGTGGCAGGCAAAGGGCATAGACGACGTCGAAATAACGTTTTTTGACAACGGCTATTCAAAGATAAGAGCCGGGCTCGACGATATGAAAAACATGGCGCTGATTATGTTTACAGTCGGCGCGGTGACTACGCTTTTCACCGTCATGCTGTTTTGCCATCTGTTCATATCAAAACAGCGCAGGCGCACCGCCATTGAGCGCTCGCTCGGCCTCGGCAAAGCGCTGTGTACACTATCGATGCTCGCTGCCGTTATTATTATAGTCATTCCTGCGTATATATTCGGCAGCTTAGCCGGCAGCGCTCTTACCGCCATAGCCGCGCCGCAGATGAACGCGTCACAGACAGAGCAGGCGTTCGATACAACTTTCAGCGACTGGGTAAACAGCATCGATAAAGAAGCAGACAGCGCTATAATTTCAGTTGAAGTAGGCGAAACGGGTAACTATCTTCTTGGAGCGGCAATCATCCCGCTCTCGCTGATAATAGCCCTCTGGGCCATACGCGGCAACCTTAAGGCAGAACCCTTAAAGCTGCTCGGCGAAAAGGAACGATAGACGATTTATAGTTTTATGCTTTTATTAAACTGCTGAAAATATTTTATCTGTATAATGGTTATTTATGTACCGTCAACGACTGCAGCCATACCTTTCCGGGCCCGGTAAGCGTAGAGAGGAACAGCCCCTCGCCGAAAACAGTATTTTTAAAATCGCCGATCACCCGGGTCTGAAACGAGACGCTGTCCTCAAACGCCGCAATATTGGCAGTGTCCGCCTTTATCGTTTCCTCAGCGCTCAATACGCGCTCTATCAAACTTCCGCCTATAGCTATAAAAGCCATTCCGGCGCCCGACAGCCGCTGAAAAGTAACGCTGGCGTCATTTTCGTCGCCTAAGTTCATCGAGACGTGCGCTAAGAGCGACACCGACGGCTGGGCGGCAAGAAAGGCTTCCTTGCGCACCACGATATCGCGCCCGCTTATATTCAATACCAGTATCTCGCCCGGAAAACGGCCCGCGATGCCTATCTCCTGCCCGTATTCGCGGGACGTATATGAGGCCGTAAATGCCGAACCGCCGCGTTTCGCGCCGGTTTCCATCGCAATGCCAAAGCTCATCCATATCATCGCGTCCGACTGCGTAAATATGGTCTGCCCTTCATCCAGCGTAACGGACGCGGAAGGGATATTTCCTCCTATTATCTTATAGCTCAGGCGCTGCGGCTGCGAAACCGATCCTTTTTCCGCACTTTTCGCCGCGGCCTCCTCGGCAGCCTTCTTTACCGCGGCTTCCTCGGCAGCCTTCTTCGCCGCAGCTTCGTCCGCGGCTTTCTTTGCGGCAGTTTCCTGAGCTGACTTGATTACCGATTCTATGGCTGCTTCCACCGCGGCTTTCTCTTCCGCGGCCTGTTTCGCGGCCGCCTCTTCTTCCGCCTTCTTTGCCGCAGCCTTCCTCGCGGCCTCTTCCGCGGCCCGCTTCGCGGCCGCTTCTTCTTCCGCCTTCTTTACCGCAGCCTTCCTCGCCGCCTCT
>CAZJOS010000086.1:8450-10038 GCA_964547655.1 uncultured Christensenellaceae bacterium
CTTCGCGGCCGCTTCTTCTTCCGCCTTCTTTACCGCAGCCTTCCTCGCCGCCTCTTCCGCGGCCTTCTTCGCGGCCGCCTCTTCTTCCGCTTTCTTTGCAGCCGCTTTCCTTGCGGCTTCTTCCGCGGCCCGCTTCGCGGCCGCCTCTTCTTCCGCTTTCTTTGCTGCTGCCTTCCTTGCTGCCTCTTCCGCGGCCCTCTTCGCGGCCGCTTCTTCTTCCGCCTTCTTTACCGCAGCCTTCCTCGCGGCTTCTTTCTTTGCGGCCTCTTCCGCGGCTCGCTTTGCGGCAGCCTCTTCTTCCGCTTTCTTTGCAGCCGCTTTTTCCGCGGCTTTCCTTGCAATTGTTTCTTCCGCGGCTTTCTTCGCGGCCACCTCTTCCTCCAGGGCTTTTTTAACCCCGTCTTCCATCGTATTGAAAGACGGGGTATTGAAGGAAGTCTCGTTACGAACCTTCGGCCCGTGCATTATCAGCGTACCGCATGCTTTGCAGCTACGCTCGTCATCTTTCATTTTACTTCCGCAAGCCGGACACAGCATGGCCTGTCCCTCCCGAATTGACCGGTTTTCGATCATTGTCGAATTAAACAAACATTTTATATAAGTGAAGTTGATTTACGAATTATACTATTAATAAACCGTTTCTTTGATTTAAATCAAACATAGCATTAACAATTTATACCTTTCGGTATGCAATATGGGGTATTATCTGTTTCGTATACTTTAATCTACCCCCCTGCGTTTGCCGACCAACCGAATATCCCCAGCCAGAAACTCAACAGTCTCCACTTTGCCCTCGCGTATCCCGAAACCTACCCTGTACGTCATTTCCTGCAGTTTATCTTTAACGGTATTGTAATACGTCTTCTCCTCTTTTTCCATTTCGTCTTTTACGTAATGGCCTGAGTTTATACGGTCCGATATACCGTAAAGCTGTCCGTTATCTTCATAAAAGTAGTAAACGATATGATAGAAGCCGGCCTCCGCATTGAATGAGGGCCTGCTTTTGAATTCGTCATATTGCATATTCTGCCCGAATACGCTGATGACCTTATCCACGCTGTCCCCTAACTCAACGCCGCATAATATCTTGCCCTTGTCCTGGAATTTTGAGGGGACGGCTATATCCCATATCTTACGCTTGTCATCAACAATAATCATGGCTCTGATCACATTGTCTCCGGTATAGTATTCAGCCCCTTCCGGCAGTTCATTCCCAAGATACAGTCTGTTGCTGCCATAGAGTTCGACGTCTTCGGGGAGCGTATCTCCGAGGCAGTATTTTTTATCTTTATACTCGATTCCAAAACCCTCTTTAGACAGTCCGCCTCCGCCGCATCCGGCCAGCATTCCGAGTATAACCAATATAACAGAAACGACCCAGACCCTCTTTTTCAAGCAAAGCTTCATCTTTATCGATCTCCTTAATAAAATGTATTACAGTACTGTCAGCGGTATATTATCTTCCGGTCAATAGTTTTAACGATAGTATGTTTTTTCCGTTTAAATTCAAATAACTTTATTATTATATTACCACACTTTATGGAATAATAAAGTATTATTTGTTCTTATTACAAGCACATGTATGGCC
>CAZJOS010000087.1:0-9975 GCA_964547655.1 uncultured Christensenellaceae bacterium
TATGCTGCCACAACGGCCTTTGCCTTAGCTGCCAGGCCGACTTCTTTCATAAAAACAGAAAGTACCGCTGGGGAGAGCGGTAATGTTATAAATCTGTCTTTTATAAAAACGAGAGTAAGAAATGTTAAGGGGATTCAATTATACCATCTATATAAAATAAACCTGTACAATATGTCTAAATAATGTTATATTATGTAATAGAAATAATTTGATTGAGAGGTGTTGGTATGAAAAATAAAAAGTTGATTATGCTGCTGATGCTTACGCTTGCAGGTATAATTTTGTTCTGCGGCTGCGCCTCGTCTAACCCGGAGTATATTAAGCGCGTTAATGAAGCGCTCGATAAATCCATGGAAACAGTATCACAGCATATAAAAGGCAATATAGAAATAAACATGAGCGCGGCTGGCCAAAGCATCGATATGGGTATTGATTTCGATGCAAAAGTAGCCTCTCCCGAAAACATGGTAATGTCGATGCAGATAACAGGGCTCATGAATATGAGCATGGATATGTACGGCATAGACGGTAAGTTTTACATGTATATGCCGCAGTTCTCCGATAAATATATCGATGTATCTTCGGAATATGAACAGCAGACCAGCAATACATTTGTCGATATGTCTATGTTTGATTTTGATACCGATAAAACGTCTATGAGTTTCGCGGAAGACAGCAAGACCGGCTCGCTCAGGGTGGATGTTAAACTCAACGATGAGCAGATGAAAAACCTGATTAAAAAGGTGTATGCGGAACAGAACAAAGGCTCGGGGACTATATCAGGCTCTAATAACGCTCTTGACATGCTTGAGTCAATGCATGTAGACTCGGCGAATTATACGATATATATAGATAAAGATAATAATATATACAGATTTGAATTAACAGCAAAGATCTCAGTAGAAATATCCAGGCAAAAGGCTGAGATGGAAATGACGGCAAATTATGACGTACTTGAAACAGGGGACTCGGTAAAAGTAGATCTGCCCGATATACAGCCCGGCAATGTTATCTCCTATGAAGAGCTTCTGGGCGGGCTTTCTTAATAACGATCAATAAAAAATGAGAGGCTTCCGGGCTTCTTATTTTTTTGGAAAAAAAGAAGGGGCCATCCCCTTCCTGAAGAAAATTCGTTCATTTCGATAATATCTTGTCAATATTGCTCACCGCCAGCGCGCCCGCCTGCTTAAGTATGCTTCTCACCCCGGGGTCGTTCGAGTTTCCAGCGCCTATAACGATGTAATAACCCTTATAGAGTATGTGCAGCCCCGGAGTACCGAAGAAATATTCGTCGCCCACACCTTCCGCGCCTTCGGCGTTATCGCTCGCAACAGCGTCTTTCGTAGCCATATATATGCTCTCCGGCGTGCTGCCGCTGGCGCCCATGAACGCCTGCTGGGTAAACGATATCTGCAAAAAGCCGTTTCCGTCAGCCGTTTCGTAGAAGATTATATTTACCTGCGTTACGCCTAATAGGGAAGCGCCTCTCCGTCTTCCCATTCCGGCTCGGTGCCCGGAGGGGCATTGGCAAATCTGATCGCCCGGTTAGCGCCGGCAGCCAGTATAGCGGACGCCGACGCACCTATAATAGAAATCGCGGCAATGCAGCCGCCGGTGATCATAAGCGTTCTGGCGTCGCGGGGCCTGGAGTTGGCAAGGCAGCCCCCGGTAAGCCCGACGACTCCTCCGGAAACACATGCCGCGCCCGCAATCATTATCAATAACTTAAGCGTTTTATCCGTTTCCGACGGCTCTTCCTCAGGCACATCCTCCTCCTGATTAAGGCGCGGCGGCGGATAGTCGCCGTATTTTACAAGGCTGAAACCCACAGATATTATAAAATATCCTAAAATTATTGCGAACAGCCCGCCGAATATTCCTATATCCTTTCCCGTTTTCATCATAAACTTAAGCCCCTTTAAGATTGTAATATATAGCAATTATACAACGTCCGGCGAAGAGTTACAATCCGGTCATACATCACCCGCTGAAAATAGCCTTTGTTATCGCGGCAGAGCACCCGCGAAAAGTGCCGGCCGGCACGTATCCGTCAGCGGACAGCGGGACAAAGCAAAATGCTTGAACCTCTCCCGCCCAAATGTTAATATACAGTAAAGATTATTATAAGGGGTTATATCTTGAATTTCAGCACCGAATCTGTTCTGACCGCCTTCGGGCTAACACTGTTTGCCGGCCTCTCGACCGGGATCGGCAGCCTTATCGCCTGGTTCTCTAAAAGGACGAGCACCCGTTTTCTATCATTCATGCTCGGTTTCTCGGCGGGCGTCATGATATACGTCTCGATGGTCGAGATACTCAAGGAATCGAACAACCTGCTTACCGCTTCACTCGGGCTGAAAGCCGGTTCGTGGGTAACGGCCGCGGGGTTCTTCGGAGGCATGCTTATCATAGGGCTTATAGACAGGTTCGTTCCCTCTGCTGACAACCCTCACGAAATTAGAATGGTCGAGTCGATGTCCGGCGAATCATGCCCGGCCGAAGCGCCCCGCAGGCGGCGCAGGCGGCATTTCGGGTCTCCTAATGCGACGCATCATGCAAACAAGCTGATGAGGCTCGGGTTCCTTACCGCCGTGGCCATAGCTATTCATAACTTTCCCGAAGGGATCGCGACTTTCGTTTCGGGGCTGGGGAACATGTCGCTGGGCGTCACCATAGCCGTGGCGATAGCGATACACAACATACCCGAAGGCATCGCCGTATCGGTGCCGGTATACTGCGCGACCGGAGACCGGAAAAAGGCTTTCAAATGGTCGCTGCTTTCCGGGCTCTCAGAGCCGCTTGGCGCGCTTGTCGGATATCTGGTGCTTATGTCGGTGATGACGGATATTGTTTCCGGAGTGCTGTTCGCGGCTATAGCGGGCATAATGGTATTCATATCGCTCGACGAGATACTTCCCACCGCAAGGGAATACGGGCATCCCCATCTCTCCATCTACGGCATGGTAGCGGGCATGGCCGTTATGGCAGTAAGCCTGCTGCTGTTTTTATGACGCGCATAGCATGCCCGGCAGAAACGCCGGTCGGTACTTTTACGGCGATATACGAAGAAGGAGTTATAAGAAGGATACTCTACCCTGGCGAAACGGCCCAGGCAGGCATAAAGCTTAACGAGTCGCTTGACTTTGCGCTGCAGGTAAAAGAATACTTCGCCGGGAAAAGAAAGGCTTTTGACCTGCCCGTTCTAATACCGGGAACAGATTTTAAGCAAAGAGTATATAAGGCCGCGATGGGCATACCGTACGGGTACACCGCCTCATACTCAGAAGTGGCTTTGGCCGCGGGCTACCCGCTGGCCATGCGCGCCGAAGGCAGCGCGATGAAGGCGAACCAATTAGCGCTGATAATACCCTGCCACAGGGTCGTGCACAAAGCTGAAAAGAAAAGCGCTTACAGCGGCGGAGACGATATGAAGAGCTTTCTTCTCAACATGGAAAAAAAGTATAGGTGACCGCCAAAAACGCTTTCCCGCGTTTTGCTTTCCAATAAACTGTTTATTAATTTAATGCTGATTATTGATTACCTTAAAAGGCGTGTTTTATTATGAAAAGATTCATTCTACTGCTGGCTGCCGCATGTTTGATTCTGGCCGGCTGCTCTTACAGCACAATTGATAATACGGCCGCGCAGGCTTCGGATGAAAAACTGAATAAGCTGATGAACGCCTTTCTTCCGGGGCCTTCCCTTCCCCCCTGCGATATGCCCGACGTAAAATTCTGCGTCGATTACTCCGGAGCAGGGCTGCTTAGGGTGCGCTATACAGACGAAACAAACTCTAAACTCAAGCTTCAGGTACTCTCAGGTGGCAGCGAGATCACATATAATCTGAAAGGCGACGGAAGTATCGAAGACTTCCCCCTCCAACTGGGCAGCGGCGAGTATACGGCGCGCATAATGCGTAACGTTGGGGGGAACGAATACTCCATTTCGGAATCGAAGACCTTCGCGGTCGCCCTCAAAGACGAAACGTGCGTCTATTTGAACTCGGTGCAGAATATAAAATGGAACTACGGCATGGCTCCGATAAAAGGCGTAAAGCGCATAGTAGCCGGCTCGCTTGAAAACTGCCGGGGCGGCGATTTGCGTTACAGATGCTGCGAAGACATATACAGGTATATAATCGCAAATATCAAATACGACCCCGACAAAGTATACGACGTCATGTACGATTACCTGCCCGATATCGAGCAAACGTACGCCGACAAAAAAGGCATATGCTACGACTACGCTTCCCTTTTCGCGGCCATGCTGCGGAGCATAAACATACCCGCCAAACTCGTTAAGGGCTATACGGCTTACAATCCCGGCGAATACCACGCCTGGAACGAAGTATACCTGCACGGCGAGTGGATGACTATCGACGTTACCCGCGACGCGTCTCTGCTTGCCTCAGGCGAGCCGTTTGAAATGATAAAGGACTGTAAGGATTACACAAAAGTCTACGAATATTAACGGATTCATTATCAGCGCGGCGTAAGGCCGCTTTTTTATTACCCTTTAAAACATGATGGCTCGCAATGACGGCTGCCGCCGTTACCGTTCTCGATGACACTTCACGTCTCCGTCATTGCGAGGAGCCGAAAGCTGGCGCGGCGACGCGGCAATCCAGAACCGGAACCGGTAAGACGAATGATAGCAGCTATAAGCAGTCGGTTGTACCCTTTGTAATTGAGAGGAACCGAAAGCCGTTTTCTGAGAATGATAATTGAATATATATATCTTCAATAAAAATATTTACTGCAGGGTAATTTTTCACGCCTCAACAGCAATACTAATAAGTGTGCAAAAACCGCGGAGAAAAGCTCCGTACGCCTGGGAGTAAATGTTGAGCAGACTGTTTAACTTCATAAACGCAGAAAAAGCAAAAATAAAATTGCTGGACAGGGAATCCCGCAACGCACTCTTTACAAAGATCGCGGTATCTGCATTCGCCGTATTTCTGGGGCTGCTCTTTCTTGTCATCTGCGTATACCTTATAATACCCTCCATAATCTCCGGCGCTTCCGACAGCCTCGATCTCATACGCGCGAAACAGATGTATGAAAGCACGCTCGCCGGCCCCTCCCCGGGCGCGGAACCGGCCTTCGTGCAGCCCGGCGGGGCGGCCGGCTTAAAACCCCGGGGCATTTTTTCCGTGGCTTTGGCCGAAAACCCTGACGTCGTAGGAAGGATAAGCATCGGCGGCGTGGGCATATCCTTCCCCGTCCTGCAATCGGCAGATAACGAATTCTATCTGAAAAACGGGTACTCGGGCGAGAAGAGCCGTTTGGGATCCATTTTTCTTGACTACCGCTGCGACGTTTCGCTTTACCCTCTCAAGGGGCATTATATAGTCTACGGGCACAACATGGAAAACGGGGCAATGTTCCATAACCTTTTGGAGTATAGAAACAAAGATACGTTCTTCGGCAACAGGATAATAGAATTCGATACCCTGTATGAAGACTATAAATGGGAGATATTTTCGGCGTATACGACGGCCATTGACTTTTATTATATCGATACAACGTTTAAAGACAATAACGAATGGCTTTCTTTTCTCTGTGAAATACAGCACAGAAGCATGTATGAAACAGATACGACGCTCTCCCCGGACGACGTCGTTTTAACGCTCAGCACCTGCACGAACGCATCCGCTTCTGAGCGCTTCGTGATACACGCGCGGCTGATCAAATGACCGTCTTGTTCTGCATGCCTTCATTATCTGTAAACATTTCTTAAAAATCGTTACATATTGATAATAAATCTGGTATAATATCTGGTATAATATATTTAATCGTTCATTGTCACACTGCAGTAAGACTAACTTATCGGGAGCGTGCCATGATATTTGGAGTAACTAAAAAAAGAATACTTAGCGCCGTTGTTTGCATGGCGCTGTGCTTATCTTTCTCCGGCTGCGGCGATGCGCCAAAAGCGCCTTCGCCGGCAGAAACTCCGCAGCCTGAGCCGGAATTCGGCGAAGTATCGGGCAACGGAGACATAGAGATAAACTCGATCGTGCTGTCGGAACTTAAGCCGAAGGCGTACGCGTTTGGCGAGGCGCCGACAATACTCATATATCATACGCACGCGACCGAAGCTTTCCTGCAGGATGAGAACTATACGTATAAAGAATCGGAAGAATGGCGCACGGAAGACAATGAAAAGAATATCGTGCATGTAGGAAAAGTGCTGAAATCACAGCTGGAGGCCCTTGGGTATAACGTCGTCCACGACACGACGAACGTAGAGCCCCCCGAGCTTAAAAGCGCCTACAGCCGTTCGCTCGAGGTGATAAAAAAATATAAGGGCGTCGATATCTACATAGACCTTCACCGGAACGCCGCCGACCCGGAGACGGTAAAAAATAACACGGTTACGGCAGGCGGCAAGACCTGTGCGAAAATGTTTTTCGTTGTGGGCACCGGCGTAGGCACGTATGAAGGTGAATACGACGCGGCGCCTGACTGGAAGGCAAACTACACGTTTGCCGCCTCAATACAGCATGCGGTCACAGCCCCCGGAATGATGAAGCCGATACGTACCAAAGTCGGGAGATACAACCAGCATATGGGCATGTGCCTGCTGCTGGAGATAGGCAACAACGCCAACACTTTGGAAGAGATTTTAAACGCACTGCCCTATTTTACCGATGCGTTTTCAAAGACAGTAACGTTCGGCGGCGGAGATAAGGGCTGAGAAAAGTTCCCGGAGGGATATGAAAGTAAAGTATGTGCATACAAACATAATAGCAAAAGACTGGAGAAGGCTGTCGCAATTTTACCGGCAGGTATTCGGATGCCGCCCGGTGCCGCCCGAGCGCGACCTTAAAGGGCAATGGGTCGACGCCCTGACGGATATTAATGGCGCTCATATCACCGGGGAGCATCTTGCGCTGCCCGGCTATGAGACCGGAGGCCCTACGCTGGAGATTTTTTCTTACGACAGTTTCGCCGAAGGCTCGAAGGCCATAAACGCGCCGGGTTTCGCGCATATAGCGTTCGAGGTGGACGACGTTTCGATGGCGTTGGAACAGGTAAAGAAAGCAGGCGGCGGGCAGTCAGGGGAGCTTGTACACGCGGAGTATCCGGGAGGCGCCGCCGCCGAGTTCGTATACGCGAAAGACCCGGAAGGCAACATTATCGAGCTGCAAAGCTGGAAGCCCGCACCCTGAGGGGCCGGAATTTCGGGGCGGTCAGAAAGGCCGAAATAAAAAATTGTTTTGATTTGGGATGTACAAATGAAATCGGGAGTTCTTAAGAAAATTTTAATCATAAATGCTTTGGCGTTTATTATGTTTTTTGCTTCCTGCGCGGTTCCGGCACAGGAGGCCGTGACTCCGGATATCACTCCCCCATACGTAACGGCTACGCCTACGCCCGCTCCGACCGTCGTACCGACCACCACTCCCGAGCCCTCTCCCACGCCCACTCCCGAGCCCTCTGCCACGCCGCGCCCCGTCACGCCGCCGCCCCAAATACCGGCCGGCATTGTAAAGAACAGCGGCGAGATAATCGGCTCGGGCGTAGCCTTTCGTAAAGGCCCCGGGAAGGATTCCGCGGTCATAAGCAAGCTTGATAAAGGGACGTTTGTTCAGATAGTAAAGACCAACGTAAACGCTCAATGGCATCAGGTGAAATATAACGGAACGACCGGTTACGTCAACAGGATGTATGTCTGCCTTGATTCGTCGCTGGATGGATACAGCCTCGACTTCGTCGGCAAAATAATCAACTGCAGTAAAGACGTCAACGTCCGTAAAAAACCTTCTACCGATTCGGAGATAATAGGAGTCGCTAAAAAGGGAGCAACTCTCTCGGTGATCCCGCAGGACAGTTATACTAAAGACTGGTATCAGGTCGAGTTTGAGGGGAATACCGGGTTTATACACGCCGACTATATCGACGTTACCGCAAAGGTCGACGATACGCAGCTTGCCGACCTTACGGTGACGGGCGGCAAGCTTTTCCCTAATTTCTCGCCCAACGAATACGGTTACGTAGTAAAAGCTTCGGCTTCCGAGGTCACCATCCGCGTCAGGGCAAACAGCGGCGTCAAGGTATCCATAAACAACTCGAGCGGAAACTCATATAAGATAGCCATCCCATCCGCCGGCATGAAGACCGTAAGGGTGGCTTTAGACGGGGTAGTAAAGTATTCCATATATATTTCAAGGAACTTGCTTACCATAGGCACCTGGAACATCAAACGCGGCAACGGGCGCCTCTTGATGCAGGGGCGTCTCGTTTACGACCAGCAGCCCGATATGATGGGTATACAGGAGGCGTTCCAGAATCTTAAGACGGCAGATATAATAGACAACCTCGCGAGCTTAAAGACAAAGGATATGTCTCATAACGTTATCTCGCCGACTATAAACTATTCGGGCGGCGGGCAATACGGCAACGGTATGCTTTCGCGCTATAAACTTAACAACATAAAAACATACGCGCTCGACTCCGGCGGTTATGAAAAGCGCATACTGCAAAAGGCGGAGGTCGAGATAGACGGCAAGAAGGTGTCGTTCTATAACACCCACTTTACCTACCAATCGGCTGCGGTAAGGGAAAAGCAATTTGCGAAGGTCCTCGAGGTAATGAACGCCGATAAAAATAAATATAAAATACTTACCGGGGATTTCAACGCGAAGTTTTCCGAATTTTCCGTGTTTAAAAACTACAAAGTTATAAATACGGATGAAACAAAGTACTACGATTATTCGAGAAAACCTATAGCTTACAGCGAGATCGACAATATCATCGTCACGAAAAATATAAAAGTGATAAACACACGGCTGGTCGTCAATTCTTTTTCAGACCATTACCCGGTGTTTGCTTATATAATCCTGAACTGAATGGTTCCTTCACTTCATTGATTAATATGCGCGTACCGTTAATCGACTGCGAGGAAAACCAGACGCTGATGGTGCAGGACATACTCTGCGCGAATGTGCCTCGGCTGTGGGATTATCCTTACAGACTGGTTCTGTTTATACCCCAGTACGTTTCGTGGGACTTTACCGCCTTCCCTGTGGCAGCGATGCTTTTGATCCAGTTTTATCCCCGCATGCTGTTACGGAAAAGCGCGGCTGAAAGTGAAACTCTGCGTAAAGCGCTGCGCATCATTTCTAATCCCTGGGTAAAGGGAACTTTCATCTCCCTCATAGCATCCTTCGTTGTACAGCCAATTGCCGCCGCGATGCATCTTTACGACCCTAAAGTTTGGCGGCATTATTACTCTCTTCCTATGTTCCTTTTCATCTATATGGCGGGTTGGTGGTCCTATTCAAGAAAATGCCCCTGCGCGATCATACAGAAATCAAGGGCTTAGCTTCTATTTTTTGTTGCCGCTATTATAATTCCATTCGCAATGTAAAAAATATGTGTGGGAGGTAACATGTTCGTTTTCGCATTGGTTCTTGTATACGCGGCAGCCTGCTGGAAATGGGGCGCGTGGAGAAGATGGAAAGAATTTTACCCTACCATACTCTATATGATAATAGGCAATCTGACAGCCGCCTATGTATTTTACGAATACCGCCTGTGGATATTCAACAGCTTCGCGGGCGATACTATGATGTGCCTCGTCATAAAATACCTTATATATCCTCCGGCGGTAATATTGTTTCTGACTCATTACCCGGAAGGTTTCATCAAGCAGCTCCTCTATATAACCGGGTGGGCTGCGGTAAACACGCTGCTTGAATATGTCGCGCTCGTACTGGGGGGCATATCCTACGACTACGGCTGGAACCTGCTGTGGTCGTTTATCCTGCTTTTCATTGCTTTTGCCCTCGTGCGGCTGCATTACAAAAAGCCGCTTTTGGTATGGATACCCTCGCTCGCGTGCGGAGCGGCGATGGCGCTTATTTTCAAAATACCGTACCCGAGATGATGGTCAGCTTAAGGTTTATATCTTCATCTTTTCCGTGCCACAGGCATGTTTTCTTAACGCTTCCTTCGAGTCCCACCGCCG
>CAZJOS010000088.1:0-9857 GCA_964547655.1 uncultured Christensenellaceae bacterium
TACCGGCAAAGATGCAACGTATACCGGAGAGGGAGAGCGGTATATTGTCAAGCTTGAACTGCCCCTGGACTCGGGAAGGGTAAAAGGGGTATATCCCGTTACGGTCGAGATAATCGCGGAAGACGCCGGCGGCGACGCTATACAACAGACGTTTACGGCTTACGTCACGATATCGGACGGAAAGGAACCGCCTTCGGAGCCGAAGCCGGAGAAGCCGGCGTCGCAGCCCAAGATAATAGTAAGCGATTTCAGAGTGGATCCTTCGCCCGTTGAGGCGGGCGGGGAATTTACGGCTTTTATTACGCTGCAAAACACCAGCACGAGCAAATCGGTGCAGAACATGTCGGTAACAATATCGTGCGACTGCCAGAGTTTCGAGCTGCTGGACGATACGAATACCATATACATAGGCAAGCTTGCGAAAGACTCGACCGCTGATATAGAGGTGAGGTATAAAGTCGATCTTGATACTCAGCCGCAGAGGTATAACATAATGCTTTCGATGGAGTACGACAACTCGAACGCGCAGACCTTTTCATCGCAGGGGAGCGTTACAATAACGGTGAAGCAGCCCTTGCGGGTAGAGATGAAAACTCCGCAGATACCGAATCAGGTAAACGCCGGCGATACCATGCCGCTCTCCTTTCAGGTGATGAATATGGGGCGCAGCAGGGTATACAACGTGCGCATCGAGCTTTCGGCGCCCGGACTTATACCGACCGAAACTGCATTTATAGGCAACATGGAGCCCGGGACAGCCATGCCGGGCGATATGGACGTATTTGTGGGAACAAAGAATATGACCGAAGGCTATGACGGAGAAGACAAATACGGGTATACGTTCGGCAAGATCATACTCATTTACGAAGATACCGAGGGGCAGGAGTATACGACTGAAACGGAATTCTCTACCATGATCAACCCCCCTGTAATAGTTCCGGCGTCGGCGCCGGCCGAAGAGCCGGAAAAGGCAAGCCAGTGGTGGATATCGGTGCTGATAGGCGCCGTGGCCATAGCGGGGCTTGCGGCCTTACTGATAATACGCGGCAGGAAAGGCAGGCAGCATGAGGATTTCTGACCTGCTTCGAATAGCAGTTAAAAATCTTAAAGGAAGATGGGCAATACTTCCCGCTCTCGGCGCGGCCATAAGCACTTTTTGTTTCTGCTTTTCCGGAGCGGTGCTTGCATCCGTTGACGAAGAAAAATCCCTGCCGTACGAGCTGAATATCTCGGTGGGAAGCACGGACCTTTCGGACGGGGTTATCGCCGAAATATCCAGGATACCCGGCGTGACGGCGGCAACGCCCATTCTTCAGGTACCGGCAACAGTAAAGGCTGGCGAATATTTCGCGAAACTTACGCTTACCGGAATAGACGCGGCCTATCTCGATGGGGAATACAAGCAGGGTAATGATTTTCCGGACAGCAGCGTAATGCCGTATATAGTGCTGAGCGAGGCTGCCTGCAAACAGTTTTCATCCGATAAAAGCCAGAGCGGGTTTGAAACGGAAGACGCGCAGATCGACTGGATCAACGCCAAAGTGACCGTGCAGGCGGGAGGGGAATCGCGCCCGGCAGTATCAAAGATATCAGGCATAATGGCAGACGAAGAAAAGGGGCAGCCGGGAGCCGCGTATATAAGCATTTCTTCCGCTAAAGAGCTGCTGAGGCAAAGCGGTCAGCCGGGGGATTACTCCGGAGTATATGTGCGCATCAAAAATATAGGATATGCGCAAAGCGTTTCAAGGGCAATCTCCGCACAGGGATTGGAAGCCGCGAACTCGAACGAAGAGCTGCAGGCCAAATGGGATGCGGAAATGAAAGAGCTTAGCTACCTTATCGTTATAGGAGTTTTTTCCCTTCTCTGCTGCGCCTTTTTGATGACGGCATGGCGGAAGATATCGCTGCTTGAGCACAAAGAGGCGTATACGGCGCTTCGATGGATAGGGATGAAAGGGAAAGAGATCGGCAGGCTGTTTATTGTTCAATCCGCCATAATCTCCATGTTTGGCATAGCGGCCGGCATTTTGGTGAGCGTTTCGCTGCCTTCGTTTCTAACTCCGGAGCCCGAAGGAATATCCATATTCACGCTGCAGGTGCCGTTTTGGGCGGCGGTTTTGAGCGCGGCCGTTTGCGCCGCAGCCGGGATGCTACCGCTGCTGAATATAAAAAGCAATGTAATTATCGGTTAAAAATGTCTTTTCGATTTAACAATTACGCAAACAAAATTTTATACTTTAGAATATTATTATTAAGCAAACCGGGCAAAATGTAGAGGATAGAACCAGAAAAGGTGCCCGGGCAGATGTTTTTTTGGAAGAGAATAATATGGAAGAAAATAAATTCAGCAGACAGCAGAACCGACATATCTGCGGAGAACAGGACAGGACGCAGAAATAAAAATAAGAATACCATACCGGAAGCGGACGGGAACAGCAGCCTCCCGGATACAAGGTGCGGAAGGAAAGCCCTTGAAAAAATGCGCGGAAAGAAAGAGAATGGGAAGCGTTGGAGCAAAAAACGCATCGCTTTGCTTTCGTGCATTGCTGTATTCGTATCTTTATTGACGGGAACATTTTTATATATATACGATATCTGGGAAAACCCGATGGAGCAGTTCGAAACCGTCGGGGAGCAATTTTCTGAAATCAGGGCATCGGAGACTCCAATCGCTGTAAAGACCGAAGAACCGGTTTCAGATCCAACTGAAACCCCGGCCGAAAGTCCGACGGAAGACCCGTATGACTGCCTCGTATCTGAAGCCGATCTTTCGATATTGAAAGATATAGTAAACATCATACTCATAGGCGTAGACTACGCGGAAGAGCGGGAGACCTGGAACGGCAAGCATGCCTATCATGCCGACGTTATGATAGTATTGTCTATAAACACGGTTACAGGCGAAGTAAACCTTATCTCCCTCCCGCGCGATACGTATGCGAAAATACCCGGTATAGACGGGATATACAAGCTTAACGCTTCGATAGACTGCGGAGGGGGCTGGCCTATGGAAGGAGGCTTTAAAAAAGTATGCGAGGCGGCGTCGTGGATGCTTGGGGGGATACCCGTGCAGTATTACTATGCAGTGGATATGTCGGCGGTAAAGGGCCTTGTAGATTCCGTAGGCGGCGTGGATTTTGACATCGATATCGATTTTAATATTCAGGGGCGTTCATACGGCACAGGGCTGCAGCATATGAACGGCCAGGCCGTGCTTGACTATTTGCGCGTAAGAAAGAATCTTGGGTCTGTATCGGGCGACCTCAACAGGATCAACAGGCAGAAGAGGATGCTCGTTGCTATATTCGAACAGATAAAAAGCTCAGGGCTGCTCGCCAATCTGCCGGGTATGCTCGACGCCTTCAGCGGTAATCTCTATACGAACACTACGCTGGCGCAGACGGCCGGCCTCGCCGCTTTTCTTTATAAGATAGACAGCGCAAATATTGAGCTTAGCTCAATGGACGGAGAATTCCGCAGCATTTTTAACTGGAGTTTTGTTATAACCGATCAGGAAAAAAGGGTCAAACTCATTAAAGACGTCTACGGCGTCGATGTACCCGAAAATAAAGACTATACTTACGCTTCCGCTTCGCGTCTCTGGGAACAGATGCAGGCTAAGGTCATTAAGAGCAAGTCGAAAAGCATTTTAAGCAAGGTAAAAAAGATGCTCGATAAAGACGCGGAGAAGCCAAAGCCGACAGAACCGGCGCCGGACCCGACGGATGAGGAGCCGGCCCTGACGCCGGAGCCGGCCGAAACACCGGCGGAGACCGCGGCGGCGGCTGAATGTATCGGGCAGCATGAATATAACGTCGTGTTTGGCCAAAGCGCGATATTATTTAAGCCGGCAGCTTCGGGCGGTTATCAAAAGTATGATGAACAAGACTGGAATCTTTATTACAACGCGCTGGGCATATGTAATAGATTATTGAAGATCAAATCTACGTCTGAACTGCGAAGCGCAAATATTAAATTAAAAACGTATATAGAAGAATTGTGCAGGAGGTTCGATATAGCTAAGCCTGGCTGGCGCGTCAACTACGAGAAAAACAGCAACGAGATATATGTAGATTTTAACTGAATATTACGTTAAGATGCGCAGAACAGCTCTTATATAAAGTATTAACCCGGCTGACGGCTCTCTATCAAATCAACCGGGGCCATCCATTATTCTTCAAAAAAACGGGGCGGAGATTTTGTTATCTTATTTCTGTGATATAATATTATTATTATATTTACGGGGATGGGATGTATGGGTAAGGCCAGGGTTTTATGGCCGGTAAATTTTTTGCCGCTATGGATTGTGCGGCTGTGTTTTGCTATAATATCCGTGCATTCGCATTACAAAGGAGATAACCAAACTGGATATTTTAAAAACGCTCTCAGAGGAATTTAAAGCGCCTCAAAACCATGTAAAAAACGTTATTTCGCTTATAGACGAGGGAAACACCATTCCTTTTATAGCGCGCTACCGCAAGGAAATGACGGGCGCCATGGACGACCAGGTGCTGCGCTCTCTTTCCGACAGGCTCGCTTACCTGCGCAGCCTTGAGAAACGCAAAGAGGAAGTTACGGCTTCAATACAGGAAGCCGGCAAGATGACGGCACAGATAGCTGCCGCTATCGCGGCGGCCGTAACCATGGCCGAGGTAGAGGATATATACCGTCCTTATAGGCCAAAGCGCAAAACGAGGGCTTCGGTCGCTAAAGAAAAAGGCCTGGAGCCTCTCGCGATGGAGATAATGAAGCAGGACCCGCGCTTTAAGCCCTTCGAGGAGGCGGAAAAGTATATAGATGAAGACAAAGGCGTTAAGGACGCGGAAGAAGCTTTGCAGGGCGCGTCCGACATCATATCGGAAAACATAAGCGACGACGCCGCGCTTAGAAAAGATTTAAGGGAGTATTTCAGGAAGAACGGCACTATAGACGTATCTTCCGACTGCGAAGACGACAGCACGTACGCCATGTATAAGGAATTCTCTGAGCCCGTGAGCAGGATACCCGGCCACAGGGTGCTCGCCATAGACAGGGGCGAGCGCGAAAAGGTATTGAAGGTAAAGCTCAAAGCCGAGAAAGAAGCGATGGAAGCGTTCGTTTGGAGGGCATTCGTCAAAGGAAACAGCGACAGTTCGCGCATAGTAAAAGCTGCCGGAGAGGACGCTCTTGCGCGCCTCATATTCCCTGCGATCGAGAGGGAAATACGCAATGAGCTTACCGATAACGCGGCTGAGCAGGCTATAAAAGTGTTCGCGATTAATTTAAAGAACCTGCTGCTTCAGCCTCCCGTAAAGGGCAGGAATGTGCTGGGCCTCGACCCGGCCTACCGCACCGGCTGCAAGCTCGCGGTCGTCAGTGAAACGGGCAAGGTGCTGCATACCGCGGTAATATATCCGACGCCGCCGCAGAACCGCGCAGAGGAAGCGGGAGAAACAGTAAAGAAGCTGATAAAAGATTTTAATATAACTGCAATTGCTATAGGCAACGGCACGGCCTCGCGCGAGTCGGAAGAATTCACGGCCGGGGTGCTCAATGAGATGGGATATCCTGCTTCGTATATGGTGGTGAGCGAGGCGGGGGCGTCCGTATACTCCGCTTCGAAGCTTGCCGCGGAGGAGTTTCCGGAATTCGACGTATCGCTGCGCAGCGCCGTGTCTATTGCCCGGCGTTTGCAGGACCCGCTTGCGGAGCTCGTAAAGATAGACCCGAAGGCCATAGGCGTGGGGCAGTACCAGCACGATATGCCCGCCGTAAGGCTCGAAGAGGCTTTGGGCGGGGTCGTGGAAGACTGCGTCAACGCGGTGGGCGTAGACCTCAACACCGCGTCGCATACGCTCCTTTCGCATATTGCAGGTGTCAACAGCGCCATCGCCAAAAACATAGTAGCGTACCGCGAGAGCAAAGGGCGCTTTAAGAGCCGTATGGAGCTGCTCGAAGTGCCCAAACTCGGCAAAAAAGTGTTCGAGCAGTGCGCGGGGTTCCTCCGGGTGCCGGAAAGCGAGGAGATACTCGACAACACGGCGGTGCATCCCGAAAGCTACGAGGCGGCGCGCAAGCTCGTATCGATAAGCGGCTATAAGATGGAGGACGTGAAACAAGGCAAACTGACGGCGATAAAGGAGCAGGACGCGGAGACGCTCGCAAAGAAAATAGGCGTCGGCGTACCGACGCTGCGCGATATAGCGGCCGAGCTTAAAAAGCCTGGGCGCGACCCGCGCGAGAGTCTGCCGCCTCCCTTGCTGCGCAAAGACCTCTTAAAGCTCGAAGACTTAAAACCCGGAATGGAGCTTACGGGGACGGTGCGCAACGTTATAGATTTTGGGGCGTTCGTTGATATAGGCGTGCACGAAGACGGCCTTGTGCATATATCGCAGCTGGCCGACAGGTATATAAAGCACCCTTCCGAAGTGGTTAAGGTAGGCAATATAGTAAAGGTTAAAGTGCTCGAGGTCGATTTAAAGCGCAAGCGGATAGCGCTTACGATGAAAACAAATAAGGCGTGAAAAAGCAGGCCGGCATTTAATCATTGACTGGAAGCGGTTTACACTGTATCATAAACGTAAGCGTTTTACTGTGGAAAGCATTGATTATAGGTTGCTTTAAAAAGGGAACTTTTCAGTGCAATTATTCGTCGCATATTCAGACTGAAAAGCTTTTGGTGGCGGGGACAGGAATATATTGTGAAGAAAAGCAAGAGATATATAATATCAGCTATCGCTCTTATTCTGGCATTCACTTTCTCATTTAGTGTTAAGCCTGCTTATGCCGCCGCGTTTTATTCGGATATACGCGTACTTCTCTCACTGGGCTCCCCTAAAACTATGGATATAACCATCATAGGAGATTATTACCTTCAGGAAGACCCGTCCTTCGAATTTAAGTCTGATAAGATCAGGATATCAGTTGTCGGGAACAGGCCGGTTATCGAATCGGGCGGCAATACTTTTTCGGCATCTACTATTACGCTTGCAAGCAATGATTACAGCGGTACGTCTTCATATATAAGATTGAGAAACTCCCGTTACGGAACGTGCACATATCTTGGGAACATTTCCTTCGACGTAGTAAAAGGCGGCATACGCGCGATAAACACATTGCCGATAGAGCACTACCTTTACGGCGTGATAGCGCACGAGATGAGCAATACGTATCCTATCGATGCCCTAAAAGCGCAGGCTGTAAGCGCGAGAGGCTACGCGGTTTATAATTGCTCTGTTTACCGCTCAAGAGCATACGATATTCTGGACACGTCCGGAGATCAGGTATATCACGGTTATGCCAGCAGATATACGAGAGTAATAAAAGCGGTGGACGAGACTGCGGGACAGGTCATGACATATAAAGGCGACATTATCCAGACATTTTACTCCGCGTCAAACGGAGGCCAGACCGATCCCACGGGCTACAGGTGGAAAAATGATCTGCCCTATTATATCCAGGCAGACGATACATATGATCTGAAGAACCCTTACAGCCTGGAAGATAAGTCTTTCATACCATCCGAATTTAATTCCAAAACAAAGCCGCTTATGGACGAGATCGTTCTCGATATACTGCAGCAGAGTGCGAACAAAGCCGCGGGTGAGGAGGTCGAACTGCTTGGGACAGTGCGTGTTAAGGGGAAAGACGCCAGATACGACGCTCCGAGCCGATGCTATACAAAGGCGGACGTTGTTCTTATGGTATCCTCGACAGACGGAAAGACGGGGCAGCTTACTGTTACTATCACGTTCAGCGATCTTATTTACTCTGATGAGAACTTGAAAGGCATCTTTAATAAAAAACGCAGTCTCGGTATGCGCGGAGCTGAAGCGGGCACGCTTGAGACAAAAGACGGTAAAAAGTATGAGGGATGGTTCCTGACGAACCGCCGGTTCGGACATGGGATAGGCCTTTCCCAACGCAGCGCGCAGCAGCGCGCCACCGACGGACAGACTTATACTGAGATACTTGCATTTTATTATGTTAACACGAAGCTTTGCACTTTCGGCACATTTGAATCGGCGCCCGCGCTTACCAGCAATAAATATATTATTTCAAGTTCCTTTATATGCGGCATAAAGCCGGGAACGACTCCCGATAAGCTTCTCTCCGGTATTTCCGCGAAAGAAGGAGATACGGGCGTTTTTTCGGCAAAAGGAAACGAAAAGAAGTTTGACGATATTTCAACGGGCGATTTTATGCGGACGATATACGGAGACGGCACTTCATATTTCGATCTTCCGGCCGTGATCTATGGCGATGTGACCGGAGATGGGAAGATAAGCCAGAAAGATCTCGACGCGTTGCGTCAGCATCTTCTTAATACAAAAAAACTGGCGGGCGTATACCTTGAGGCTGCCGACGTAAACCACGACGGGAAGGCAGACAGCCTTGACGTACTGCGGCTGTTAAAATATATACACGGGGCTGGCTCTATAGATCAGCAGGGAGGAAAAACTGAATGAACGGAAGATCAAGGGGGCGGAGCGTATTCGCCGTTTCATTGGCCTTAATATGTTTGCTGGCATTCCCGGCCGTCGCCTTTGCCGCCGGCCTTTCCGTGACAGCCGATTCTACTGAGGTCAAAGTCGGAGATACCGTTACCCTCACCGTTGTAGTATCGGGCAGGCATATAGCCGTGGCGGACGGAAGTTATACATACGACCCCGCGGTGCTTAAATATGTAAGCAGCAACGGAGGGGCCTCCGACGGATATATAAATCTCGTTTCGGCGCAAAAAGGCGGGTCTTCTTCTCTGACGGCAATAATCAAATTCGTGGCATTGGGCGAAGGCACCGCGGAAATCAAGGTATCTATGGATAACGTACTGGATTACGACGGGAATGCGCTTGAAGACACGAAAGAGGGCGTGAGCATAACGGTTACGGATACTCCGCATGCTACGGAAGGAGATACGGTCAAAGACCCGATCGACTTTTCGAAGACGGGCGTAGCCGCCCAGAACGTTTTGGGTGCGGCCAACCAGATGTATATATGGCCTTCACTCAGCAGCCTTACTATGCCCGCGGGCTTTGTGGATAAACAGGTCGATTACAACGGCGAATATCTGGAAGGCGCAGGGATACCCGACAGCGAGGATATTACCGTGCTCTACCTGTCTGAGGCAGGCGGTGAAAACGCCGGATATTATATCTTCGATAAGGAAAAGAATAATCTTTTCCCGTATCTCACCGTCGCGTCGGTTTCGGCCAACTTTACGCTCATATGGCCGGAGGAAAACATAGAAGCGCCCAAAGGGTACGAGGAAGCCGCTTTTAACTGGAAGGGGAAAGACGTGCCCGCGTGGAAAGCGAAGGATTCGGACGGCACCGTATACCTCGTATATGCCCGCAACGGCGCAGGCGAGAGAGGATTATACCTGTATAATACGGTCGACGAATCGGTGCAGCGCTTCATTGCGCCGCCCGAAACCGGGCCTGAGCCGACAGTCGCGCCCACGCCGGAACCCACAGAGGAACCTGTTGTATCACCCGGAGAATTAAAGGACGGATCATCCGTAACACTGGAGTTCCCTATTGTTATTGCGGCAGGAGCGGCGGGCGCCATGCTGCTGGCGGGATTTTTGATCTTTATGACGCTGTACTTTAAAGCATCCCGCGGCAAACGCAAAGCAAAGCATATGGCCAAAGGCGTGAATAAGGGCATAAACGTAAGAGACGCGAATATCTGATAGAAGAAAACACAGGGGGCTGTCCATGATAGTCAATTTATACAGCATCCTAATAAAACTATAGTTTGGGTTATACGGCAACGAAAAATAAGCCTTGGAATTGCGGCTTAAGTTTTTGTTGTATGCTCTTTGATACGGGCATTGAAAACTAGACACCTCAAACGGCTAATACCTGCTTCTTTTG
>CAZJOS010000089.1:0-9822 GCA_964547655.1 uncultured Christensenellaceae bacterium
GGAGAAAGCAATTAAGCAGCCGCCGCAGGACGGTTTACAGTTACAGAAAATAAACAGGGCATACACTATAAAAGATTTTAGAGCGGCCCGCCTGCTCTTAGGAGCGGCGCGGCCGCTTCTTTGTATCAGTAAAACGGCTTTCAGCGTTCTCTCTTAAGATATATCATATCCACAAGCTGCTTTCCGTTATCGTACATCGGGTGGTCGTAGTTATCGGTGAAGAAATTTTTAACGCGGTGCGACTCAGTAAAACCGCATTTCTTATAAAAATACAGGATAGCAGGGCTGTCGCCCGTACCGACAAACATAGTCCTGCAATCGCCGTAGTAAGAAAACAGGAACTCGATCAGGGCCTTTCCGCAGCCTTCTCCCTGGTGTTCGGGAACTACCGCGATATTTTTAAGCTCGTAGACGCCGTCCGCTTCTTTTGTTACCACGCATTCGGCTTTTACCCCGTTATCTTCAAGAACGAACATATCGCCGCGCCCGAGATATTTATCTACCATGTCTTCCTGCTCGTCTGCCAGCAGCAGCAGATCGATGTATTTCTTTTTGTCTTTGGTGATCTTGATTATTTCCATAGTTAATTATGCTTTACTCTCCTGGCGTTTTTCAAGATATCTAATGAGCCCTTCGACTGCGAGATAGTACGAATCGAAACCCAGACCGGAAATCTGCCCTATGCAGCCCGCGGCAGTGACCGACTTGTGGCGGAACTCCTCGCGCCCGGCGATGTTGGAAAGGTGCACCTCCACGGCGGGCACTCCGGCGGCTTTAAGCGCGTCGAGTATCGCCACGCTGTAATGAGTGTAAGCGGCGGGGTTTATTACGATGCCGCCGTACTCGCCGCGCGCCTGCTGTATCTTATCAACTATCTCGCCCTCTATATTAGACTGGTATGAGTCTATGGTTATGCCGTGCTTTTTCGCCAGATCATCGAGCATTGCCAGCAGCGCGGGATAATCGCTTTTGCCGTAGACCTGTGGTTCGCGGACGCCCAGCATGTTTATATTAGGGCCGTTTATAACGAGTACTTTCATCATAGTTCCTCCAGTTTATTTATTAATTCCGAAACGCAGTTTTGCGCGTCGGAGGCGTTTTGCTGTATTATGTCGGCATACGATGTATACAGCCCGTACCGCCCCCTGTAAAGCGCCTCTATGGCTTCTTTACCGTCCGCAAGCAGCGGCCGCCCCGACGTGTCCGTCTCGCTTAAAAGTATTTCAAGCGGCCGGTCGATGAACACTATGGTACCGCTCCCGCGCAGCGCGTCCATATTGGTTTTATCGAGTATTATCCCGCCGCCCGTCGATATTACGGCGTTGCTCATAGTGGAAGCTTCCAACGCCGCGTCATTCTCGTATTTCCTGAAAGCGGCTTCGCCCTCGCGGCTGAATATATCGGGTATGGCGCCATGCGATTTTTCCACCATGGCGTCGGTATCGGTAAAGCCCATGCCGAGCGTCTTCGCGAGCAGCCTTCCCACCGTTGTCTTTCCGCTGCCCGGCATGCCGGTAAGCACGATATTTTTACCCCATTCATCCTTTGACGGTTCAGGGGCGTCGTCTGTTTTATTTATCTTCTTTCGCATATGCTCGTATACGCCGTTATATATTTCAGGGCCGTATGTTTCGCCGTTCCATATCTCCTGCGCTTTTACGGCCTGGCTGCACAGCATGAGCAGTCCGCCCGACGCCTTTATACCGAATTCCCTTGCCTGCGCCAGCAGCTTTGTTTCAGCCGGATTGTATATAAGGTCTAAAACGCTGCCGCACTTTTTTATTACTGAAGGCGTCACGGGGCACCCTTGTGTATCGGGGTACATGCCGCACGGCGTGGTGTTTACCAGTATATCGATATGTGGGAGGGCGTCGAGTTCCCCGTAGCTTATTGCGTCGAATACCGCGTCCGCCTGCTGCGGGCTGCGGCTTGCCGTAAAGACCTTTGCCGCGCCCATGTCGCGAAGCAGTTTAAGAGCGCACCGCGCCGCGCCTCCCGTGCCGAGTATCACGGCAAAAGCGCCGCTTACTTTAACGCCCGCGGAATCTATGAGAGCTTTCAGCCCATAGCAGTCGGTGTTGTATCCGTACGCTTTGCCGTCCCTGAAACTTATCGTATTTACCGCGCCTATGGCGGCGGCTTCGTCCGAGAGCCCGTTGAGGTATTTGATCACACGTGTCTTGTAGGGTATCGTCACGTTCACGCCCGTATAGCCCAAACGTTTAAGGATATCGGTGAAAGACCACAGCCTGTTTCCCGGGCACTCGAATAACGTATAGCTTCCCTCTTTTCCCGTGAGGCGGTAAAAACTCTGATGGATGTCGGGAGAGAAACTATGGGAAAGCTTTTCACCCAAAAGCCCCGCTTTCATAATCTTGCCTCCCTCTTATAGCAGCCGAGGAAAATGTAATCCGCGGCTTTGCCTTTTACCGTTTCTATAGTCGCCGCGACGTTTGAGTCAGTTAGGCTGCCTTCGAAGTCGAGGTGAAACATATACTCGAACGGGCGGCTCTTTATGGGGCGCGATTCGAGCTTGAGTATGTTGACGCCTCCGTCAGAAAATGCCTTAAGTATCTCAAAAAGAGAGCCCGGCCTGTGCTCCACCATGAATACGATGCTCGTCTTGTCGCACTGCTTACCGCTCACGGGCTGCCGCGCGATCACAACGAACCTCGTGCAGTTGCTGTCGCTGTTCTGTATGTTTTCGTCGATGACTTCAAGGCCGTATATGTCCGCGGCTTCTGAAGACGCTATGCAGGCTATAGCTTTATCGCCCGTATCCGCTGTGAACTTTGCCGCCTGCGCCGTACTTAAAGCCGGCCGTTCCTCTATCCCCTTATGCGCCGCGAGAAAAGCGCTGCATTGCGCGAGCGGCTCGGGGTGTGAATATATCACCTTGATATCCTTTGCCGAAGCGCCCTTTACCCCCAGCAGGCTCTGCGAGACCATGAGCAGCTTTTCCGCTACGATGAAGAACCCGTATTTCGCGAGCAGGTCTACTACCGCCGTGATGCTGCCCGTCTCGGTGTTCTCCGCCGGAAGCATCGCAATGCTTATTTTATTTTCTTTGAGTCCTTCGAAAATCCCCTCGAACGTATCGAAACTTATAAGTTCGGAATTCTCGTACGCATGGCTCACGGCGATATGTGAGAAAGAGCCAGGTATACCGAGATACCCCACGCGCTCTTTTTCCGCATAAGGGCTTATGGGTGCTGGCGTTATTTCGCGCCTTTCCCTTGCCTTGCTTATATCTATAAGCGAGCGGTAAAAGCTCTTTATGTCTTCGCCGTACTCTTCTTTTTTAAGCCTCGATACGGCGCGCTCAACTACGGCATCCTCGCGCGCCGCGTCGTGTACCGGCATGCCGTATTCGCTTTTGATTGCCGCCACTTCTTTTACCGCGTCCATCCTTAGCTCAAAGAGGGAAGTGAGCTGTTCGTCTATTTTGTCTATGCGCTCCCTAAGGGCGCCCAATTCCTCATCGTACCCCATTATATATCCCTTCTGATACCCGCTGTAAGGTCTAATATCGCAATCATCGCAGCCGCTTCTATTACAGGCACCGCGCGCGGCACAATGCACGGGTCGTGCCTTCCCTTTATCTCTATGGTCTCCGGTTCGAGCGTGTTTAAGTTTACGGTCCTTTGGGGCTTCGATATAGAGGGCGTAGGTTTTATTACGACCTCAAATACTATCGGCATGCCGTTTGTTATGCCGCCGAGTATGCCTCCGTTGTTGTTGGTAAGCGTCACTATTTTGCCGTCTTTTATCGCATAAGCATCGTTTGCCTCGCTGCCGGTCATGTCCGCGAACGCGTATCCCGCGCCAAACGATACTCCTTTTACGGCGGGTATCGCAAACAGTATGGAAGAGAGCGTACTCTCTATACTGCCGAAATACTCGCCGCCCAGCCCGGCGGGCACTCCGCACAGCGCGCACTCTATTACGCCTCCAACGGAATCGCCCTCAGCCGCGGCGCCCGTTATCCTGCTTAGCATTTTCTGTTTTTTCGTTTCGTCTATAAGCGGAAAGCGGCTCGCTTTTAAACCATTGGCCTGCTCAGGCGAAATAAGCGTCATATCGAAACCAGTGTCGTGAACGTCCGCTATCTGCTTTATATGCGCGGCTGCGTATATGCCGACAGGCTCTAATATCTGCGCCGCGACCGCTCCCGCGAACACGAGCGGAGCGGTGAGCCTGCCTGAAAAGGCGCCGCCTCCGCGGGGGTCGTTATGGCCGCCGTAGCGCACGCTCGCGGTGTAATCGGCATGGCCGGGGCGGTTCAACCCCTCGGGGTAATCGCTCGAATGCGCTGTTTTATTCTCGCATACGGCGCACAGCGGAGCGCCCGTGGTGCGCCCGTCTTTAAGCCCGCTTATCACACTGAACACGTCCGGCTCCCCGCGCTTTGTAGACCATTCCTCGCTTCCGGCCTTCCTGCGGTCAAGCATAGATTGTATCTTATCCATATCGAGCAGCACGCCGGGTTTCAACCCGCTTATTACTGCCCCTATTGAAGGCCCATGCGATTCTCCGAATATGTCCACGGTTATGTTTTTACCCCAAACGCTCATTCCGCTTTACCTCCCAGCGCCTTTATATCCTCAAAAAACGAGGGCCACGACTTTGATATGCACTCCGCCCCTTTTATTGTTATGGCTTCTGACCCGAGCGCTATCATCGAAAACGCCATCGGTATCCTGTGGTCAGTGAACGACTCGATCTCTCCGCCGCGGGGCCTCCCGCCGCGGATAATAAGAGAATCTGAGTATTCTTCCGAGTCTATTCCTATGTTTTTAAGATTGACGGCTATCGCGTGTAGCCTGTCCGATTCCTTAACCCTCAGCCGCGAAGCGTTCAGTATCCGCGTCGTGCCCTGCGCTGCCGCGGCTGCGGCCGCTATAGGCGGAACAAGGTCGGGGCACTGCGACACGTCGACGTCTGTGCCGTGAAGCTGCGATCTCATTACGTGAAACGCGTTATTGTCCTGCCTGATATCGGCTCCCATGCGCCGCATTATATCTATAATTGCCCTGTCGGGCTGCAGCGACGCGGGGTCGAGCCCGTCTATCGTTACGTCCCCGTTTATCGCCGCTCCCGCTATTATAAACGCAGCCTGAGAATAATCTCCCTCCACAGCCATACGCCGCGGCTTATATTGCTGATTTCCTTTGATACTATAGATGTTTCCGCTTACGCCTATATCCACGCCGAATTTCACCAGCGTGTCGAGCGTCATATCAACGTAGCCCTTAGATTCGAAGTTTCCCGTAACGGTTATCCTCGAATCACCGTCGAGCAGCGACAGGGCGAAAAGCAGCCCGGTTATATACTGAGAGCTTACGCCGCCGCCGATAACGTACTCTCCGCTCTTAAGTTTTCCCTCAACGGTAAGCGGCAGGTTTCTGCCTTCAGGCTTATCGTATTTGATGCCCTGCCTGTCGAATATTTTCAGGTACTCGTCTATGGGGCGGAAGGGGAGCCGCGCGCTGCCCGTGAAAGCCTTTCTGCCTTTCATAGTGCACGCTATGGGTATAAGGAACCGCAGAGCCGAGCCGGATTCCGCGCAGTCGATTTCAGCTTCTCCCGGCGGCTTCAGACCTCCGTCGATATAAAGCGTGTTATATCTGCCGGACGGCCGGGCGGTTATATTGCACCCAAACGCCTCGCAGGCCTTTATAGTTGCGGTTATATCGCTTGAAAGCTGGGCGTTTTCTATTACGCTTTTTCCGCGCGCAAAAGCCGCCGCCAGCACAGCCCTGTGCGCGTCGCTCTTAGAGGGGGGAGCCGTAAAGCTTCCGTTTAGTTTTGAAGGGTATACGGTAACGTCCATCTTCAGTCCTTAAGCAGATATTCGGCCATCTCATCCCTGCTTACGGGATGGATGAACGAAACGCCGGGTTCTTTTAATAGTATAAGGTTCAGCCTGTCATCAAGGTTTTTCTTGTCTACGAATATACCCTCGAGCACCTCTCTGCGGTCGAAACCGCCGAGGCAGCAGGGGAGGCCGTATTTTTTGAGCAGCTGTACTATGTAAGACGCGGTGCCTTTATCCGTCAGCTTTTCGCGCTCGCTTATAACGGTAACGGCAGCCATGCCTCTTGCGACAGCCTGCCCATGCGTTATATGGCCGCCGCTACTTGCGCATATGCGCTCGAGCGCGTGGCCTATGGTGTGGCCGAAATTGAGGAGCATCCTAACGCCTTTGTCCCTCTCGTCGGCTTCAACGACGCCGCGCTTTATTGCAAGGCAGCCAAGGATAAGACTTTCAAGCTGGGGCGAATCAGCGGTTATATTATTACTGTCGATGACGTCGAGCATTGCCTTGTCTTTGATAAGCGCGTCTTTTATCATCTCGGCCATGCCGCCCGCAAAATCCTCCTCCGGGAGCGTCTTTAAAAGATGGGTATCAATATATACGGCGGAAGGGTTATAGAACGCCCCGGCGAGGTTTTTGCCCTCGGGCAGGTTCACGGCAGTCTTGCCGCCCACCGAGCTGTCTATCTGGGCGAGCAGCGTCGTGGGCATTTGTATATACTTTACGCCGCGAAGGTACGTGGCGGCAACAAACCCAGCAAGGTCGCCTACAACGCCTCCTCCGAAAGCTATGATGATATCGGAACGCGAATAGCAAAGAGCGGCGAGGCGGCTCAATACGCCTGCATAAGTATCGACGCTCTTAGAGCCCTCCCCGGGCTCGACGGTGAGCACGTCGTGATTCAATCCGGCGCCGCTCATAGCGGCCGAAAACCGCTTCCCGTAATATCCCCAGACGTTGCTGTCGGTGACCACAGCGAACCGGCTGCCGGGGTACGCTTCTTTAAGCATATCAGGCACGCTTTCCAGCAAGCCCCGCCCGATATTCACGCCGTATTCGCCCATGCCCCCTTTTATTTTTAAGGCCTCCATGCTATTCCCCCTGATTATCTGATATATCGCCCAGCATCTTTTCAAGCCCGGCCGGGTCGTCAAGCGCTTCCTCGAGTTTTTCAAGGCTCTCTTTAAATACCGAGAGGCTCTTTTTTAGGTTGTTTTTATTATTGGTAAAAAGTTCAGCCCAGAGCTTGGGGTTTATGTCGGCAACGCGCGTGGCGCTGCGGTAGCTCCCGCCCGCGAACTTTTTGTAGTATCCGTTTTTATCCATCGAGCGCACGGCGAGGGCGAGCATATGCGGCAAATGGCTTACGCGCGCTATCACTTCGTCGTGCTTGTCCGGCGCAAGCTCGAGTATATCGCAGCATTCGAAAGCCTGCGCAAGCTCTTTGGCCCACATGAGCGCGGCGAGCCCCGTCTTTTCGGTGGGAGTCAGTATCAGAACGCAGCCTTTGAACAGCGCTGCCTCCGAATGCTCGTAGCCTGATTTCTCCTTGCCCGCCATGGGGTGCAGCGACAGCAGTTCCCTGCTGCCCTCGAGTATCGCCGCCAATTCGTGCGTTATCCCTTCTTTAAGGCCGCCGGTCTCCGCGAATACGCCTCCGTTTTTAAGGTGAGTCCGCGCTTCCCGCAAAAACGGCGCTGCGTTACGGGGGGGCAGGCAGCAGAGCATCATATCCATTTCGGGGATATCCGCTATGTTCGAGTACCCTTTGGCTATTACCCCTTCCGCAAAAGCCCGCGTAAGCGTATCGGCATTGAGGTCGTACCCGTATACCGGGTATCCTGAGTTTTTAAGCGCCTTCGCGGCCGAGCCTCCAATGAGCCCCAGCCCCGCTATCAGTACTTTCGAGTTCCTAAATCCATCCTCCATTCGTCAGATGACCTTTCCCATAAGCTCCGCGGCCCCTTTTATTTTTTCTGCGGCCTTGGAAAATTTATCGGGAATCAGCGACTGCTGTCCATCAGAAAGCGCTTCGGCAGGCTGCTCGTGCACCTCGATTATAAGCCCGTCGGCGCCCGCGCATATTGCCGCTACGGAGAGAGGCTCCACCGCCCACCAAAGCCCTGTGGCGTGGCTCGGGTCTACTATAACGGGCAAATGGCTCAGGCGTTTCACGACGGGTATCGCGCTTAAGTCGAGGGTGTTGCGCGTATACGTCTCGAACGTCCTTATGCCGCGCTCGCACAGCACTACCTGCGCGTTGCCGCCGGAAAGCAGGTATTCGGCAGACATGAGCCATTCCTCTATCGTGGCGGAAAGGCCGCGCTTTAGCATAACGGGCTTGCGGCATTTGCCGAGTTCCTGCAGCAGCACGAAATTCTGCATGTTGCGCGCGCCGACCTGTATGAGGTCTACCTTCTCCACAAACTCGTCTATCATGTCTACGCCCGTTATCTCCGACACAATTGGCAGCCCCGTTTCCTTCTTCGCCGTTATGAGCAAATTAAGCCCTTCGCTGCCGAGGCCCTGAAACCTGTACGGGCTCGTACGCGGCTTAAAAGCGCCCCCTCGCAGCATATTGGCGCCCGCCGCCTTTACCTTCCTCGCGAGCGAGACTATCTGCTCTTCGCTCTCCACAGCGCACGGCCCCGCTATTATCGCGAGGCGCTGCCCGCCTATCTCGAAACCTTCGCCCGAAACGACGGTATTGTCGGGGTGGAACGCGCGGTTCACCTTTTTGTAAGGCTCCTGCACGCGCAGCACCTTTTTTACCACGTCGCGCTCTTCGAGCGGCTCTAAATCGACGGCCGATGTGTCGCCAATAAGTCCCAATATGGAATAGTTTACACCATCCATGCGCTGTACTTCAAGCTTGTATTCGTTTTCCAGCGTGTCTATGAGTTCTTTTACCTTTTGCCGTTCCGCGTCCGGTTTCAGTACGATTATCATATCGATCCCTCCAAAACTATTTTTAAACTAAAAAAGGAGCCATGGTTTTGGCTCCTTCATATACGAGTGTTACTATTTTAAGCTTTTAGCAGCCTTACCTCTTTGAAACCCTATATTCCCATTGTACGCAAAATATCCGAAGCCATAATAGCTCCGGCCGGTAAACGAGAAGATATAAGATTTTTGGTTGGCTGCGATGCCCATATTTATCTCCTGAAGTATTTTTAACATTATATGCATCTGATACGCAAATAGTCAAGAGAAATAATTCGTAAATGCACGCTTTATGATATGTTGCTGCCGGAACCATACAATAAAATCAAATCAGCACTTGCCATGATTTTACCCTTGTGTTATAATCCTTTAGTTGATTTAGGGCGGTCCTCTTTTCGAAAAAATGTTCCCAAAAGTAAATACTTTTGGACAACAGCGATTACGAACGCCTGGAGGATAAGGAGGAATCAATATGGATAACGTCATCAAAGCCATTGAAAAAGAAAGAATGCGCACCGATCTGCCAGACATTAAAATCGGCGATACCGTAAAGGTGTTCGTGAAGGTTGTCGAGGGCACGAAGGAGAGGCTGCAGAGCTTTGAGGGATACGTGATCGCCATGAAAAACGGCGGCATCCGCGAGACTATAACAGTCCGCCGCGTATCGTTCGGCATAGGTATAGAGCGCACGTTCGCGATACACTCGCCCAAAGTTGCCAGCATAGAGAAGGTAAGGAGCAACAAAGTAAGACGTTCAAAGCTGTATTATCTGCGCGACCGCGTCGGCAAAGCCGCGAAACTTAAAGAACAGAGATAACGAAGGAGCCTAAAAGGCTCTTTTTGTTTGCTCCCGCTGCTGCGTTTGGCGGGTATTGCCTCATTTTTGAACTAAGGCAAATTGGTTTCTTCTTCTTTTTAATGATATAATGAACAAAACTTACTACGAACCGTAGTGGAGGGCCTCCGTGCCCTCCTGCGAGTCATATCGTTATTGGAGTGTATAGTTTGGACATTCAATGGTACCCCGGCCATATGGCGAAAGCCAAAAGGCTGCTGGGCGA
>CAZJOS010000090.1:0-3160 GCA_964547655.1 uncultured Christensenellaceae bacterium
TCCGACATCCTTTCCCATTCGCCCTTATACTTCCAGACGCTCTTTTTGCACTCGGCAATAAACGGCTCTACGCCGTAACTTTCTATCTGGTCTTTTCCGTCAAGACCCAAAAGCTTTTCCACCTCGAGCTCTACCGGAAGGCCATGAGTGTCCCAGCCCGCCTTGCGCAGCACATCGTATCCCTTCATCGTCCTGTACCGCGGTATCAGGTCTTTTATGCAGCGCGTCAAAATATGCCCTATATGCGGCTTGCCGTTCGCCGTAGGCGGCCCGTCGTAAAACGTGTAGGGCTCGCATCCCTTTGCTTTCTCCACGGTCTTTTCGAAAATACTGTTTTGTTTCCAGAACTCTAGTATACTAAGTTCCCTGTCCTGGAAATTCAAGTCTTTGTCTACCTGTTTGTAAAGCATTTGTCTCTCCCCATATCTGTTCTCAAATAAAAATAAACGCCTTTACCCTATCGGGGCAAGACGCATCTCTCACTGTACCACCCAAAATTACGGGGTCTATAATCCCGTACCTTCAGCGCGCCGTAACGGGCGCGAATCGTTCCGGCTTAAGGCTTTCTTTCAGCCGGAAGGCATAGCGGGCGATATCTCCGTACGCTTCATGTCGGGGCTTTCACCTTATCCCCGCTCGCTTTACAGTCCCCGTACGGGCCTGGTCCCGCGTTAAAGCTTAAAATATTAATCCTCATTATAACGGCAATGTGTTTCCTTGTAAAGGGTTTTCCTGCCGGTTTGTGAGGCTAACAAAAGATTGTTTTATGTTTCGAATCGATGTTCTTTGCTATGTATATACATTACAGTTAAATGTTATTATATCTCTTGTTTGCTGGAATGATATGAAATAATATTGCAATCCTGAGAATATACTATATAATGATTTATGGTTCCTGATAATTTATAGTATAAATCAAGGAGGATGTCTAAATGTTGGTCGTTGGTGTTATCCTAACAATTGTAGGCGTTGTCGGAGCTCTTTACGGCGTCGTTCAGGTGGCAGGTTTAATCGATCCGGTATTTGCGTTCGAAGCAAGTATGAAGATCTTTGATCTTCAATCGTACCTTGTATGGGTCATTGCCGGAGCAATCGTAGCGATCGTCGGCATAATTCTGATGGCTGTCAGGAAAAAACCCGCGAAAAGCTGAACTGAAGACAATGCACAATTTTCTCCGGGCCGTAGTTTGGGAGAATTCAGAATACTGCATAGGTTACCTGTCTATGCAGTATTTTTATAAACCACTCAAGGGGAGAGTATGGATCACAACACGCAGATAATAGGCTTAAATGATATCGCAATAATAAAACCGCTGTGGGAAAAGCTCAATGAGCAGCATTATAATGTCTCAAACAATTTCAAACGGCACTATGAAGAGCAGACGTTTGAAAAACGCTGCGCTAAATTTTACACGTTCCCCGAAGACCGTTTAAGGATAGAAGCCGCATACGATGATGGCGGAGCTGTAGCAGGTTATTGCATATGCAGCATCGAAAAAGGACATGGAGAGCTTGATTCAATATACGTAGAACCGCAATGCAGAAAAAAACATCTCGGCTCGTTTCTTGCGCGCCGGGGCGTAGAGTGGATGAAGCGGAACAGATGCGAAACCATAACCGTCGGGGTCGCAGACGGAAACGAGGATGTGTTCCCGTTTTATGAAAACCTTGGCTTTGCAAAACGCATGACCGTTCTGCAGCTGAAATGATAATACAGTATTGCATTTCAGCCCCGATTGTGATATTATTCACATAGATAAGCGCGAGATGTCTCTTTCGTTTATCTGACGAACTGAAAACGTTTGTACTGACGGTTCGAGATATGTCTTGACCGGAAGGCGGCTGTAGAATAGCTTTCAAATGCTCAAAGCCTTTGCGTTACGAGTATTTTTCGAGTATTTCAGACCTGCCTTTCGGGGCAGGTTTTTTAGTGGAGAAAATTACTTAAAGGAGACTTTTATGAAACGGATCGCAGTTATCAGCGCGATACTCCATGACCCGGAGGGGGCCCAGGGCGAATTCAACGCTCTCGTTGCGAGCTTTAAGGGAATAGTAAAGGGCCGCATGGGCCTGCCGATGCCCGAATACGGAGTATCGGTTATCACCATTGCTATTGCAGGCGAACTTGACGAGATAAACAGCCTTACCGGAAAGCTGGGGCTCTTGCGGGAAGTCCAGGTAAAGACGTCCATATCCAAAAAGGATATATAGGATACAAATTTATTAAGAGTTTCAAACTCGTGAAAGGATTAAAAATGAAAAAAATATTGTTGATTTTACTGGCTTTGTTTATGGCGGCGGCGCTGCTGGGAGCCTGCGCAGATAAGGCTGCCGAAGGGACCGCCGTATCCGTTGCAACACTCTCGGGGCCGACCGGCATGGGGATAATAAAGCTTTTTGGCAATAGCGCATACGACGTCACTCTGCTCGCAAACCCCGACCAGATAAGCCCTAAGATAATAAACGGAGAAGTAGATGTGGCTACCATACCCTCTAATCTCGCGGCGGTGATATACAATAAAACGAAGGGTAGCATCCGCACGGTAGCTGTAAATACGATGGGCGTTTTGTATATACTCGAAAACGGCGACACGGTAAGCAGCGCAGCAGACCTCGCCGGGAAGACGATATACGCTACCGGGCAGGGTTCGTCGCCCGAATACGTCCTCAGAAAAATACTCGATGCAAACGGGCTTGATAACGTCACCGTTAAGTTCATGGGGTCTCACGCCGACCTCGCAAACGCTATGGCGGCGGGCGACGTTAAGTTAGCGCTGCTTCCCGAGCCGTTCGTTTCCACGGTGCTCGCCAAAAACAGCGATATCAAAGTAAAGATAGACATAAACGAAGAATGGAAAAGCATATTCGGAGAGGGCGCAGGCATACCGATGGGAGTAACGGTCGTAAGCCGGAAGTTCGCGGAAAACAAAGCCGCAATGGATAAACTTATGGCCGACTTAAAGGCCTCGGCAGAATATGTTGCCTCCGATACGTCTTCGGCGGCTGCGGATATAGCGCAGGCCGGCATAGTGGGCTCAAAGGAGATAGCGGCTTCCGCCATACCGAGGTGCGGCATCTCGTTTATAACCGGCGAAGATTGCAGAGCGATGCTCGAAGATTACTTTGACGTAATGTTTGAAAGCGATCCCAAGTCGCTCGG
>CAZJOS010000090.1:3260-9758 GCA_964547655.1 uncultured Christensenellaceae bacterium
GTAAATATCTCCATAGGGTTGCCGTCGAATATGGCTATGTCCGCATCCTTTCCCTCCTCCAGGCTCCCCACCCTTTTTGATACGCCGCATATCTCAGCGGCGTTTATGGTTATTGCCCTCAGCGCCTCGTCCTCCCCTAATCCTTCTTTGGCGGCAATGCCGGCGCACACAGGAAGGCTCTGTATTAGCGAGACCGGATGGTCGGTCATTATCGCGACCTTTACTCCCGCCTTATGCAGAACCCCCGCAGTTTTGAAATCCATATACTTTATCTCTATCTTGTTCCTCGAAGCGAGACTGGGCCCCAGTATCGCAGAAAACCCGGATTGTTTTATTTCTTCGGCAATCAGATGGCCTTCGGAGCAGTGGTCGAGCGTCATGCGAAGGCCGAACTCCTTTGCTATCCTTATCGCCGTAAGTATATCGTCGGCCCTGTGCACATGCGCTTTTAAAGGTATTTCCCCCGAAAATACAGGCGCCCAGCATTCCAGCTTAAAATTTTTTTTAGATCCTTCATCCGCCTTTCTTGATTGGCAATAATCCCTTGCGTCAAAAAGCTCTTCACGGAGCATCGCCGTTAAAGACATCCTTGTCGAAGGCATCGTCTTTCCGTCCCCGTAATTTCCCTTGGGGTTCTCCCCGAACGCTATCTTCATGGCCGCCGGATTTTTCACGGCCATATAGTCGACACATCTGCCCTGCGTCTTCATAAAAAGAAATTGGCCACCAACTACGTTGGAGCTTCCGGGGCCCGCCATTATTGAAGTTATTCCGGCCTTTATCGCATTGTGAAACGCCGGGTCCATAGGGTTTACTGCGTCGATAGCCCTTAAATACGGAGTCACCGGCTCAAAGATCTCGTTAGTATCGTTTCCTTCCTTCCCTACCCCTTCTTCCTGTATGCCTATATGGCAGTGGGCGTCGATAAGCCCCGGCATTACCCAGCAGCCCCCCGCGTCGATCACCAAAGAGTCTTTATTCTCCTGTGAATCTATGTTTTGCGCTATTTTTTTTATTTTTGTGCCTTCGATCAATAAACATCCGTTGGCGTAAGTCTTACCCGCCATCGTTACTATTTTTCCGTTTTTTATAAGCATATACCCATCCAAAAATCTAGTTCCAAGGATATTGTATCCGAGTTGCCGCAAATAAAACGCGATTTTGTTAACGAATACCCTGCTTCAGTATTTACTATTTACAATATTGAAAAAAGATTTGGTTCTATTATAGTCAGGTCAAAATCCGCCACCTGAATATTGCATTCGTTTTATGAGAAAATAGCGATATAAGATATTGAAAGGGGATATTTTATGGACGAAAACCGTAACTGGAATGACAACGATCGTAACCGGAATAATCAAAACAACCAGAATGACCAGAGAAACCGGAAGAATGATCAGAGAAAGAACCAGAAGAATCGTCAGAACAGGCAAAACGATAACGATCGCAACAGATAAATTTGTTTGTCTTTTCGTTAACGCTGTTCAAAAGCCGGGCACTCAATTGTTAGCTATAAGAAGCTCTGATTTAATGAGAGCGATAGGGTAATTTATCGATTAATCAGATTTTTTAAACTAACAATTCAGTGCCCGGTTCCCATTAGTGAATATTTCTATCATTGATCCAAAAATTCTCACGGCATTTATAACCCGCTTAAAACCTGCTCGGAGCAGTTAAACGATGATCGCCATTTGTAAATAATGCTATATGGCTCGGTCTTAATTGACTTTTAAATGTGATTGCTATAGAATTGAAATTATTATTGGGGTCGTGCACGTTTTATTCAAGGGAGGAAACGTTTTGAAAAAATATATATCAGTTTTAATAGTAACGGCGCTTATGACGGCGGCGTTTATGGGATTCGGCGGAGCTGCGTCGGCGGGCCCGGGTGACGCGGGGATCAGCCTCAGCCCCGACACTGTTTCTGTTGACATTGGAGATACGGTAAATACCACAGCAACAATAACAAACAATACCGGAGAGGCGTTTATCGACTACCGCGTCAAGGTGGGAGGCACTTCCCTTTCTTTTGGCGACGGTGCGACGCTTGCTCCGGGCGATGCGGGTGAGATATCGGTCGATATTCCTGTTTCCGAGAGTACGCTGGGTACAATCCAGACACTTACCGCCGAATATAAAACTGCATCCGACGGCGGCTGGCAGCAGGGCGATTCCGCTTCCTTAAAGATAAACGGGAAAGACCAGACCCCGCTGATTGCCTGCACCGTTAAGGCAAGCCAGACGCTGGCGGCTGTGGGCGACCAGATAACTTTTACATTTACAATAGAGAATCAGGGGTATGTTATTCTCGATAACATTAAAATATGGTCGGATACTCTTAAAAAAGGCAGCCCGCTAAACTCTACGGTGTGGTCTATTCCTTCGAAGAAGAGTTTTACCTGGCCCTATAAATATACTTTTACAAAGCCGATGACGGTCAGTTTTTATATAACCTATACCGTAAGCGGGTCGTCCGAGGAGAAAAATTACCCCGTTAACCAGCAATTCGAGCTTACCGAGGAAGAAAGGCATGTAGTCGTGTCCCTTACCGCGGATAAAACCAATCCCCAGCCCGGTGAGGAAGTTACGTTTACGCTTACCATAAAGAACGATGGAAACGTAGATTACACGAATCTTACCGTTACATATGAAGGAGAAGATATAGGCGCACCAGCGAGGAGTCTCGTTCAGGGCGCTGAACTTAAGAAGCAATATAAGAGGGCTTTTGATATTTCAAGCGATGTTAAATTTACGGTATCGGTGAGGGACCATACCGGTGAGACCAGGAGCGTCGATACCAATACGATAAAAATACTTCTTCCTATAGACCCGGAAGCATTGAAGAGCGGTTTAAAGATAGTTATCGAATCGGACAGGGATGAGTTTACATCCGCAGGGTCGGTCAACTTTTCCGGGTATATCGCCAACGATTCCGATTATACTTTAAGCGACGTGACCGTTACCGCCGACCCTTCTATTGGCGAAATATATTCCGTCTCCGAAATGGCTGCGGGCGCAAGGCAGAGCATCAGCTGCTCGGCCGACGTAAACGAGACGACGTCGTTTAAGTTTATATTAACGGCGAAAGACAGGAACGGGGACGTTTACACAGTTGAAACCGAGCCTATGACCGTTACCATACAGAGCTTTGAACAAGCAACTGCCGACCCGTTTGAAAGTGCGCCCTCCTTGCCTTCCGGCAATGATTCTTCCGATCCGCTGCTCATTTGGTTCATCGTGGCCGGCGTTTTGGCAGTATTGGTTATAGGCGTGGGGGTAGCGCTGTTCGTGCTATGGAGAGGCGGCAGGTCACCCTCGAGAGCATCGGGGTCAAGGAGTTCCAAAGGGAAAAAGCCTATGAGAGGCGGCTATAAAAAACCGGTCAGCAGCAGGAGTTACAGGGACAGAAATAACTTCTGATAAGGCTTCGGCAATCACCCCAAAAACCTGAGGATTTTGTGGCCAACGGATACAAAAAAGCGGCTGAACGCCGCTTTTTATATTTATTTTCTCTCTTTATCTATATATATATATATGCATTTGTTATACGGTTCCGCATCTATCGGGTTATCCACCAAAAACTGTGGATAACACTATAAATATGGTGGATAACTAATTGCTGCCGTTAATTTTCGACATAAGACGACATCTCATATACGCATATGATACATAATTATACGATCGGGGCCTGCTTTACCTTACTGGATATCGATATACGCCGCGTAAACGTAGGCAACCGACGAACCATACCTTATTTTATGCCATGTGCTCCCTGCCTCAAGTATCTCGACAGTCGTTCCGCCGCTTAATTTGCCCAGCCGTGTTGTGGAAGAAGAAGCCCCGCTGCGCACGTTCAAAGAGCTTATGTTTACTTTGCCGTAGACCGCAGATAGCACCTTCAAATATGAGGCGTACATATAACCTTCCTTGCCTCCGTATTTTACCTTATACCACTGGGTGCCCTTTTCCAGGACCTGAACGGTAGCTCCTCTTGACAGAGTGCATATAACAGCGCTGCTTGTATTCGCAGACTTCCTGAAATTAAGCCTGCTGGCGTTTACGACCGCATATACCGAGGCGGGTGCGCTCGGCTCATCCTGTGAAGCGACGGTCACATACCTTGCATAAACGTAAGCCAATTTGCCGTTATATATTATCTGATGCCAGCTCGATGTATACTTGACCTTCGTTATATCTACTTTGCCGCCTTTGGATAGCGACCCAAGCTTGCCATACGAAGTGCCCGGCCCGCTCCTAACGTTTAAAACCGACGAGTTCACGGTACCCGTTGCCTGTGCGGCAGGCAATGTGCTTGAAAGCTTTATATAGGCAGCCCAAACGTACGCTTCCCTGTTGTTGTACCATATTTTATGCCAGTTCTTTACCGGTTCTACAGCAATTATACTGACGCTGCCGCCTTTTGAGATCGACCCCAGCTTACTATATGAAGTGCTTGGCCCGCTCCTTACGTTGACGTAGCTCGACGTTACGGTGCCGTTCTGTACTATTGACGGAGTCGGCGAAGGCGAGGGCGACGCCGTTGGCGTGGGTTCCGAAGTCAGCGTCGTGGTCGGCGTGGGTGTTTCAGTGGGTTCATTCGATATAGTCTCGGAAGGCGACTCCGAAGCAGTCTGGGAAGGATCTGTCGATTCTGTTGCCGACGGAGACTCCGAAGGAGGCAACGACCCGGTCGGGTCTGCCGTTGGTTCAGGGTCAAGCTGTACGTAGTAAGCGTAAACGTATGCGTCGGCCCCGCCGTAATATATTTTGTGCCACGTTGAAGTGGCGTACTCCTGCGTTACGGTTATCCTGGTGCCGCACGGCAGATTGCCTATCGGCGAATAATTCGTGTTCGGGGTTTTTCTTACATTTACGCCGCCTGTGCAGTTGACTATCACCGCATTTGTCGTATCCGGAAGATCGGCAAGCACCGGCGGTGCTATATTTAAAACCTCGAATGTTGTATTCGGGTAATAGAAAGACAGTATCTGCTGGTATGTCTGCCCCGCGTTCGCTCTTGCCTGTGTGCCTCTCTGGCTCATGCCCACGCCGTGGCCGTACCTTCTGTGATACAGATCCCAGCTTGTTTCGGTCTCTTCTATGGTAAGCAGCCTTGATGACGTTTCCGATCTCTGAAAAGCGGTATACAGCCCGCCTGATTTATCATACTCGTGCATATCGATGGTAAAGCTTAAGTTGACCTGCTCCTGTACAGTCGTCTCGCCGGTCAACTCCTGCTCTTCCTGTGTCGCGTTCCTGCTGGCAAGAACGGTCATAGTCACATCGGCCTTCGTAAAATCGACGCATATGTTCTGGCCGCTGTAATCTTTCACGTCGTGATGCTGCCCGTACGTCGTATCATACGTATGGGCCTTCATGCTGTTTATACCCACTATCTGTATATCGCCGGTGACCGCCGCGATATACCCTTTAGCGGCTGCCTCGGGCAGCGCCATCATTTTAAGGTATCTCTCGGCATTGGCCGCCTGGTCGCCCGTGCCGGTTACCATCTTGCCGCCGCTCGAATATTTGTACTCTATCCCTGCGGAGCCCTCCATCACCTTGGGGAAAATAAGCACTTCCTGAGGGCTTGAAGTGTTCTGGATATCGTATGGGTCTTTCTGTATTATGTGGTAAGGCTTTAAAGCCGCGGTCGACGACCACACATGCTGGGGTATGTCGACATACCCTCCGTTGGAAGCCGCGAAGTATGTCTGTGCCAGCTCGCTTCCGCTTACGAGCACTGTCTTTGCGGTCTCGTTGACCGCCCTTATTGCTTTCGTGTGGTTAGGGTTAAACCCTCTGTACACCTGGTTCGACGAGGTATCTACAACGTCGTAATACCCGCTGCCGTTCATATACCGTTTCGCGTATGTTCTTGCCGCGACGGCCTGTACTTTAAGCGCCTCTATAGGCCATGAATCGCTCATCTCGTAAGGCACCACTCCGTAGAGGTAATAGTCGATATACACATGGTTTATAGCGACGATGTTGCCCGAACTGTACCTGAACTCAATATTCCCGCGATAATTGCCCGAACCGTATTTCGTTGTGCTCAGCGTCGCGTAATTATATTCCCCCGAAGGTTTGTATTCCTGTATGGTTATAATATCTCCAATGCAGAGCGCTTTAGCCCCGGAATAAAGTTTGAGCGCGCCTCCCTCGGCCTTTACCGTATAAGGCCCCGAAGGGAGGACGGCATACGGGTTCTCTTTTACTCCATAGTTTCCGTTAAGCGAAAAGCTCAGCTGCGAGACCGTGCCCACCGAAAGCTTGACGCGCACTATCGACTGTTCCGCGGCAAGCGTGCCAGGCGCCGACAGGGCTATAAGCGATGTTAAGAGCGCAGCTATAATAAATACTGCAAACAACCTCTTGATATATTTTTTCTTTGAACTGTTCAATGACCTCACTCCAAACGGTAAAAAAACTCACAATTTATTATCTTCTACAAGCATACCCCATTTTCCTGCATTAAGATACTGGAAATTAAAGAAA
>CAZJOS010000091.1:0-9656 GCA_964547655.1 uncultured Christensenellaceae bacterium
ACGACCGAAACGCTGTCTTCAATAAACAGCGTTGACGATATCAGCCAGATGGCGGACATAATCGCTTCAAGCGTTCTTGTAAATATAGAGGATAAGCAGAGCGTTCTCGAGAGCGTTAATATCGCCCAGCGCCTCGAGATACTCGTGGGCATACTCACTAATGAACTCGAAGTCGTGACTATCGAGAACGATATAAGAAATAAAGTAAGAAAACAGATAGATAAATCCCAGAAGGAATATGTACTGCGCGAGCAGATGCGCGCTATACAAAAAGAGCTTGGAGAGGCAGGCTCCGTCCAGTCAGACGCCGAAGAGCTTAAGGAAAAGCTCTCAAAAGCAGACCTTTCAGACGATATTCGTGAAAAAGTGGAGACGGAAATAGCGCGCATGGAGCGCCTCTCAGCGGGCTCCCCTGAGCTTGGCGTTATAAGAACGTATATCGAATGGATACTCGATCTGCCGTGGAGCATAATGACGGAAGACAACCTGGACATCGAGCACGCCCGTAAAATACTCGACGAAGACCATTTCGGCCTGGAAAAGGTTAAAGACAGGGTCATCGAATATCTGGCCGTTCTCGGGAAAAAACATGATCTTCGGGGCCCGATACTTTGTTTCCTCGGCCCTCCGGGGACGGGCAAAACGTCTGTTGCGCGCTCTATAGCGCGGGCTCTTGGGCGTAAATTTGTGCGGACTTCTCTCGGAGGCGTAAGGGATGAAGCGGAAATAAGGGGCCACCGCAGAACATATATCGGCGCTATACCCGGCCGCATCATCTCTTCGATGAAACAGGCTGGCAGCATGAACCCTGTATTCCTGTTCGATGAAATAGACAAAATGGCAAGCGACTTCAGAGGCGACCCGGCTTCCGCCATGCTCGAAGTGCTCGACCCGGAAATTAATAACTCATTCAGGGACCATTACCTCGATCTGCCGTTCAGCCTGGAGCACGTTATGTTCTTAACCACGGCAAACACCTACGATACCATCCCGGCTCCGCTGCTGGACAGGATGGAGATAATTGAGCTTTCCAGCTATACGGAGTTCGAGAAAACAGGCATAGCCAAGGAGCACCTTATTCCAAAGCAGCGCGAGGCACACGGGCTGCTGCCCTCTGAGGCGGGCATGCGTGACGCCGCGCTTATAGAAATAATAAGGAACTATACCCGCGAAGCCGGTGTGCGCGAACTTGAAAGAAAGATAGCTACGATATTTCGAAAGTGCGTAGTCGACCTTGCATCGAACCAAAAGCAAAGTATCTCGGTCACAAAAAATATACTTACGAAATATCTTGGGCCGCCTATATACCTAAAGACGGAATCGGAAAACATAGACAGGGTCGGCGTGGTTACGGGCCTCGCGTGGACGGCCGCGGGCGGTCAGACTCTTGTAGTCGAAGCAATAAAGATGCGCGGCAAAGGGAAACTCGAGCTTACCGGCAAGCTGGGCGAAGTAATGCAGGAATCGGCAAGGGCTGCTCTTAGTTACGTGCGCGCTAACAGCGCCGGGTTTGATATAAAAGACGATTTTATCGACGACACCGATATCCATATACATCTTCCGGAAGGCGCCATCCCCAAAGACGGCCCCTCTGCAGGCATAACTATTGCCACGGCCCTCGTTTCGGTGCTTTCGGGCAGGCCGGTAAGAAGCGACATAGCAATGACGGGCGAGATAACGCTCACCGGAAGGGTGCTGCCTATAGGCGGCCTCAAAGAAAAGGCACTGGCCGCTCTTAAGGCGGGCATAACGACGATAATAATACCCTCCGGAAACAAGAAAGACTTAAGTTCTATTCCCCCTTCGGTAAAACGCAGGCTCAATTTTATACTCGTTTCCGAACTCAAAGAGGTGCTGGCAACAGCCATAAGGGATATTTAAATATTTTTTAAGGTGGATGCATGCAGATAAAAAACGCGCGTTTCCTGAAAAGCATGAAAGCCGTTTCAGATTACCCCGGTTTGCCTATGCCTGAAATTGCGTTGTGCGGAAGGTCTAACGTCGGAAAATCTTCGCTTGTCAACCTGCTTACCAACAATCAAAAGATGGCGCGGGTCAGCACAAGCCCCGGAAAAACGAGGCTCGTTAATTTCTTTGTTATAAACGATGAGTTCCTGCTCGTCGATCTCCCTGGATACGGGTTCGCGAAGGCCGCAAAGTCGGAGCAGGGCGCGTGGCAGGCGATGATAGAGGGTTATTTTAAGGCGAGCCGCAATCTTAAAGCGCTGCTCATACTGCTCGATATAAGGCATGAGCCTACGGGCGACGACATGAAGATGTTCGAATGGGCGTCATATTTCGGCCTGCATGTAATAATCGTCGCAACAAAGTCGGATAAAATAGCCAAGACAAGGCGTTTCCAGAGAATAAAAGAGATAAAACAGAAGATGGCGGCAGATTACCCGGCTGTCGCCGTGTCCGCGCTCAATAAAACGGGCCAGCAGGAACTGCTGGACGAGATAGAAAAGGTATTGCAATGAGCATATTCGCTATAGGGGATCTTCATCTTTCCGGCGCTTTGCCAAAACCAATGGATATATTCGGAGGCCACTGGACTGAGCACTGGTCGAAAATAAAAGAGCACTGGATAAGCGCCGTGACGGAAGACGACCTTGTTTTGATACCGGGTGATATTTCCTGGGCTATGAAACTGGCCGAAGCTGCGGCCGACTTAGATGAGATCTGCTCCCTTCCCGGCACAAAGCTTATAATGAAAGGCAACCATGATTACTGGTGGAGCTCCCTTTCACAAGTAGAATCGCTGCTCAGCAACAGAACTTTTGCGCTGCAAAACAACAGCTTTATATTTGGAGAATACGTTATTGCCGGGTCCCGCGGCTGGACTTGCCCCGTAAACAATCAATATAAGGCCGATGAAGACGAAAAGCTTTACATCCGCGAAGCGGGGAGGCTGGAATCTTCATTGAAGCACGCAAAAGCGTCCGCTCCGGACGCAAAGCTTATAGGAATGATCCACTTTCCCCCTTCCGACAGGCAGGGGTCTGAAACGCTGTATACCGGCCTGTTTGAATCTTACGGTGCGGAGCAGGTCGTTTACGGGCATCTGCACGCGGGGAGCATTAGCGGCGCGCTTTCCGGAATTGTGCGCGGGGTCAAATATACTCTCGTCTCCTGCGACGCCACCGATTTTAAGCTCGTTAAAATCGTCTAGCCCTCTCTCCCCTGTGCGCTGAGCACTCCTTCTATTGCATTCTCATCTCTTTGGGCGCTGAAAGAGTATTGTATTACTTCGTGTATGTCGTTAACGCCGACTATGCGCACTCCGTCTACGGTCTTGGCTTCTTCCAGGTTTTCTTCCGGTACTATTACCATAGTGGCGCCTGCGCGCCTGGCGGCAAGTATCTTTGCCTTTATTCCGCCTACCGCCCTTATGCTCCCGTTTATCGATATCTCGCCCGTCATGGCAAGGCCCGGGGACACAACCTTCCCCGTTATCGCCGAATATACGGACACCGCTATGGCTACTCCCGCGGAAGGGCCGTCTATTGGCGCGCTTCCTGGCAGGTTTATGTGTATATAGTATTCGCTCGTGTTTATCCCGAAGCTTTTCTTAAGCGCGGTAAGTACGTTTTCCACCGAACTCTTCGACGAACTCTTTCTTCTGTATTTCCTGCTCTCAAACCCTACTTCTTCTTCGTCTATGAGCCCCGTGACCGTAAGCGAGCCGAACATCGACTTTACTGCAACGGTCTCTATTTCTATTATCATGCCTATGTTTGAGCCGTATACCGCAAGCCCGTTCACGCAGCCTACGTTAGTGCTGCCGAGTTTAAGCGCCGGGCGCTTTATATATTTCCCGGTCTCGACGACCCAGTCGATATGGCTTTTCAGTATGTTTTCCCTGCCCTGTTCCCTTGCGATTCCAGCGGCCATCTGTATCATGTTAACGGCGTCCCTTCCGTTCTCGGAATATTCGCCTATAAGCTGTGCGGCTGCTTCGTCTATTGCGTAACCCGCTTTATACGCGGCGTTTTTCGATATCGTTACTATCTCTTCAGGAAACAGCTGCCTGAAAAATATCTCCATGCACCGTGAACGTATGGCGGGCGATATCTCTTTTGGCGACTTTGTCGTTGCGCCGACAAGCCGGAAATCTGCCGGAAGCCCGTGCGTAAATATGTCGTGGATGTATTTAGGGGTCCTCTTGTCGTCGATATTATAATAAGCGCTGTCGAAAAACACGCACCTGTCCTCGAGTACCTTTAAAAGCTTGTTAATATGAAAAGGATGAAGCTCCCCTATCTCGTCAAGGAACAGTATGCCCCCATGTGCTTTGGTGACCGCGCCCTCCTTAGGCTGGGGTATGCCCGCTATACCGAACGCTCCGGCGCCCTGGTATATCGGGTCGTGCACACAGCCGATGAGCGGGTCCGCTATATTGCGTTCGTCGTACCTTATGCACGTCGCGTCCATCTCGATAAACCTGGCGTCCCGTTTAAACGGCGATATCCTGTTCTTCTTCGCCTTGTCCATCACGAGACGGGCGGCGCACGTCTTGCCCACGCCCGGAGGGCCGTAGATGAGCACATGCTGCGGGTTTTCTCCGCAGAGCGCGGCGCACAGCGCCATTATTCCTTCTTTTTGCCCAATTATCTCACTGAACTCCATCGGGCGGGTCTTCTCCGAAAGCGGCACGTTGAGCGATACGCTGCGCAGCTTACTAAGCCTCTCCATTTGGCGTTTCGACTCTAAGTCAATGTTTACTTTATTGTTTCTTTTCCCCCTCAGCATGGTTAAAAAATATGCGCCCATTATGAGGCTGACTAATACCTGAAGCGCAACTACATATTCCATAATAAATGCTCCTTATTCCAGCTTTTTTTATTATGCGGAGTAAGGAGCACAGTTATGCCATAAGATGCGAACTACTTAAAAAGGTTTGCCAGCCTTGAAAGAAAATCTTCATTCACTTCTTCGTTTTGCCGGGGTTCATCCTGTTTCGGTATTTTTATATCAGGAGTCTTCATGATATACTGGACGCTCGAAGGGTAGTTCTTGTCCGGCGAGGCGAAGGAAACCGCGGGCGAGCCGCCGGCGGTAAGGCTTTGCGTCTCGCTCGAGATTTCGCTCTTAGCGTCCGCTATGCCGTCCCTGAACTCTATCTGCCCGTCTATCAGGTCCTGAATATTCTCGGGAAGCTTTTTAACGGAAGAATGCAGCCGCTTAACGCCATTCGATATGTCTTTTATTCCAGAGAGGTAAGAGCCGAACCCGTTTATCAATCCGTCATACCCGTCCACTATCTGCCCGCCGTTTGCGGACAGCAATTTTATCCCGTCGTCGAAATCATGATATCCTTCTGCGGCGTCCCGCACTCCTGCCGCAATGCTGTCCAGCCCGCTGCTCGCCGTATCGAGGTTCCCCGATAACGCGTCAAGGCTGCCCAGAGTTTCCAGCGTTCCCTGCGCCAGAGCCTGCACCGAAGGGTCGGGGTTTGACAGGAGCATCTGCGCCAGAGCCTTCAGATCGCTGGTTGAAGAAGATAATGCATTAAATCCGTCGCTTATTCCCGAAATGCCTCCGGCAATACCTGCGGAATTATCGGATAATGCGTCAAGCCCGTCTCTGATATCCGCCGAACCCGCTTCAAGTCCGCTTACGCCGCCCGTATAGCTTTCCAGTCCCGTTTTATAATCGTTCATTCCGCTGAGGTATCCGTTCCCTCCTGAGGATACTTTCGACATCCCTCCGCTTATTCTCCCTATGGCTCCCGCGAGCGACGATACGCCGTCTTTAAGCTCCGAAGTTCCGTCCACCATGTCGTTAGCTCCGGTAAGCATGTCGTCAAAGCCGTTTTCAGTCTGGTTTATCGTATCCTCAAAACCGGATAGAGCACCCTTAAGCAGCGTAATGTTTATACCGCTCATCTCGAAATCTTGAATGTCCGCCTCGAGGGTGTATTGCCCGCTTTTACCCGGCAATATGGTGTAGCTTAAATTCAGCGTATTTCCCGCGGTTACTTTTGTTGCCCCTTCCGATTTTATACTGCCCGCGGTCTTTAAATCGAGCGCAATCATTATCTGAGCCATATAGCCATCACGCACCCGTTCGGCGCATTTTTCGTTGACTTTTCCGCTTATCTCTATCTTTAATCGTCCGGCGGCGCCTGCAAGCTGCTGCGCCATAACCTCTTTACCGTTAAGGTAATATCTGAACTCAAATACGAATGGAAGCTCTCCCTGCATAGTACCCTGATAATACAACCCTCCTTCGACTTCACTGTCGGGGAACGTTATCCTGTCTTTGGATATTTCGGGAGTAGTTAGCGTTGACAGGTTCTTAATGTCTGTGTAACTGCCGTAATCCGTATATTCACCCAAAAGCCGGTTTACGACGTATATGCTGTCTACGCTTCCGTCAGACCCAAGTATCGCGTACACGGTCTCGGTTTTGGATGCGGCGGCCATTACGGGAGCGGGAAATACGCTGCATGCGAATATGACCGCAATTACAAATAATATTGTTTTCTTAGCTTTCATTTTGTTTCCTCCTTAAACCCTTTAAAAGAGTGGTTTTCAGTATAACTTTGTCGAGCAGTATCAGCACCTGCGGCAGTACGAACACCGCGAGAAACCCTGAGAGCAGCGCGCCCCGGCCTATAAGTATGCCGAGCTGCGACAGCGCCGGCTGTGTAAACACCGCGGATACTACAAATCCCGCTGAGGCCAGCACAAGCGCCGACATTACGATGGACATGCCCGCTTTTCCCGCAGCGTACTCGCTCGCTTCCTTTTTGGGAAGCGTCTTCCTGCCTTCCAGATAGTAGTTCGTCATGAGTATGGCGTAGTCTATAGTCGCGCCCAACTGCACTGAGCTTATTACCATAAATCCCAAAAAAATCATCGGGTCTCCCGAAAAGTATGGGAACGACATGTTTATCCATATAGATGTTTCAATGATATACACAAGAACTACGGGCAGAGTTATAGATCTGAACGTTACAAGAAGTATTATCCCTACAAATATGATGGAAATCATGGTGACGAGCGAGAAATCTCCCGATGTTGCGTTCCTTATATCGAATATCACCGGAGACGCCCCCGTAAGGTACGATACGTCGAACCACTTCGAAGCCGTCTCCCTTATACCTGTGACAGCGGCAGACGCATTATCGCCTTCGACTCCTGCATTAACTTCAATTATGTAGCGCGAGTGATTATCGCTTATAAACTCGTCTTTAACATCGTCCGGAACAATCTCTTCGGGGATAGACGGATCGATAAAGCTATAAAGCCCCTGCACGCCCTTAATACCGGGCAGGCCATTAAGCTCATCGGCCATGCCGTATTCCAGAGCGGCGTTTCCTTTTGGCACGAGCAGAACGAACTGGTTGTTTTCACCGAACTCTTCTTTAATCTTTGCATCGACAGCATTCTGTTTTTCATCTACGATACTGCTTGTAGCGTAAAGATACGTATTTTTGCTCTGCGCCAAAAAGCATATTGCCGAGACGACGATAAGCAGCGCGAACACCGCGTACTTAGCCTTGCCGCCAAGCAAATGCTGCACTTTTTTCATATCCGGCAGAAGCCGCTTGTGCATTGTTTTATCTATCGCTTTTACGCATCCCACCGCTAAAGCCGGCAGCAGAACAAGCGTTGTAACAAGGCTGAAGATTATACCTTTTGCCAGCACCAGCCCCATATCTGCGCCTATCGTATAGCTCATGAATATAAGGGCTGCGAATCCAACTATTGTCGTGGTGCCGCTCGACAATATCGAGGAAAACGAAGCCTTAACAGCTTTGGCCATTGCCTTTGCCGGGTCGCTTTCAGCGGCCCGTTCGTATTCGAACCTGTGCAGAAGGAATATGGAATAGTCCATAGATACCGCAAGCTGCAATATCGCCGCGCACGCAAACGTCATGAACGATATCTCGCCGAATATAAAATTCGTGCCCATGTTCATCAGTATTGCTGCGCCTATGGAAATCAGAAAAACAAGCACTTCGATGAAAGAGTTCGTTGTGAGCAGCAGTATAATCAGTACTATGGCGAGGGCTATCAATATTCCTGTCATGATGCTGCTGTTTATAGAATTAGCGGTAGCGTATGCGTCGACGGCGCTGCCGGATACGGCGGCGTCCTTTCCTAAAAGGTTTCTGATGCCGTCTATTGCTCTACGTGTCGAATCCGAGTAATCGTTTTCTTCGAAAACTATATGCAGCAAAGCGTAGCCGCCGCTTAGATATTTCTCTTTTATGTCTTCATCTATAATTTCTGCCGGCTGTTTTATGTCTGCAACATCATCCAGCCAGACGACCTGTTTTATTCCGTCTATCCCCTTTATCTGCCGCTTTATATCAAGCGTTTCTGGGATTGTTTTATTCTCAAGCAGAAGAACTGCCGATCCGTTATAGCCGAATTCCGATTTGAGTATGTCGATCCCCGCCTTTGATTCCGAACCGGCGGGAAGATATTTTGACATATCGTAATTTTTGCCTACGCCAAGCATCAAAAAAGCGCATATCGCTGCAGCGAGAATAAATAATACGATAACAAGTTTTTTATGTTTTATTATGGATTCGAAAATTTTTAGCATAACATCGTCCTTATCCTTTAAGTGTTACAAATATATTACGAAAAAGGGCGACGCACAATTACTCGCTGGTATGATTTGCCTGACTATCATAGGCGATTTTAATAACCTTTTCGGGTGATTACAGGTGATTTTACAGAAATACGCCTTTAAAATTTCTTAAAATATTCATAAGCTGGAGCCTGTTCGATATGCCAAGCTTCCCGTATATGTTTTTAATATGTGATTTAACGGTATTTATAGATATATGAAGGCTCTCGCTGATTCCCTGGTTCGATATGCCTTTCGCCAGCATCTCCGTTACCTCCATCTCCCTGTCTGAAAGCGAATATTTTTCTTTCAGGTTCTGCTTGTATTCGGAAATGTCGAGGTCGATGCCGTAAGACCTGAAAAAATTGGCGCTTAAGTCGACGAATACGAATATCGAAAAGACTGTATATGAAAGATGCGTAAGCTGGAACCCTATATTTCTTAATAAAATAAAATCCAATATTGAAAAGACTGCCTGGGGTATAAAGGCTGTAAGAAAATATCTGGCCAGTTTACGGTCGTGGGTGTCGGTGATCTTCTTATATGCAGCCAGCAGCGCTATGGCCTCGATAAAAAGCGCCAATGAGCATAACGGATAAAACGCCCAAAGCGCGTTTGTTACCGCAAGCGCCAGGTTTGATCGCGATATATACATCACAAGGACTGCTGTAATAATCAGGAGCGATACGGCAAGTACGGCAGCCCAGAAAAGGCCCGCTCTTTTCCTTCTGTCGGATACGGGGAACAGCTTTATAACATAGTTGCACGTCGCGAATATCGAAGCCATTATGAGCGCGATGACCAGCATGGCAAACAGCGGAGACAGCCAGTCCATGTTGGGCCCATTAAGCTCGGAATGGTTGCTGCCGAATATGTAAGATATAAAGAGCAATGTGCTGACGGGAAACAATACGAAAACGGTGCGTCTCGCGAGGCGGTCCCTTGTCCTTATAAACATCAATGCGGAGAACAGAAGCGCTGAAAAAAGCAGCGACGTCTCGATATACTGGATCACGTTGAAAATAATACTCACTGAAACCTCCGATAGATAGGATTATACACTAATT
>CAZJOS010000092.1:0-9444 GCA_964547655.1 uncultured Christensenellaceae bacterium
CTGTAATAGCCACGCTCGTAACGCTGAATCTTTACAAGGGCATAGCCCGCCTTATCGTGCCGCAAGGCCTTCTGTCCATAAAAAGCAGCGAAACCCAGACGATGCCCGCTTGGATAAATGATTACGGACGCAAGGAAGTGATTCCGGGAACGGGCTTGCCGTGGGCATTCATAGTGGCCGTTGCAGTAATAATTGCGCTTATAATAGTGCAAAGAAAGACCATAATCGGCAAGTATGCGGCCGCTATCGGAGGCAACCGGACTGCGGCGGAATTGTCAGGGATCAACGCAGTAAAATGGGGCTTGATATTATACATAATCGTCGGTTTTCTGGCAGCGCTCGCCGGTATGGCAAGGGCCAGCTATATGTCTGTGGGAGATCCAATTTCGGGCAACGGCATGGAAGTTAACTGCATCATTGCCGTCCTTTTGGGGGGGGCTGCTTTTTCAGGCGGCGAAGGTTCCGTTATCAAGACAATTATAGGCGCTCTCATAATAATGTGCGTCAGCACCGGCCTCTTCACGGTAATACCGGTTTACTGGCAGACGCTTGTGATAGGCTGCGTGCTCATAATCGCCGTTGCGATAAACCATCTGCTGTCGCAGGAAAAGCAGACGGCCTGATAAGTCAACGCTAACTTGATTGAAAGAATAAAAACGATCCCGCGCTTAACGCAGGTTTATTAAGTAAACGAAAAAGGCAGAATTATGCCGGGGGTCCGGGCGGAAAAAAATAAATAAACCATATTGACATATGTAATAACAAACGTTATAGTGATTATAGAAAATGTAATGACATATGTTATAAGTAAGGGTTTAGCAAGGTGGGCCATAGTGAGCGATATCCGAAAAAATTTATTTGGACTTTATGAAAAAGCCCTGCCTGCATATCTATCATGGACCGAACGGCTTTCTATGGCAAAACGTGCGGGTTACGATTTTGTTGAGATAAGCATAGACGAGACAGACGAGAGGATAAACAGGCTAAGCTGGGCAAAAGAAGAAAAAGCTGAGCTTATAAATGCGGTACTGGAAACAGGAATTCCGATATTGACAATGTGTTTGAGCGGCAACCGGCGTTTCCCTGTTGGGAGCAAAGACCGGGATATACGGGAAAAGGGGAAGACGCTCATAAAAAACGCGATAAAGTTTTCGGTAGATATAGGCGTACGCATCATTCAATTAGCGGGCTACGACGAGTATTATAACGAATCAGACGATGTGACTGCTCAGAATTTTCTGGACGCAATACTGGAGTGCGCCGATTACGCGGCGCAGTACGACATGATGCTTGCTTTCGAGACCATGGATACGCCGCATCTGGATTCTATAAAAAAGGCCATGTTTTATGTGGATAAAGTTAAATCTCCATGGCTGAACGTATACCCGGACATCGGCAACCTGTCGTCAATGAAGGTCGACATAAGAAGCGACTTTTACGCGGGGAAGGACCATATAGTCGCCATTCATTTAAAGGATACGCGGGAGAACGAGTTCCGGCGCGTGGAATTCGGCGAAGGCATCGTAGATTTCGTAGAATTTTTCCGGCTGCTCAATGAAATGCAGTACAAAGGCCCGTTTGTAGTGGAGATGTGGTCGGACGACGATCTGGATTCTATTGCGGGCGCTGAAAAGGCCAGGGAATTTCTGCTGGAAAAAATGAACGAAGCTCTCATAAAGGATTCTGGAAGGGCTAAGAAACACAGGACGGAATTTTTGGCGGAAGAGTATGAGGGTCTGGACGTATAAGATTTGAGGGCAATAAGATTCGTTATTATGGTAAAATATTATTTATAACGAGGAGGTTAAAAAATGAAATACAGGAAAATGGGAAACAGCGGAATCGACGTTTCCGTTATCGGCCAGGGCACTTGGGAGATGGGCAACGATTTCTTCGGGGAAGTAGATGAAAAACTCGCCATAGACGCAATAAGGGCGTCTATAGACGCGGGAGTTAACATGGTGGATACCGCGGCCGCCTACGGGTCGGAAGGTGCTTCGGAAAAGGTGGTCGCAAAAGCCATCAAAGGGCTGCGCGACAAGGTCGTTCTGGCGACAAAGCTTGGCACGTTGCGTATCCATGGGGAATATGTAAATTGTCTTAACCCCAAGATAATGCGGCGCGAACTGGAAGACTCACTTCGCCGCCTCGAGACTGATTACATCGACGTTTATTACATACACTGGCCTGATAATAACAGCAGTATTGAGGCCGCGCTTGAGCTGATGGTCAAGTTCAGGGAGGAGGGAAAGATCCGCGCTATAGGCGTATCAAACTTTAATACGACTCTTATTCAGAAGGCAATAGACATAGCGGATATTTCAGTTGTACAACCGCCGATGAACATGCTTAACCGAAGCTCTATAGAAAACGGAATAGTGCCTCTTTGCAGTAAAAACGGAGTCGGTGTAATAACATACGGCTCTCTGGGCGGCGGAATACTTACAGGCAAAATGGAAAAACCGGTGACAGGTGGCAAAGAGCTTCGCTCCGCTTTCTACTCTTTCTATGAGGAGCCTATGTGGTCTAAATGCCAGGAGCTTCTTAAGGTACTGCGCGGCGTTGCCGGCGATAAGGGCACCACTGTTGCGCAGGTATCCATCGGCTGGGTCCTGGCGCAGCCGGGAGTTACCTGCTCGCTGATGGGCGCTACAACGCCGGAGATGGCGTATGAAAACGCAAGTGCGGCTGACCTGGAACTCACTGCAGACGAGTTAAGTTATATCGACAAGAAGTATAAAGAAATAATGGGATAGCTTTCAGCAAGGTGGTTGATATGAGAACGGTAGGTATAAAAAAACTGACTATGGAGGCGTTCGCGCCTTACGGGACATTCGCGTCCGTCATGGCTCCCATAGGCCCGAAGATGGGGGAGAAACCCGTGGAGTTTTTCCGCGATATGGTACAGCAGACGTTGGGCGCTGCAAATATGGTCTCCTATTCCGCCTGCGTAGTGGAGCAGCGCGATTGGGTGGTAACTAATGCGGAATATCATAATCAATGCTGTGAGGCGATAATAGTACTCGACGGCGACTACCTCGCCCACTTCGCGCCGGCTTGCCCGGAAGGCGAAGAGCCTTTTGAAAGCATCGAAGTATTTCTTATACCGAAGGGCACGATGGTAGTCGTAAGGCCGGGAGTATGGCATCAGGCAGGATTTCCGTACGGCTGCGGAGAAGTACATATATTGTGCGCTCTTCCCGAAAGGACCTATGCCAACGATTGCGTCTTTATGGAGATACCGGAAAATAAACGCATCAGGGTAGAAGACAGGATTATAGGCTAGGATGTCGTGGTATGGGGTATGAAGGTCGCGGCGCCGCTATGGCGCCGCGGTTTTCATTGGGAAGGAAAATCGATCAGGAAATGCAGGTGAGACTATGGGCAGAAAATACCTGATAGGCCTCGACAACGGAGGCACGGTCATAAAAGCGGGGCTATACGATACCGAAGGCATCCCGGCCGCTTTCGCATCCGCGGAAGCGCAGACCAGGCAAGGGCGCGGAGGCGAAGTGGAGCGGGATATGGACGAGCTGTGGAAAATGAACGCCCAAGCCATACGCGAGTGCATAGATAAAGCGGGCGTCGCTCCCGGGGATATCCTTGGAGTCGCGGTCTGCGGCCACGGCAACGGCCTTTATCTTATAGATGAAAACGGCAGGCCCGTAAGAAACGGTATCTATTCCAGCGATACCCGCTCAAAGGAATATTTAAAACGATTCATGAGCGACGGCACTTATGAAAAAATACAGCCCAAGACCATGCAGGTGCTTTACGCGGGGCAGCCTACCGTTCTTATGGCTTATATGAAAGATAACGAACCGGAGTCCCTGCAAAAGGCAAAGTGGGCGCTTACCTGCACCGATTATATAAGGTTTCGCCTGACGGGCGAGGTATACGGGGAGATCACGAATATGTCCGTATTGAGCGCCATAGACCAGAATACGCGCAGCTGCGACGAAGAAGTATTCGAGGCGCTGGGCATTAAGCAATTCATGCGCCTCATGCCGCCTATACGGCAGTCGTGCGATATATGCGGGCGGATAACAAAAGCAGCAGCCGCCAAAACAGGGCTGGCCGAGGGCACGCCCGTTGCGGGCGGTCTTTACGACGCGGCCGCCTGCGCTATTGCGACGGGGATAACCGACGGCAGCAGGCTGTGCGTAGTTGCGGGCACGTGGAGCATAAACGAGTACATATGCGAAAAGCCTGTCAATAGCCGCGATCTTTTTTTGACTTCGGTCTACTGCATAGACGGGTTTTATATGATAACGGAAGGCAGCATGACGTCGGCCTCCAACCTTGAGTGGTTCGTACGCAATTTAATGGGCGAAGAAAAGCTCATGGCAGCGGAGCAGGGAGGGAATGTATATAAAATCGCAGATGAAATGGCTGCTTCGGTCAGCCCCGGTGAGTCCTCGATAATTTTTCTGCCTTTTCTATTTGGAACAAACATCGACCCCGACGCCAAAGCGTGCTTTATGGGATTAAGCGGATGGCATGAAAAGAGGCATTTAATAAGAGCCGTATTCGAAGGTATAGTTTTTTCGCACTACTCTCACATAGAGAAACTGCTTTCATACCGCAGCGCTCCGGTATCGGTACGGATGGCGGGAGGCGTTACAAAGTCTGATATATGGATGCAGATGTTCGCGGATACGCTGCAGCTGCCTATAGAGGTGTCGGAGGTAAGCGAGCTTGGCACTTTGGGAGCGGCGATGTGCGCGGGAGTGTCGGCAGGGGCGTTTTCGTCGCTGGCCGATGCCGCCGGAATTTTTACCAGGATCACAAGGACATTTACCCCGGATATTGCTAAAAAAGAGATCTATGAAAAAAAGTATAACACATATAAAAAAACAGCGGGAATTTTAGGGCCCGTATGGAGCGCATTTTAATTAACGATTGTCTGACAAATGTCAAAGCATTATATTGACAGGAATGTTGAATCTACATTATTATAGAAATTGATAATGTACCTGGTATTTGAAAGGCGGCTATATATAATGGATGCAAAATATGATATACACATAATGGTGCAGGTTGCCCAGATGTATTATATGGACGGATTGACGCAGGAGAACATAGCGAACCAGCTCGGTATATCGCGCTCTTCGATTTCCATGATACTTTCCGAAGCGAGAAATTACGGCATTGTCGATATCAGGATAAAAAACCCGCAGATAAATAATGATAGACTATCGGAAGCTATGAAGAGCAGATTTAATCTTAAGAGCTGCTATGTTGTGCCCGTAAACGCGAAGCTTTTAAAGATACTTACAAAAGTGGTAGCCACCCAGGGGGCGTTCCTTACGGAGAAAGAGATAAAGAGCCATTCGTCTCTCGGAGTAGCGTGGGGGACTACATGCTATGAATGCATGATGGCATTCAGGAACGACAGCAATCTCTATGATATCCATGTCGTGCCCCTTATCGGAGGAACGAACCGTATAGCGTCGGAATATCAGCTTAACGAGATGGTCCGTAACATGGCTGAAAAGCTTCAGGGCACGCCCTCTTTCATATACGCTCCCGCTCTTGCCGATACAATAGAAGAAAAAGAGATGATAATGAAGACTATGGCCATGCAGTCGATAGTCGAAACATGGGAGAAGCTCGACATCGCCCTCGTCAGCGTAGGCGCTCCGCCTGAATATTATAACTCCAAGATGCAATTCGACCCGCTGGAGATGAAGAAAGCTTTTGAAGCGGACGAGACGCGCCCGGTCGGAGATATCTGCGCCCGAAGGTTCAATATCAACGGAGAGTTCCTGAAAAATGATTACAATCAAAAGATAATGGGCATAGGCGAAGAAGGGCTGAGAGGAGCCGGCAAGGTTATATGCATAGCTGCCGGCAGCCATAAGATACTTTCTATAATGGGCGCCCTGCATACCGACACTATAGATATACTTGTCACCGATGAAAATACGGCAAAAAGCGTGCTGGATGTTGCGGGATCTTAAATTCCTGATAATTATTTAGCCCCGGACACCCGGGGTTTTTTCATTGCATTCGAGGCTCCGCTCATGGCGCGGGGGCCCGGCAGAGTTTAAGCGATTAAGAAGCCGGAGAAATTCCTGTTATTGAAGGTCGGGGGCCCGGCAGAGTTTAAATATAATTTTGAAACTTGTATTGACAAATGTTAAAGTATATTATATTATTTAATCAGCAGTAACATATGTCATAGCAAATGTTTAGAGGCAGAAATAATGAAAATATCAGCATCGATTCTATCGGCAGATTTTCTTCATCTGGAAGAGGAAATAAAAAGGGCGGAGGCGGCCGGATGCGACTATATGCATATCGACGTTATGGACGGACATTTCGTGCCGAACCTCGCAATCGGTATTTGCACGGTCGAGTCGCTGAAAAGTAAAGGCAATCTTCGCAAAGACGTCCACCTGATGATATCGGAGCCCGAGAGGTTCATAGATAAATTCGCCGAGGCCGGCGCAGATTCGATAACGTTTCACGCCGAGAGCTGCCCTCATTACTTTCGGCTCATAGAGCAGATAAAAAAACAGGGAAAGCTGGCGGGCATAGCGCTGACTCCGGAAACGCCAGTTGAAAATATACGTCATGTACTGGGAGATGTCGATATCGTACTACAGGTCTCGGTAAACGTCGGCTTCGGAGGGCAGAAGATTATAGAACAGACATATGAAAAGCTCAATGCCTTAAGGGGATTTAAACAGCGGTACGGATACGGATTCGAGATACAGGTAGACGGAGGCATAAGCGCAGAGACTTATAAAGACGTACTGGACAGCGGAGCCGAAGTGCTGGTTGCGGGCTCAACGCTGTTTAAAGCGCCGGACATGAATAAAGTCGTAAGTAAATTCAGGGAATATAAAGTTTAAAAATAATTTTAAAGAACGCATGAAAGGAGCAATTGATATGGGCTTAAGTTCTAAGAGGCTGAAAGGCAAGGTGTGCGTAGTAACGGGCGCGGCCAAAAGCATAGGATTGGAGATCGCGAAAAAATACGGGGAGCAGGGCGCAAAAGTAGCGATCATCGATATCGACCCCCTAGTTATGCAGTCGGCGCAGGAGCTGCGCGACATGGGGTGTGAAGCTAAGGGGATAATACTCAATATCACCGACAGAGCCGCGGTTTTGGAATGTTTTAAAGGAATCGTTTCAGATATGGGAGATATATTCGCTTTGGTCAACAACGCGGGCGTTGTTGACCAAAGGCCGTTTGAGGAAAACGACGAAGCGGTGCTCGACCGTATGTTCAAGGTAAACGTGTACGGAACAATATACTGCATACAGGGCGCGATAGAGAGCATGAAGAAAAACAAAGAGGGAAAGATAATCAACTTCGCTTCGAAATCCGGTAAGACCGGCTCGGCGCTTATGGGCCCTTACAGCGCCGCTAAGGGCGCTGTGATAACGCTTACGCAGGCGCTGGCGTACGAATACGCAGGATATAACATCAATATAAACTCGGTCTGCCCCGGCATTACGGACGCAACCGGAGTGTGGTCGAGCGTAAGCGCGGGATATATAGACAATCTGAAACTACCCAAAGAAGAGGTTGTAAAGAAGTTTACCGCTAAGGTGCCTTTGGGGCGGCTTACGGATAAGCAGGACGTTGTAGACTTCGTATTTTTCCTTACCGTTTCCGGCGATTATTGCACGGGCCAGGCGTTCAATATCACCGGCGGGCGCGAGATGCATTAAGGCAGGTTTTTATGGATATTGAAAAGATAATCAGAGAAGTAACGAGCGAAATACTGAAAGAAGTCGGCGTTACGGGTACCGAAAAACAGAAGTGCTCTCAAAGTTACGACCCCTCGTACGCAAAGTATATGGACCATACCGTGCTCAAGCCGGAGACTGAAAAAACGACGGTCAGGAAGTTCTGCGACGAGGCGAAGGAGTGGAAGTTTGCCAGCGTATGCATCAACCCGACTCACGTCAAATATGTATCTGAGCAGCTTAAGGGCTCGGGCGTTAAGACCTGCTGCGTTATAGGGTTCCCTTTGGGGGCAAACACGCCGCTTATTAAGTCGCTCGAGGCTATGGAGGCAGTAAAGAACGGCGCTGAAGAAGTGGACATGGTCATCAATGTAGGCGCGCTTAAGGATAAGAACTATGAGCTGCTGCTCGAAGATATCAAGGGCGTTGTAAACGCCGCTCATCCAAAAGCGCTCGTTAAAGTAATTATCGAGACTTGCCTTCTGACGGACGACGAAAAGGTAAGGGCCTGCGAGATAGCGAAACAGGCGGGCGCCGATTTTGTCAAGACATCTACGGGCTTTGGAAAAGGCGGAGCTACGGTGGAAGACATACGCCTCATGAAGCGCACCGTGGGAGACAGCATGATGGTAAAGGCCTCGACGGGAATAAACGACCGCAAGATATGCGATGCGATGCTTGCCGCCGGCGCGGTAAGGATGGGCACCAGCAAAGGCATAAAGATAGTTAAGGGCGATGAAGAAAGCTCGTGCACCCACTGCGGAAAATGCAGCTCGGTCTGCCCGAGCGGAAATGTTACCATAACCAGAAACGAATATTGATTAGCATCAGGAGGTTATTATGGAACTGAATCTTAAGAACAAGACGGTTCTTGTAACAGGCGGCGGCGCAGGACTCGGAGCCGGGATCTGCGAGGTGTTCGCGCAAGAGGGCGCCAACGTAATGGTCAACTATATCGTCAACCAGACGGATGTTATTAAATTCGCAGAATCGCTGGGCGAGAGATACGGCGGAAAGCATATGGCTATATACGGGGACGTTACGAGCGCCGAAGATATAGATAATATGATACGGACGGCGGAAAGGGAATACGGGCAGCTAGACATAGTTGTAAACAACGCGGGCATCTGGCCGACCACGATGATAGAAGACATGACCGATCAGGAATGGAAAAAAGTAATCGAAATAAACCTTACGGGCCCGTTCATGCTGAGCAAACGCGCCTGCCTTCATTATAAAGCAAAAGGCATACGCGGAAGGGTCGTAAATATCACATCGAAATCGGGGATCACGGTAAATACTCCGGGCCATGCGCACTACGTTTCTTCCAAAGGCGGCATCGTTCTGCTTACAAAGGCTCTGGCAAGAGAGTTTTCAGAGTACGGTATAGTGGTGAACGGCGTTATACCCGGCATGGTAAGGACGCCTATAAACGAAGACAAGCTTTCCAAGCCCGAGATAATGGCTTCTTATGTAGAGCGCATACCGTCGGGCAGGGTATCGACGGCGCAGGAAGTGGGATATGCGGTTGCCTTCCTCGCTTCCGACAAGGCTGATTTCATAAACGGAACGTGCGTGGACGTTACCGGAGGCATGCTGATATAGGCAGGAGGATAGCGATATGTATGAAAAAGACAAGCGGGAGATAATCCATACCGCGTTGGAGATAAAGAGAAGCGGGCTCGTAAGCCTCTCGGGAGGCAACGTAAGCATGAGGAAAGAGAACGGGCATGTGCTTGT
>CAZJOS010000093.1:0-6035 GCA_964547655.1 uncultured Christensenellaceae bacterium
GCTCAAATTATGTCGCCGCAGGAGACCGCGAACCCGGGATAAGGGTAGAAGAGGAAACCGAACTTATCATATCGGGCGACGGTGATCTGCAGGCGAAAGGCGGAAACGGAGGCGCGGGTATAGGCGGGAGCGCTAACGGAAATAAACCTGGATCGCTTGAATACAACGAGGACTGCGGTAAGATAACCATAACAAGCGGAAGCGTCTACGCTTACGGCGGGTATGACGCCGCCGGCATAGGCGGCGGGATTGGCGGAGACGGAGGCGTGATAGAGATAAAGGGCGGCTACGTTGTCGCGACGGCGGATGATACGGCGGCAGCGATAGGCGGCGGCGCGGGATTTTATTATGATTTCGGGCCGGAAGAGGACTGGTCGGACGAAGAGGCGGATTATACCGACGGGATGAATTTTATAGATAAGGGCAGCGCGGGGGAGATATCGATAACCGGCGGCACGGTAATAGCAAGGCAAAACCGCGAATCGTTTTTTTACCCGATCTCGATAGGATGCGGCGTGGGCGGCACTAAAACAGGAAGCGTAAGGATAGCCGGGGACGCGGACGTACTGCTGGAGTTCGGGCATATCAGCGAGGGCATGGACGTGACGATAGATGAAGACGCAATAATATATATAAGGGAAAGCGGAGAAGGATGGAACAGGAAAGACGAAGCGTATTTTGAGGCGGCGAAAGATAACGGTTTCTTCAAAGCGGCAATAAAGATAGACGACCCCCGTAAGTTTTTCATTGTTGACGGCGGCTTTGAAGACCTCGAACCGTTATGCATGATCGACAGGAGATGGGCCAGAAGGATGATACCGTATATATCCGAAGATAATGTGATCGAGGCTTATATGCCGGAAGGTACGTACAGTATTGAATGCCCGGGGTTTTACGATGTCAACGAGCCGGTAAAGTGCACTCAGGAATTTGAAGTAAAAGGGGATATCGATGTAACGCTTGAATTCTATTCGGTCGTCGTGCAAGTTGAGTTTACGTGCAGGTACATGGACGCGCGGGGCGTTTACAATACGGCCACGCTGGACAGCTATAAAAACCCCGACCAGAGGGACTTTTACCTCGCGATAGAGCAAGGGCATACGGCCCACCTGTGGGCGACTACGCAGTACCCTGACGCGGAGTTTTACCTGAACGGGGAACCGTGCGGCGAAGGTATGGTAACGGCCGCCGACGGAGGATTGAGGCTGGACGCTGCCGTTAATGTAAAGCCGGGGTATGACGTAATTGAACTGAAAGCGGTTGCGGGGGACGGAGTAACGGAGGAAGTGTACCGTATACATACGACGAGCCCGCTGCCGCTCTGGCATACAGCCTGGTTTTGGCTCGCCGCCGGACTCGGCGCGGCGGCCCTCCTGCTTATGGCTGCGGTCATAGTGATGAATAAGGCAGGAAGAGCGAATACTGCCGGGGCGCCCGGGCCTGCCGGCCGGGCTGTTTAGGGGGAAACGATGAAACGATACACATGCGGGATACTTATTATTATGTACGCTCTGCTTCTTTCGCCGGGCGCCGCCATGGCGGGAGGCAGCGAGGGTGTGGTTGACTACTCGCCGCAATTGGGCGACGGCCGTACAATAATAGTTGAACCCGGAAACGCATATATAGACGGGAACGGCTATAAATATAAAAATTTGACGATCGAATGCGAAGAGGGCGTCCAGCTGACTATAAAAGACCTGAAGATAGATAACTCTTTCTATTACAGCTCCTGCGGCATATCGTTTGCGGGCAGGGGCAACAGGCTTAACCTCGAAGGGTCGAGCGAGATAATTGGCGGATGGTTGGGCGCGGCGATAACGGTAGAGGGAGAGGCCGAACTGACTATATCCGGCGAGGGAAGCCTTACAGCTCAGGGTGGAAGCGGAAGCGCCGGAATAGGCGGAAACAGGAACGAAAACGTTCCGCGGGAGACGGCGGCGGACAACAATACCGACTGCGGGAAGATAGTTATAGAGAGCGGGGAGATAAACGCCGCCGGGGGATACGACGCCGCCGGCATAGGCGGAGGATTCGGCGGAGACGGCGGCGTCATAGAGATAAAAGGCGGGTGCGTACATGCCGAGTCGGGAGGAAACGCCGCAGCCATAGGCGGGGGAAGCGGATGTTATGAGTGGTACACCGATTATGAAGATGATTCTGAGTACTCTGAAGCCGAACACGAACCGAACGGCAAAGGCAACGCCGGGGTAATAAAGATAACGGGCGGAAAGGTCTATACGTCGGGGGATTATGAAACGGCTGTGGGGTGCGGACTATTAGGGCGGACCGGCAGGGTGGAACTTTCGGGAAAAGCGAATATCCACCTCAATAAGACCAGACTCGGAAAATACGAAGACGGTTACGGAACGGCCAACAAAGACGTGGAATTCATATTTAAAGACGCGACAGTTTACAAATACGGAGCCGACGGCCTTTTTGATTTGAACAAGAGCGATTATATTGAAAACGACCTGTATCATGTAACGATAAAGCTGGGAAGCAACGGCAATTTTACTATGGCTTACGGCGATATGCATTATTTTGACCATTTATATATTGTTGACGGCGAAGGAAACAAAAGAGAGGTATTATGCATTAACGGCCGAAACGTGATAGAGGTGTTCATGCCGGAAGGCAGATATCATATAGAACACTACGGTGACACCGATGAGCAAAAACTGCTGTTTAAATCGGAGGGATTTGAGGTTAAAGGAGACTCCGTGGTCTCGCCCGACCTGTATCCGGTAAGCGCTGATTTCGACGTTTATTGCGATGAAATAAATATAAACGCTATGCTGGAAGACGGAGAGCGTAGGGATAGCAATGATTATACCGTAAGGCAGGGGCGCGCGGTCGACCTTGAGATCAGGCATGATTATGAGACGCAGGTATCTGTGAACGGAAAGAAGCTGGGGCTTATCTACGGGCCCTTTGAAGTAAGGCCCGGGCAAGACAGCATAATCATAGAGGCCGTTTCGGGTGACGGATCGGTAAAGAATGTTTTTACAGTTAATACGACGAGCGAAGCGGATACTGAGTATCCGGCATGGTACTGGCCGGTTTTGGGCGGCGGCGCGCTGCTGCTCGTTTTGTTTATCATATTGTTCAGGAAGAGATTGTTCGCTAAAAAGGCGGCGGGCATAGCGGTATGCGTTATGGTATCCGCCGCGGTAATACTGTCGCTCGGCATGTCGCTTTATACTCCGGGCAGAGAAACGGGGCTGCAAGACCCCGACCTTTCGCAGCAGAATACGCATACGAGCATGAGCAGTACTTATGCCGTCACTGACGACTATATATTTTATACGATGCGGAACGGCAGTACGAGCTTAAGGGACCTGTACAGGTATGACACGGAAATGGGCGAAACGGCACTCATCGCGAAAAACGCGAGCTTTAATATAGCAGTATCGGAAGGCAAAGTGTTTTTCGAAAGGAAGGAAGAGAACGGAGGCGCGGGAGACGCCGCGTACTGGCTGTATTGCGTAAACATTGACGGGAGCGGGGAACAGCGTATAGTACAGGGCGGGCACAACGTTTCGACGATCTTTGTCTCAAAGAATAAGTTATATTATGAATCCATAATCGATATAAACACCCGTTCCTGTATACTGTATGCATACGATATAAGCGAAAAGACCATCGAAAGAATTACTATGGATAATATTATCGACGAGGTCAGGGGAACGGGGAGCGGAACGTGTATATACATCGATACGTATTTCGAAGCTCAAAGCTATCTGCTGGATGAGCGTACGAACACGCTTATGAAACAGGACGAAGCCGTATATATGGAGCTGAACGGATATAAAGTTGTCAATAAGAGCGAAGGCCGGTATGTGATAATAAACGAAGCTGGGGATACGGCTGCGGAATTTACGAGCAACTGGCCGGGCAACCTTGCGAGGTATTATCAATATATTATATATTGGTCTGACAGGGCGCTTTGGGCGTTCAATACTGACACGGGGGAACTTAAGCGCCTTGGTAATGTAAACGTTGATTTTATTGAGTTATATGAGGCGAAGGACAAGCTCTACGCTAGTTTCGCGCTGGGCTGGTCAAAGATGGATGCCGGGGAGTTTTACGACGTGCTTCTGTTCGAGGAGATATCCATCGAACATGGCGGGCTGGTTGTGAGGGAAGTGATACGGCATGAAACATGGGATGCGGAACCGCCAAAAGATACCGGGTTCGACCCGGAATATTATTACCTGCACGGATGAGGGGCATTGTTCCCGCTGGACGAAATCTATCCTTGGGGGCGGAAGGGCAAGCCGTCCTTAAACGCCCGAATTTCTTTGGCATATTTAATCTTTATCTTGGAACTTTTTATCTTTTTTAGTCGTTTATATTGTGTAATATTTACCATCATGTTATAATACATAATCATATTATTTGTGGTGTCCATATAAACGAACAGTGATTATCGTATAGTTATAGAACAAACGTTCGCCTTAAGAGGAGGGGGCTGTGATGACACTACTAACCACAATATCGGTATTATTGGAAAATCTCGACGATAACCAACTTAAGCTCGTTTACTTTTACATCTTAGGGCTATCAAATATTGAATCTGACTCAGCGCCCTCTGATTGATATGATACTGTCAACGAAGGAGTTAAGCGCTTCCCTCTGGTCTTTTGACATTTTTAAATAGGCGGTGAGTATTGCCCGCTCTGTTTCACCCATGGTTGAAATGCGCTGCCCGAATAAAAACGCGAGTTCGTTTTGCTCTGCCTTGGCCAGCATATCTCCTTCGCCGCTTCTCAGCCACTTTTCGTTTACGCTGAACTCCCTGCAGATGTCGGCCACCATCCTGTCGGTAAACTGCCGCTTATTCTTCTCCAAAAGCGAGATAGTCGAAGCTGATTCGATCTTTAAAACCTTTGCCATATCTTCCTGGCTTATTTTTAATACTTCTTTTCTGAGATGAAATAACCTTTCGCCGATATTCATTCAGTCAAATTACCTCCGATTCCTTAATTACATAAACATTGATATTTTAGCACAAAAAATTTGACTTAGCAATAAAAAAGTGCTTGACAAATAGACTAAGTCATTATAATATGTGACTAGGTCAATAATATCACTGATTTTTGAGGTCACTATGAACAAAAAGAACATTCGGGCCGGAGAACTGAAGAAAAAAACGGACAGGCTGACTCAGCCGGAAAAAGAGCTGGTGCTCGCTTTTATAAAAGGTATGGAAGCGGGCGCGGCGCTTAAGGACAATAGACCGGACGCGCGCGAAGCGCGGAACCCGTGACTGCGTCATTGAATAAAATGACAAAAAGCGGAGACGCAGGCAGACGTGGATTATAAAGAGAGAAGCCTGAAGTAAGCGGGCGAGCGTTCCGGATTGCCACCCTATAGCAGCCGCTATAGCTCGCAGTGACGGGCGATTATTAAACAGAGAAAGACACGCGGCTGCCTCGATACGCGCGGTATGCTGAAAGGCAGAAAAAAGGTTCTTCCCCCGCACTAGATTGGAGCCTTTTCTTTGTGGTTTGGCAATCTAGTGCGGGGTCAGAATGACAGAACGGTTTAGGCTTGCGAAAACGATCGACCATTGTGAACAGAGAGGTATCTATGGATATCGATATAGACAGATTTGAAGGAGCCGGAAATGAGCGCGCCCTGTGGGCGATGAAGCGAATTGGAGGCTCTGTGAACAAAGGAGCATGACGAGCGGCAGCGAAGACAGGCGACTATTGTGAACAGAGGGGAAGCTATGGAAATAGACTTAGATAGATTTGAGGGAGAAGCCAGGGAACCAAAAGCAGCATTTGTGTGCGAGGCTCTTGGGTGTAAAAACATCGTGAGGGTAGGGCAGCCGTGCTACGACAACAGGCTGTGCGAGGAGTGCGGGGAAGGGATAGAGGGCGCCGAGCCTACGTACGCGGAAATCAGGGAATAGTAGGTAACAGCAAGTGAGAGCCCCTAAAAGCCGCAGGACTTTTCAGGGCATAGACAGGGGTCCCCGAAAAGCCGTGAGACTTTTTGGGGCATAAACAGGGGTCCCCGAAAAGCCG
>CAZJOS010000093.1:6135-9267 GCA_964547655.1 uncultured Christensenellaceae bacterium
ATGGACATGCGTGGAGATGACAAAAGCGCGTGAGCTTTGGATCTCCGGATATATATTTAAGTCCTCAAGGGGCACGTTAAAATCCTGCGAGGCGCAAAGGCGGCATTGGGGTCCCCAAAAAGCCGTGAGACTTTTTGGGGCGAAATATGGGGCCGGCGGACAGATTAAAACCGCCGCCCCGGCCGTCTAAAAAAAGAAGAGAGCGGATGGCAACGCAGGCGACCATTGTGAACAGAGGAGGACGTAAACATCCGGAGTATAACGGCACAGCTTAAGGAAACATTGACACAAGGAAGCTAAGGCAGCTTTATACTTCGCTCGAGGTATTCAGCAAAAAGGCGCTGAAAGCTATAAACGAAACGGAAACAGGCCGCGTGCGGAACTGAATAATGCATGGGCGGAACGCGACCGCCCGGTAATGATGATGGGCTATTTGACAGGAGGATACGTATATGGATAGCTACGCAAAAGAGGACAGAAAACTGGACGCTCTGGCCGAGGCGATGAAGCTGGTGCTGGAAGAATTCGTAAAGACGAAAGACGCCGAGGTGGCGGCGGCGGGGCATGTGCTGTCGGCGCTCATAGTAAAGCACATGGAGGCGCTGGACAGGCAGCTTGACGCTATGCTGGACAAGGCGGGGCTGTGAGGGAGCGGGCTGATTTCGATATGTCCTAGCCTTCGCTTCGGGACTCTTTACCAGCCGTGATTTTTCCGGCGACGATACCAAATATCCCCGCGGCAACGAGCAGAAACGGCGGAACGCTGAGCCACCAGTAAGGGATCATAGAAGTATAGAGAAGCGCTATGAAGAATACCGGCGCTCCCGATAATAACATCATTATCGCGCCAGCCAAAGGCTTATTTCGGAGGAGCAGGCTTCCCCAGAGCCCTATAGCGGAAATGACGAGGGGGAAGGACCAGTAAGGTAGAAAGACATGCGGAGCACTGCAGAGAGCGTATATGCTGAAATACACCCAGGGAAGCATATTAAGAGACGCGCAGATAACAGCGACGATGCGGCTTGAAGTTCTTACGGCGGAAGGGCGTCTGGACGTCTGTTCCGGTTTAACGCTTTGGGGTTGTTCCGGAGTTTTCCTGCGGCTGACGAAAAAGCTGATAACAGCAAACACGCCCGCGGCGACGAGCAGAAACGGAGGTATGCCGAGCCACCAGGGAATGTTGAAAGAATGGAGATGCACCATGAGATATAGCGGCACCCCGGATAAAAACTTAATTATTGCGCCTACCACGGGCCTTTTAAGTATAACAAGGCTCCCCCAAAGCCCCATGGCTGAGACGAGCAGGGGGGAGGCATAGAACAGGAACATAGGCGGATTATTAAACAGAGCGAAAACGCTGAGAATCGCCCAGGGGAGCATATGGAGACCGGCGCAGATAACGGCGATGATAAAGCTTATCTGCCTTATCAGGGGCAGGCGCCCCCACTCAGATTTTCCTCTCTGTGCATCTTCAGGGGATTCCCTGCGGCTGATGACGGCGAGCACGCCCGCGGCGAAGAGCAGCGCGGCGGCAAGTATTTTAGCCGGGACCGCAATTTCGGGCGGAGCAGGAAAAGGGGACGAGAAGTAATAACCAAACGCGTATAAAAGACCGAGCATGCCCGAAAGGGCCATTACGATGCCGGCGGCGACAGGCCTTCTGCGTACGTAAAAACTCCCGATGATACCTGAGAAAGAGAGCAGTACGGGAGCAATGTATATGAACACTAACACATAGGCCAGGCCTGTGCCCTCACCAGATATATCACCAGCTATATTGTTTTGGTTGTTGGAAGTAATAATTACTCTTAAGCAATACGCAATCGTCAAAAGATACGGCAGCATAGCGAGGACGCTGCCGGTAACGCCTAATATACGGCTTAGTTTCTTCAGCATATGCTTCACCTCCGTAATATTTGACTGCATTAACAAGAATTTTGTTCCAAGGGCTTTAGCCTTGAGGCTTATCACTGACCGGAGTCCGCCTTGCGCTTATAAAGGCTAATACACCGGCGGTGATGAGAAGCACCGCGGAAAGGAATCTGACAGCCAAAGAGAGGTCATGCGGGAAGATCAAGTTATCAGGAGCCATGAAAACAAGGCAGCTCGACGCCGCCATGATGACTCCGGCGATAAGCGGCTTTCTGCGGACGAAAAAGCTTGCGATAAGCCCTGCGGATGAGAACACGGCAGCTATGACTATTATTGCGATACGGGCCGGCTCGCCCCAGGAACGAGGCATATTATTCAGCACCGACCAGTTATTGACGTAAGGGCTGGGAGTAAACAATATGTCATGAGAAAAAGGGACATAGCCGATCAACTTTGGCAAAGCGTACGAAACGTAGAGAATGAGCAAAAGCGCGCCGCCGAATATGCCCAATATACAGCTTAATTTCTTTAACATAAGGCACCCCTTTCGATGCCATTATTATACTCGATTTGGAAGGTGGCGGCAAGATGTGAGCCGGAGGATGTGACCAATTGAAACCGGGCAACCGATGAAGATGGCAGTCAAGGATTATATGCAGAGGGAGTAAGCTGTCAGGGAAGCAATGACGGACAGAATTGTCCGTATCTCTCCCTCAGGCTGCTTCGCAGCCAGCTCCCCGTCTTTACCCTGCGGGCAATCGTTAGAAGGGGCTAAGGATGAATGGCGGATGAATAATACTCCGCCGCTGCGCGGCACCTCCTTTAGGAAAAGGAGGCTTAGGGAGCCGCAGAGGGCAGACAGAATACGAGGGGAAATATGGCGAGGTCAAATATCGAGGAAGAATTAACTGAATACTACTACGCCAGAAGGGACATACGGTACCTCGAGGCGGACCTCGAGCGCGCGGCCACTAAATACAGCGAGTGCGCCAACTACCTGCCGGGGCACGATTACAGGGTGCTCAGGGATAAGAACCGCATATCGAAGCCGGTGGAAGCCGCCATTATTTTATTGGACGAGCGGAGCGAGGACTTAAAGGAGATAAAGCGCAGGCTCTCCGGCGCGCGCAGGGTGATAAGGCGCATAGAGGGGCTTGTAGAGATTGCGGGGCTTTCGGGGAGGGAGCGGGAATATGTGAGGGTGAGATATTTTGAGAGGGGGAACCTGCCCGGCAGCGTGGAGTACACGCAGAGGGCGCT
>CAZJOS010000094.1:0-3221 GCA_964547655.1 uncultured Christensenellaceae bacterium
AAAATGTAATATTATACATAAATAATGCTGGACAATTTATAGCGCGTTTGGTATAATCCTGTTACAATAAGGGTATTATTATACGTTTATTGAACAATGGTGGTGGTCAATGCGCAGGGCTTCAAAATGAGTAGCGTTTTGGAGCGGTAATATGGGGCCCCCGAAATGCAAGCATTTTGGGGCAGTAAAATACGGGTCTCCGAAATGCAAAGCGTTTTGGGGCAGGAAATACGGGGTTCCCGAAGGGCTCTATGGCTTTTCGGGGCAGAATATGCGTTCTTCACTCAAATATCCCCTTGCAGCTTAGTATAATGAATAATCCGTTGTGTTTCATATTTACAAATGTATATTTTAAGGTAAGCATTATGGCTGGGATGCCATTGGTTAAGTAAAGAGGCGTATTGTCGCATTTTACAATATTAAGGGACAATATGTCAGATAGTTTCAGAAAAGGAGGAATAAAGGAGTTCTGTATCGAACAATAATACAACGTACCGTATTCTTATAGGAGGTTGCTTATGGAGATCACGGACATTCGTATCAGAAGAATCGAAACGGTCGGCAAACTTAAAGCTGTAGTGTCTGTGACTTTCGATGATATGTTCGCCATCCATGATATGAAGATCATCGAAGGACAAAACGGTTATTTTATTGCGATGCCGTCAAGGAGAACGTCTAACGGAGAGTATAAGGATATAGCCCATCCGATCAACTCGGAAGCAAGGGCTCTTATTCAAAACGCTATCCTCGAAAAGTTCGAAAGCTTGCCGGACGACGAAGGATACGCTTCATTCCAGATGTAAGCGCATACAAAGAAAATAAAAACGCCCGAAACTTTACAGCCCCGGGCTTTTTGCATATCATGTTTATTTCAATCTGGCAAATATCATCCTGCCCGCCGCTGTTTGCAGAACGCTGGTTACAATAACGGACAGCGGCTTATTTAATTCGTTCCTTCCGCCCTCTACTACTATCATAGTGCCATCGTCAAGATACGCTACTCCCTGCCCCGGCTCTTTGCCTTCTTTGACTATGGTCACCTTCATCTCTTCGCCGGGCAGCACCACCGGCTTTACGGCGTTTGCAAGCTCGTTGATATTGAGCACCTGAACGTTTTTCACAGCCGCGACTTTATTGAGATTATAGTCGTTGGTTACTACTATGCCGTCCATGTCTTTTGCAAGGTACAAAAGCTTCGAGTCTACGTCTGCCGCCTCGTCTATATCGGCGTGCACTATTTTTACAGGGAGGTCGAGTTCTGTTTGGATGCGCTTTAATACGTCGAGGCCTCTTCTTCCCCTGTTTCTCTTAAGGTCGTCGGAGGAGTCGGCAATGTGCCTCAGCTCGTCAAGTACGAATTCGGGGATTATAAGCGCCCCCTCTATAACGCCCGTGTTGCAGATATCGAATATGCGCCCGTCGATTATTACGCTGGTATCGAGGAGCTTGGGGCGCGCGGCCTCAGAGCCTTTTGTTTTTTCAACGTCTCTATGCCTTCTGAAAAACCCCGCCTCCGCCATTTCGGGCCTGTGGCGTACAAATATCGAAATGCCCAGATAAACGCAGACGATATATATTATTACGACGATAATGCCGGAGATCCAGGATATAGTTATTATGCTCTCTACCAGCTGCGACAGCAGATACGCTACGACAAGGCCGATAATAAGGCCGAACAGCGCGGGCAGCACGATGCTTGCGGGAAGCTTTGCCAAACGCCGGTCCACCTTTTTTGCGGCTTTCAAAATGCCTGATACTATGGGTTTCGATAATACTAAAAATATGATTCCTGTAACTATTCCCGACGCCATGTATATTGTTAAGCTTAACCACGAAGGAAGGTCTGTATAGACATTTGCGGATTTCAGCAGTTCGAATACAAGAGCGGTAACCCCCGGGCCTACGAAAAGGCCTACCAGGGTAATAAAAAAACGCGCGACATTTCTGCCCATTATTCACCTCAAAAAATAATTGCAACCAGCAAAAAAAATATCAGAAAAACAAAAGACTTTAAAGCATCTGTGTAATTATCTTCTTGACTTCTTCGTCTTTTTTGTTGCTCGCCAGAGCAAGTTCGGATACGAGTATCTGCATTGACGTCCCGAGCATCTTCTTTTCGCTCGATGAAAGGCTCTTCTTTACTTCCCTTTTAAGCAGGCCCTTTATTACGGCGGCGATCTCGAAAACATTGCCCGATTTCATCTTTTCCAGATTCTCGCGGTTACGGCGGTTCCAGTTTGACGATTCTTCAGCTTCATCGGAGGCCTTAAACGATTCGATGACGCGGTTATATTCGTCGCGTGAAATAATCCGGCGCAGCCCGGCCCTTTCGGCCCCTTCTACAGGTACGTTCACCTTTATATCGCCCTCGGAAAATTTCAAAACGTAATAGCTCCTCTTTTCATCGAGAAAGCTTTTTTCCTGTATCGATTCAATGAAACCCGCGCCGTGCATGGGATATGAAATTTTGTCGCCCTCCTTAAACATCGAAGCCTCCCAAATAATATGATATAGCAGTAAGAAGGCTTTGTCAAATGCAATACGGGCCATATAAATACGCTTTTTTGCACGAACGCCGCGATTTGTGCATATTTATTAATAAGTCTGCCAAAAACCTGAGATTTTCTTTGGATAAAAATTTATCCAAAAATCGTAAAACTTTTTTGGGGCGTAAAAAATACACTGTCGGAGGGATAATAAATGCACCGCGGCGAATTTACATCGGCGGCAGCCGTAATAAAAGGCAACAGAGAGGCGCCATATCTTACAGGCAACGTCTGGTTCGAGGATACCACACAGGGCGTGAGGGTAGACGCCCAGGTTTCAGGGCTGCCGAATAATACTTCCGGGTTTTACGGATTTCATGTCCATACTGAGGGAGATTGTTCGGGAAAGGATTTTAGTGACGCCATGGGTCATTATAACCCGGGCGGCGTGAGGCATCCTTTGCATGCGGGAGACATGCCTCCCCTTATGGCAACGGATACGGGGGACGCATGGCTTACTTTTGTAACCACGCGCTTTACGGTCGGGGAAATAACAGGCAGGTCGGTTATAATCCACGCGGACCGGGACGATCTGACATCGCAGCCCGCGGGAAATTCCGGAAAGCGCATTGGCTGCGGGGTCATACGAAGGGTGTAGCTTTACCGCTTTTAAGCTACTGCTAATTATGCAGAAATAAGGTTAAGAAGATAAGCCTTCACCTTGAGGAACCGCAA
>CAZJOS010000094.1:3321-9193 GCA_964547655.1 uncultured Christensenellaceae bacterium
AAAAGGTGTATCATAAACACACCTACTAATATACCATAGGGGCGATTATTAATCGTACGCTATGTCTAAGCATAACTCGGCTTCCCATGGAGGGGAAGCTGGCAGACACTGAATTGACCAGCCCCAAAGGCATGCCCCCAATCCGGTGGCTGACTGATGAGGTGTTTTACTCTTCAACTGACGGATAATTTACATCTCATCCGGCCAGCACATAATCCTTCCAGCTTAATTGATAAATTTTAGAACATATACATCAGGATGATTATTCTATCATTCTACATATATGTTTTAATTTCGTTTACAAACTCATAGGTTAACTTTGCCTTAAATATGATACAATTATTATAATGCAATTATATAGAGGTGATGATAATGGCTGTATACGAAGCTGCCGCGCTTGCGATGAGGTACTGGTTTTTGATTGCAGCCGCAATAGTGCTGATAGGCGTTACGGGCATATCAATTAAAGAATACAGGGAAAAACGCTTCGTGCTGAGCATCGCGCAGAGCAGCATAGGCTATTTGAGCGTGATTTCAGGGCCCGAAGATATTATAGAAGAAAATATACAGCTGATGCGGGAAAACACCATAGGCAGGTCGAGAGGCGTAGACATCGTGCTGCGAGACCCCAGCATAGCCAGGGCGCATTCGCAGATATATCTGGCCGGCAGTAATATTTACGTAAACCGCCTTGGAAAAGGCGAGGTAACCCTAAACGGCGAAGACGTAGATTCGCCGGCCAGGATATACAGCGGAGACTTCATCTGCTTCGGCAACATCGTGACAAGGTTTTTCATTAAAGAGGAGGAATAATGGTATTCGAAAGAAGGGGAGCGGGCGCGCTTCTCGTATTTACTATATTGTTCCTGATATCGGGATGTACGCTGCTGGCATTCAGGGGGGAAACTCCCGATATAAGTATAATAGCTTTCGGGCTTGGCGCGTCTTTTCTCGAACTGCTCGTTTACAACCTTATGGCCATTATATTCAGGCATATCGACAGGATCACGCTGGTAATTTGCCTGTTCCTCGTGAGCGCAGGGCTCGTCATGCTTGCGAGGCTCGATATGGAAGAAGCCTTAAAGCAGCTTGTATGGCTCGGCATAGGGTCTGCCGTACTTTTTGCTGCCGTAGCGATAATAAAGAGTTCACGGGATTTTCACGGGCTGAATTTTATATTCATGGCCGCGTCGCTGGGGCTGCTTGTATTCACGTTCCTGTTCGCCGACGCCATAGGAGGGGCAAAAAACTGGGTCAAAATAGGCCCCGTTTCGCTGCAGCCGAGCGAGATATCGAAAGTATTCTTCATACTTGTCTCCGCCTATTTCTTCGCCGAGAAGAGAAACCGCACGGCTTCGATAATTTACGCCGTATACGTGGGGCTATGCGTTATAGTGCTCGTGCTTTCCAACGACTTGGGCGGCGCGCTGCTTTACGCGGGCACGTTCCTCATAATGTTCTTTGCGGGCACTGGGCGTACGCTTCTGACGTTTGCGGGATTGGGAGTTGCCGGCGCGGGAGCGGTCGCAAGCTATTTCGTGATACCGCACGTTAAAACAAGAGTGCTTATATGGCAGGACCCCTGGGCTTATTACAATAATAAGGGGTATCAGATAGTACAGGCACTGATGGCGATAGCCGCCGGAGGAATGTTCGGCGCCGGGCTGGGCATGGGATACCCCGAGGCAATACCCGTAAACACCAGCGATTTTATATTCGCGGCAATATGCGAGGAGTTCGGTATTGCCTTTGGCATAATAACCATACTTTTATATCTCGTGTTTATAATACGCGGTATGATAATTGCGATGAACGCGAGCCGCAGGTTCGACGCGCTGCTCGTGTTCGGGGCAACGTGCATGCTGTCGCTGCAGTGCTTTATCATAATAGGGGGGGTAATCAAGCTGATACCGCTTACCGGTATTACGCTTCCGTTCGTAAGCTCGGGGGGAAGCTCTCTAATAGCGTGCCTGTGCCTCGTGGGCATAATAGAAGGGGTAGCCGTTAAAAACGGAGAGCGCGACGAGAGGAAGATAACGGCGGCGGGAGGCGAAGTGCTGTGAAGAGAAATATTCTGAAAAGGAACATAACCGCGCTGCTTGTCGTCTTTATCGTGATGTTCGCGGGGCTGATAGCCTACCTTTGGTATGTAAACGCGGTCTTTGGCGAGAGGTGGTTCGCTACGCCGTATAACCCCCGGATACAAAACATGAAGACGACCGTTAAGGCGGGCGATATAATGGACAGGACCGGGCGCAAGCTTCTGTACACGACCTCAGGCGGCAAGCGCACGTATATTAAAGGGGCGCCGATGCGCGAATCGATAGCGCACATCATAGGCGACGAATACGGGCTCTCGTACGGCGCGCAGATAATGTATGCCAAATATCTATACGGCTCAGGAACCGACAGCATAACGCAGATAGCACAGCTGTTTACCGGCGGGGAGAGAAAGGGCGGCGACATAAAGCTCACTATCGACGCTAACCTGTGCAAAGCGGCGATGGACGCTTTAGGCGGTTACGACGGCTCGATAGTGGTGATGAACTACAGGACTGGCGAGATACTCGCGAGCGTATCGTCGCCTTCGTTCGACCCGGCGGACATGGAAGACTTTCAGGAAGGCGGAGGCACGAGCGAGCTCGTAAACAGGGCGTTTTCGGGGCTGTATCCTCCGGGGAGCACGTTTAAGCTTATTACTGCTGCCGCGCTCATAGAGAACGATAAAGAGAGCTTTACAACAACGTGCACCGGCAGCACCATTATAAACGGCAACGTGATAAACTGTACCGGCGAACACGGGAAAGTGGACCTTGAAGCGGCGATAGAGCATTCGTGCAACGTGTACTTTGCTGAGGCCGCACAGGAACTGGGCGGCGGCGCGATAAAGGCTGAAGCCGAGAAATTCCTTTATAACAGGCAGTTTATGTTTTCAGACCTGGTGATGAAGGAAAGCGTATATGAGCGGGGAAGCAGCGCCGTCGATACGGCGTGGTCGGCTATAGGGCAGTACCACGACCTTATAACGCCGCTTCACGCGTGCATGATAGTTTCTTCGATAGCTAACGACGGCGCTATGATGGAGCCGAAGCTTCTGCTCAGCGTATCTAGCGACGGCGTGTCTTCATACACTGTAACTCCTAAGGTCGCCGCCAGGCCGCTTAGCAATACCGGCGCGCTCAAAAGCATGATGGAGGCCGTTGTCAAAAGCGGCACGGGCAAAGCGGCGAAGATAAAGGGCGTCACCGTCGCCGGGAAGACGGGCACTGCGGAGGTGGACTCTGCCGGCAGGATACCCAACACAGCGTGGTTCGTCGGATTCATTGAAGACGAAGAGCACCCTATAGCGATAGCGGTGGTCATGGAGAGAGCGGGCTCGGGCGGCAGGATGGCCGCGCCCGCGGCGCAGAAGGTCTTGAAAAAGGCCATAGACCTCGGGTATTGATATGAACGATACTATTCAGGACAAGTTAAAAACGCTTCCAAAAACGCCTGGAGTGTATATGATGAAAGACGCATCGGGCAAGGTCATCTATGTGGGCAAAGCATTGGCGCTCAAAAACAGGGTGAGCCAATATTTCCAGTACTCGAAAAAAGACCCGAAGACTGAAGCCATGGTCTCCGAAGTCGTTGATTTCGATTATATTATGGTAGGGACCGAGATAGAGGCGCTTATACTCGAGTGCAACATGATAAAGCGCTACAGCCCTTACTATAATATACTGCTTCGGGATGATAAGCACTACCCCTACATAAGAATAGATTATAACGAGAAATTCCCGAGGGTGCGCGTAACGAGGCGCGTTAAGAACGACGGAGCGAAGTATTACGGGCCGTATATAGCGTCGCACATACTTCACGACATGCTGGAGACCGTTACTAAGATGTTTCCGGTGCGCATGTGCAAGAAGGATATTACCGGCGCGGAGAAGACGCGCCCGTGCCTAAACTTTGAGCTTGGCCGCTGCCTCGCCCCCTGCGCGGGCAAGGTATCGGAATACGAGTATAAAAAGATGGTAGGCGAGATAGCCGATTTTCTCTCGGGAAAATACAAGGGCCTCGAAAAACAGCTCGAGGCCGATATGGCCGAAGCATCGGAAAACATGGAATACGAAAAGGCGGCGAGGATAAGGGACAGGATAAGGTCGCTGCACGCTCTGTTCGAAAAACAGAAGGCCGGGTTCCCCGACCTCAACGACAAGGACGTATTCGCGGTATACGAGCAGGACGACGAGGCGGTAGTGCAGGCGTTTCTCGTGCGAAAAGGGGAACTTAATTACATGGAGAGGTTCTTCATGAAATGCGCGGGCGAAGGGGAGAGCGAAGTGCTCTCTTACCTGCTTAAGCAGTATTATTCCAATGTGAGCGGCATAGCGAAGCAGATATACGTTAACGTGGAGCCGGGCGAGAAAGAATTGATAGAGCAGTGGCTTACGGAGAAGCGCGGCAGCAAGGTATGTATCCATGTGCCTGAAAAGGGAGACAATAAAAAGCTTGTTGACCTCGCGCTCTCCAACGCGAAAGAGATTCTCGGGAGAAGGCTGTCGAGAATAAAGAAGGAATACGACGAGACCGAGGGCGCGCTCACGGAGCTTAAAGAAGCGCTCGGCATGGAAGACGACCCGGGCCGTATGGAGTGCTACGACATATCCAACATACAGGGAACGGATTCGGTTGCGTCGATGGTGGTATTCACCGGCGGCAAGCCGGATAAGAAAGAGTACAGGCGATTCAAGATAAAGACGGTCGAGGGCGCAAACGACTTTGCGTCGATGAATGAAGTTTTGACCAGGCGGCTGAAAAGAGGCCTGCAGCAATCGGAAGGGTTTGAGACGATGCCTTCGCTCATAGTTGTTGACGGGGGAAAAGGGCAATTAAGTTCCGCGTACGACGCCCTTAGTTCGCTCGGGCTTGAGGATATGCCTCTTATCAGCCTTGCAAAGCGCGAAGAAGAAGTATTCGTCGTGGGAAAGAGCGATCCCGTTATACTGGGCAGGGACAGCAACGCGCTTAAGCTGCTCACCCGTATACGCGACGAGGCGCACAGGTTCGCCATTACGTATCACCGGGGTTTAAGGCTCAAAAAAGTAGAGGATTCCGTGCTTCTGAAAATACCCTATGTGGGCGAGACGCGCGTAAAAGCGCTGCTCCGTCACTTTGAAACAATAGGGGATATAAAGGAAGCGGAGTTCGACGACATAGTTAGCGTACCGGGCATGGACGTGCGCTCGGCCCGGGCAATAGTGGAATACTTCGCCAACGACGAAGAATGATATTGTGCCGTAAGGTGCGGTGATGTAAACTGTAATCAAACGATTCGGGGGCAATCGATGGACATTGGCAGTATTGCGAAAGCGCTGTCCGAAAGGACGGAAGACGTAAGGATTAATGAAATCATGGCGGCTCATACGTCGTTTAAGGTAGGCGGGCCTGCCGATATATTGGCGCTGCCCCGAAGCGTCGAAGAGATAAAGCACGTACTGGCGATTGCGGAAGGGTCTGGCTGCCCTTTGTTCGTGATGGGAAGGGGCACTAACCTGCTGGTTACGTGCAAGGGCATACGCGGCATAGTCATGAAGATAGCCGAAAACTTTTCGGGCGTTGAATTTCACGGTGAACATATAAAGGTAAGGAGCGGCACGCTGCTGTCCGCTGTAGTAAGAGAGGCGATAGCGCATTGCCTCGGCGGCGCCGAGTTTCTCGGAGGCATACCCGGGGCGCTGGGCGGAGCGGTGTTCATGAACGCCGGCGCTTACGGAGGAGAGATAGGCGACTATATAGAAGAAGTCTATGTTATCTCGGGAACAAAAGAAAAAACGCTGAAAAAAGAAGACATGAAGTTCGGATACAGGAAGAGCGTTTTGAGCGAGAA
>CAZJOS010000095.1:0-9164 GCA_964547655.1 uncultured Christensenellaceae bacterium
AGGTCTCCATCTTAGATACCATTCTATCGTATAAGTTGCAGAAAAGATTCTTCGGTCGCTGCGCTCACTCAGAATGACACGTTCGGTTATGGCGCAAGTTGTGGTCAGAATGATGAGTGTGTGTTTCTGTCATTAATACCGGTGGGCTATCAGCCTTACTCAAATATCCCTGCCGCGTTTCTCATGTTTTCCGTCACCTTCACGCCAAAGGGGCACCTCTCCTCGCACGCCCCGCACTCCGTGCACTCCGACGCTTTATGCTCAAGCGAATCGTACCGCCCGCGCAATTCCGCGGATACGCTGCCGTCAATGTTTGCTATATCCAATAGCCGCGTGACCGCCGCCACGTCTATCCCCATAGGGCAGGGCTGGCAGTGGCTGCAGTAAACGCACTTCGCGCTCCAGCCGGAAAAGCCCCTTACCGCGTCCGTATAATCGCGCTCCTCATCCGTCATGCTAAGGTAGCTTACGGCTTCCTCCACTTCGCCGCGCGTCTTGCAGCCTATGAGCGCGCTCACTACCGCGGGGCGTGACAGCGCGTAATGTATGCACTGCCCGACGCTCAAAGGCCTTGAAAAAGGCGTGAACTCGGGGCTTATGAGCTTCCCCGCGCCCAGCGTCTTCATCGTGGTTATCGCCACTCCCTTCTGCTCGCAAAGCTCGTAGAAGCGCGCGCGCTTCGGGTTAAAGCCCTTAAGCCGGCCTCCATCCAGAGTTTTATCCAGAAGGTCGACGACATCAACGTCTGAAGGCAGCATATCGTAAGCTATGTTAACGCTGAACATCATAAGGTCTACGGCTCCCGTTTCCACTATCCTTGCGCCCATCTCCGGGTTGTGGCAGCTCGCTCCTACAGCGCGTATCTTGCCTTCCTGCTTCAGGCGCTGGACGTACGTTAAATACTCCGTCTCGAACGCCCCCTTAAAATCCTCCTCAGTCTCGACGAAAAACATCATCCCGAGGTCTATGTAGCCGTCATAGAGACGCAGCAGCTCGTCGAAATACCTTCTGCATTCATCTACCTCGCGCACCCTATGATACTGCCCGTTTAAGTCTACCGAGCCTATGTGCCCCTGTATCAGCACTTTGCCGCGGTTTCCTTTGAGCGCCCTCGATATGTTCGTCCTGACCGGCGTTCCGGGCATGAAAACGTCGATTATATTTATGCCGCGCTCGATTGCGGCGCCCACTACTTCTTCGCTCGTTTCATACGGGCGGTGGTCGAGGTATTCGCCTCCGAGCCCTATGACGCTCGCCGACATCCCTGTTTTTCCTATTGGCCTGCAGATCATATATTCCCCTTCTTTATTACGATATTTTCCTATTATTACATTACCTTATTATTGTATTTATACAAGTACCAATCCATATGCTTTTTTAACAGTCCAATTCATTAATAATGTGCGCTCCGCGTGAATGTATATATTTCCTTTATAATGGCGTGAACAAAAAGCGCTGTCAAGAGATTTATCGTTATAAAAGATCCTTTACCGGGTTTTCGTATTCCCTGCCGTTAACTAATAAAACAGGGGCCCCATGTATTTTTCACAGAGTCCCTGCTGCGGCTGTTTCGCTTTTCTAATGCCGTCTTACTCTACCGTGAAATCAACCGTCGCATCCGGCTCTTCGCGCTCGTCGATATATATCTCAGCTTTGTACTCTCCGGCAGGCCATTCGCCGAGATGTGTGGTCAAAGTACTATAGACATATATGCCGCTTTCACCGTTCGCGTTAAAAGGTACTCTGTATGCTTCTTCCCCTTCATAGTACCAGACGAATGTGACTATCGTGTCTTCGGGCGCGTTATTGAGTACGGCTGCCACTATAAACTCAGGAGCGTTCACCGGATAGGATGTAACGCTGTCTGCGGGTACGCCGTCAACTATTTCCGTAGTCATCGCTGCTTTGGTGATATTTGCGGTAGTCAGCGATACGCTGCATGCTGCCGCTGTAATAAGCATTACGGCTGCAGCTAATACGAATAATATTTTCTTCATATGATAACTCCTGTATATTTTTATTTTCACCATGTATATTATGGCGTTACATGGTATATTATTTTTATTATTTACACGCTATGCCTGTACTAATAAATATCGGCATGCGCATGCCCGGCTTTTTGCCCCGTAAAGCTATGTTAAATCTTCTGATTTTAACTTTCCCGTTCGCCCCGGCATAGTATATGTTATCTTTATTTTTAAGTGAGGCGCAATGATGCCGGCAGAGACAGGTGAGCGGCACGCGATGCTCGAAGAAGCCTTTCGCAAAGACGGGTTTACAATAATAAAAAAAGCTTTCACCGTTTCGGGCAGTATAGGCATCGAGGCGCGGCATAACACGGCTGTTGACTACGGCACCAGGCTTAATAAGAAAAGCTATTATATAGAAGGGACGCCGTATGAAAGAGGGTTCCTTTTAGGGCTGCTCGCCGAACCCGAAATAGCCGACATGGCGGAATACTTCGCGGCCGATATCGTGCCCGATTATTTCGCGCCGGGCCTTTTAAGCAACTCCCCTGCCGTTCAGAGCTTTATGGCCTACGCCGTAAACGAACTGGCGCGTAAAACATGGTATGCCCAGCCCAAACACGTGCGCGACGAGGCTTCGGGCATTGTAAGCGGGTGCAGCATGGCAAACCGCTCTACCCGGGTTTCCGAGGAACGCCTAATGGCTGTGAACGCCGGCGCAGACGCGCTGTGCGCTCTCATATATTCAGGAAGGATCAGGGACATAATACCCCAGCTATCGCCTGATCTTATACGGCTGCCCATGATGGGCAGCGCTTTTTCGGCATTCGGCCGCGCCGCTCCGGGAGAGCACTTCTTCGGGCGAGATCTTAAGTCCGTTCCGGGAAACGTGTTTAAAAAACACCTTGCCCATATTATAACACTGCCCGCGTGCGGCGAAGAAAAGGCATACCCTTTCGTCAGCGTTACCGCGCCGGGCCTGCTGGGCGGCGTAAGCATAATGAATTCGGAGGGGGTTGCGGGAGGGATCAACATGTCGCCCGCAGCTAACTGCAGCACGGATAACTTAGGTTTCTACTCTTCCCTGCTGCTCCGCGAAAGCATAATGTTTGGGGGAAGCACGGAGCAAGCGGCCGGCATTATACAGAGCGCGAAGCGCGGCGTTCCGTGGAACTACGTTATATCCGACGGCCGCAGCGATACCGCCTGCACTGTTGAGGCAGGAATTTCCGGGGATGATATCGATTTATTAAGCTACCCGGCGAAAGACCTGCTCAAGTTCCTTCCCGACAGGGATTTCCTTAAGCTAAACGATCCCGCTCCCGTAAAAAACGGCTGTGCGGTGCGCTGGTGCGGCGCGCCTTTCCCCGATTCGTACTTAAGCTTCAACAGCGGCCTTTGGGGCCATTACAACGGCTCCGGCGATAAAGGCTCAAGCGGTAAAGAGCCCGGCGATAATAGTCCCCGCGCACCTAAGGCAGAGCTGTATGACGACGCGTTTTCACAGGGCGGATATATAAACCGCACATGGGATGAGAGGAATTGCCCGGGATGCCTCTATTTCGCTCCCCGGCGTACGGGAAAGGATATCCACATAACGACCAACAGCTTTCTGCTGCCGCAGATGCGCCTTTGTGCCATGCAGCCGTGGATCGACTCAATCGTGCGCGCCTATATAAACGATATACAATGGCGCTACGACGAACTCAGTAACCGGATAAAGCAGGGGGCGGAAGACGGCGGCATAGATTACGAGTACGCAAAGCGCATAACGGACTTCATCGCGCCAAACAAAATGTTCCCGCAGATCCCCGGCAAAAGCCGTTTTGTGGGCGAGCCGCGCATCGAGGGCTGCACTACGATCTTCGACCTTAAAAAAATAACGGCCGAGAGCCGTTACGGCTGCTGCCGCGACGAGTGGGTGAAGACGACGCTGCCCGAATATTTTAAGGCCGGAGAGGCAGCTCTTCCTTAAAGGCGCGGGCAAAAAGGAATATGATACCCAGCCGGGCGCGGCCTGCCGAAGGAAAGGCGTCCTAAAGGTATAGTATATATCCTGCGGCATAGTATATATTATCTTAATCTATAAGCGGAGCGCAGATATGATAAGCGACGAAACAGGCAAGCGGTACGCAAAACTTGAAAAGGCCTTCAAAGCCGACGGTTTTACCATAACGCAAAAAACCGTGACCGCGGCGGGCAGGATAGGCATCGAGGCCCGCCATGATACTGCCATAAATTACGATACCGGAGAGAAAAAGAAAAGCTATTATATAGAAGGGACTCCTTATGAGCGGGGTTTCCTTATGGGGCTGCTCGCCGAACCGATAATATCCGATATGACAATAAACTACGCCGATAATATAGTATTCGATTTTATCGGGGCTGAATTCTTATACGGATCCCCCCTGTTCCACGATATCATCGTCCCGCTGATATACGAACTCTCGCGCAGTACTTGGAACGCCCAGCCCTCTCATGTGCACGAGGAGGCCCGGGGCATGATGGACGGCTGTAAAAAGAGCAACCCTGAAACGCGCGTAACAAAGCAGCGCCTTGCCGCGATAAACGTCGGGTTCGACGTGCTCTGCGCGCTCATCTATACGGGAAAGTTCTTTGAGGGCATAGCGCCGCATCTGCTGCCCGGGCACATACGCCTGCCCATGCTGTGCAACGCTTTCTCGGCATTTAAAAGCGCCGCTCCGGGAGAGCATTTCTTCGGGCGCGACTTCATGTTCGTTACGGGAGGCGTACTGCAGAACAACCTCGCGCACGTAATAACGCTGCCCGTACAAAACGGAGAAAAGCTGTATCCCTTTGTAAACGTGACCGCTCCGGGGCTTTTAGGAAGCGCGAGCGTTATGAACCTCCGGGGCGTTGCGGGAGGGCTCAATATGTCGCCCGCCGCCAACTGCGACGTCGATAACGTAGGCTTCAATTCGCTTCTGCTGCTCCGCGAATGCGTTATGCGCGGAGGCAGCGCTTACGAAGCGGCGGATGTGATACGCGGCGCTAAGCGCGGCGTTACGTGGAACTATGTCCTCTCTGACGGGAACAGCGATACCGCCTGCACCGCGGAGGCCGGGGCGTCGTGGGATAATGTCGATTTTTTAAGCTACCCCGCTAAGGAACTGCTGCCGTTTCTGCCCGATTTAAAGTTTCTTTCGTCCAATGTATTTGCGCCGGTTCAATACGGCTGCGCCGTGCGCCAATGCGGCGACCCTTTCCCAGCCTCGTATCTCAGGTATAACCGGGGGCTTTGGGACTATTACAACGCCCGCCACAACAGGAAAGCGCCGCTGTTTCGCGACGCGATGATGCCCGGAGGATTCATAAACCGCACTCTGAAAGGGAAGAACTGCCCTTCATGCCTTTATTTCGCTCCCCAGCGCACGGGAAAGGATATCCACATCACGACGAACCACTTTATAGTGCCGCATATGCGGCTTTGCGCAATGCATCCGTGGACCGAGGAAGTTTTAAGCGGGCATACGGACGACATACAGTGGCGTTACGACCAGCTCAACAACGAGATAAGGCAGGAATTATACAATAAAGGACGTATAGACTACGCATCCGCAAAGCGCATCATAGACTTTCTCGCGCCTTACGGGAAGTTCCCGAAGTACTACAAAAATAACCCAAAAAGCCGCGACGGCGAAGAGACGCGCATTGAGGGCTGCGTTACTTTGTTTGACCTTAAGCGGCTCACGGCCGAGAGCCATTACGGCTATTACTGTGACGAGTGGGTGAAGACGACGCTGCCGGGGTATTTTGGGTATAAAGTAGAAGACCTCAAAATGCCTTGATTCATACTATCCAATTTTTATATCATAGGGGCGGACGCCCCTGTCATCCTGACCCAGCACATAACCCACCATATTTACTCCAATACTTCGATAAAGTTAAGTTAACAAATATAAAGCTGCCGGTATATTTAAACGTTATGTGCTGGGGAAGGATCTTTTCTCTTGTAATGCGGAGCATTGCTTTCGAAGCATTAAACTGCTATTAGTTACATAAAAGATTCTTTGTTCGCTGCGCTCACTCTCGCGTAACGGACAGATTGATATAATGTTTTTTTATATCCATGACTATATTATATTACTTGCCTCTCTTTTTCCACCAATTTTTCCCTCTTTATGCCGCCTTCCTTCATGCTCTTTCCCTCTACCCCGTTTCGTGTTATCATAGTAAAAAAATCTTCCGAGGGCCGATATGAAAAAACTTTTGCTTCTTGTAATAGCTATACTTACCTTAACGCTCTCCTCATGCGCTGCCGATGATACATCCCACGCCAAGGTATTGAGCGTCAAAAACGAGGTCTATACCGAAGAAGGCAGGTCGTACAGCACGCAGTACCTCCAGATCGAATTTCTTGACGGCCCGTATAAGGGCGAGGTATTCGAGTCTGAAGTATATATGGATATAACGAATTACGAGAGCGTCGCGCTTTACCGCGCGGGCGACACGGTAGAAGCTTCCGTCTACCCCGGCATGGACGGCGAGCCCGCATACGCCAGCGTAGATACCCTCGTCCGCACGCCGTATATACTTATACTCGCGGGGGCGCTGCTGCTGTTCATAGCAGTCATCGGGAGGTTCAAGGGGCTAAAGACCATACTTGCGCTCGTTTTTACCGTGGGCGCGATAGTATTCGCGCTTGTGCCGCTTATAGCGAGCGGCCACGACCCCATACTGTCGGCCGCGCTCGTGTGCATTGCGGTCACGCTCGTTACAATGTTCACCGTCGGCGGTTTCAACAACAAATCGCTTTCCGCCGTGCTCGGCACTATAGGCGGCCTTATATGCGCCGCGGCGTTCACGTTTTTTTTCAGCTCTCTTATGCGTGTTACGGGCATAGAGTCGTCGGAAGTAGGCCTGCTGATGATGTCGAATTCGAATATACAGTTTAACTATCAGGGCATACTCACAGCGGGCATACTCATCGGCTGCATAGGCGCGGTAATGGACGTGGGCATGTCCATATCGTCGGCGATGGCCGAGATGTTCCGCATAGACTCCTCGCTTTCCCGCAAGAAGCTTTTCGCCTCGGGCATTGCCGTGGGCAGAGATATAATAGGCACCATGGCAAATACTCTCATACTCGCTTACACGGGCGGCGCGCTTATGCTTATGGTCGTGTGGTCGGTATTCGGCATATCTTTCGCGAGTATGGTCAATAAGCCCTATATCGTGCTCGAGATAGCGAAATCTCTCTGCGGCAGCATAGGCATGGTTCTTACCATACCGCTTACCGCTTTCATAGCCTCTTTCCTCGTCCGCCTCGAAAAGAAGGACAATACTTCCCTGCCGGAAGGCGAAGAGCCGGCAGGCCCGCCCGCCGGACCTGAAAAGGCGCCTTCAACGCCATAAAATCCCCTGATTTCCGACGCGGTATTGCAAACCTGGGTATAAACGTTATATACTGTTAATGGAATTATATATCTGTTAGAGAAAATCGGGAATATGAGGATCGGGATACCCAAAGCGCTGCTGTATTATAAATATTCGCATCTCTGGGAGAGTTTTTTTGATACTCTTGGGATTGATTATGTTTTGAGCCCGGACACCAACAAAAACATAATAAGCCGCGGTACAGGCCTCGCGGTAGATGAGTCCTGCCTGTCTTTCAAAACTTACCTCGGGCATATAGACTGGCTTATCGGCAAGTGCGATTCTGTCTTCGTGCCGCGCGTCGCAAACTCAAAAGCGGGCACGGTATGCACGCGGTTCCAGGCGATATACGACCTCGCGCGCAACACGTTCAGGGACAGGGATATACAGCTTCTTCATTATAATATCGATAATCAGGCGGACAACGAGCCCGCCGCGTTCCTTAAGCTCGGCAAGGCGCTGGGAAAGCCGGGCCCTCAGAGCCTGCTCGCTTATATAACGGCGAAGCAGGCGGAAAAGGCCGCAATAAATAAGGCTGCCGCAGCGCAGGAGAAGCTGCTCGGCAAAAGCGGTATAAAGGTGCTGATAGTCGCCCATCCCTACAATATGTATGACGAATACGTGGGCGGGCTCGTACTGCGCACTTTGTGCGGCATGGGCGCCGTTCCGGTGATCGGCTGCGCGGCCGACCCCAAAGCCGCGGCCGCAAGCTCGGCACGCTTAAGTAATACAGTACCGTGGCTTTCGAGCAAAGAGCTGCTGGGCGCGGTAGCGCTTTACGGGCAGCGGACCGACGGCATTATACTCATGAGCACGTTCCCGTGCGGACCCGACTCAATGGTAAACGAAGTTATCATTCGGCGCGTCAAGGATAAGCCGATACTCAACCTGATACTCGACGGGCAGGAAGGCATAGCCGGCCTCGAGACGCGCCTTGAAAGTTTCATAGATATAATCAAATTCAGGAGGGGGATTTATGGATAACATACGCGTTTCTTTCCCGCACCTCGGGAGCTATTGCGTGCCTATAGAAGTGCTGTTCAGGGCGGGCCTCGGCGTAGACTATGTTACTCCCCCGCCTATAACCGCGCGCACTTTGGAACTCGGAAGCAGGTACAGCCCCGATTTTGTGTGTTCCCCGTTTAAATACAATCTCGGCAATTTCATCGAAGCCATAGAGGCGGGCGCTAATACGCTGGTACAGGTGGGCGGCGCGTGCAGGCTGGGGTTTTACGGCGAATTGCACGAGCAGATATTGAAAGACATGGGCTACAAGGTAAAATTCGTAAACATGGCGAAAGCCCGGTTCGACATGCCGCTCACTTTCTACAATCAATTAAAATCGATAAACCCGAAGATGTCTCTAACCAGAATAGCGAAGATCCTCCCGACGGCGGTGAAGATGGTGGAATACATAGACTCCGCTGAAGACTATATGCGCAAGAACATAGGCTTCGAGAAGAATGCGGGCTCGTTCGAGCGTGTGCACACGGCTTTTCTTAACACCCTTCGGTCGGTGCGGTCGCGCGCTGAGCTTATCTCCGCGTATCAGAAATGCATGAGGGCGTTTAAAAAAATAGAAGTGGAAAAGCCGAGGCACCCCTTAAGGGTGGGCATAATAGGCGAGTATTACACGATAATGGAGCCCTTCAGCAACCACTATGTGGAGAAAGAGCTTGCGAAGATGGGCATGGCAATAGACCGCCGGATGAACCTTACGAGTTCCATCTTTCACAACCCGCATAAGGAGATAAGGGAAAAGATACGGCACTACGCCGAGTACGACATGGGCGCCACTTG
>CAZJOS010000096.1:0-9046 GCA_964547655.1 uncultured Christensenellaceae bacterium
GGAATGCGTAATGCGGAATGCGTAATGCGGAATGCGTAATGCTTAATGCGGAATGCGGAATGCGGAATGCGTAATGCGTAATGCTTAATGCGGAATGATTAATTCCTAATTCCGAATTCCTAATTATCCTGATTCCGAATTGACTATTATGGCTTGCGTGGTATAATGTAATGAGTTTTTCTGCGGTTATTTTTTTACAGCTTAAGTTAACAGACTGCGGGACCGGGATCTTAGAAGGTCCGCGGTAAACATAAAACAGATAATACAGCAATACATAAGGAGGAAGCGGTAATACATGAAGAGACGCAGGTTAATAACGCTCATAGTGCTCATAGTGCTCGGCGTGATCGTGTATTTTACCTTGGCCGGATTTTCGGTAGACATATACGACTATAAGCCCCTGCCGCAGCAGGTGAAGCTCGGGCTCGACCTTACCGGCGGAGTATACGCGGTATTTCTCGCGGAACGGGGCGATTACGATCAATACGAATTCGGCGCGAAGATGTATACTACGATAGGCGTGCTGCGCAACAGGCTCGATGAAAAAGGCTATACCGAAGCCACTGTAGTTCAGCAGGGAGACGACAGGATAAGGATCGACGTGCCTATAAACGAGACGAGCGAGGTAAAAGACCCCGACGCGGTAATAAGCGCTATAATCACGCCGGGCGAACTTAAATTTTTGAACGCGGCAGGGGAGGAGATGCTAACAGGCGCAGACGTTAACCAGGCATACCCTGATATAGTGAAAGACGATTATGGTAATCAGGAAAACGTCGTCGCTTTGAGATTCAACCCCGAGGGCGCTGAAAAATTCGGCAAGCTTACGGAAGAAGCGTATAAAAACAAAACGAATATTACCATAACGCTGGACGGAATCGAGATATCTACCGCGGGGGTGGAAGAGCCGATATACGGTGGGGAGGCCATAATCAGAGGCGCCTTTGAGCCCGAAGATACCCAGAACCTCGCCATGCAGATAGAGTCGGGCGCTTTGCCGCTTGTCCTTCATGAGGAGGAAAACCGTTCGGTAAGCGCTACGCTCGGGCAGGACGCCTTGAACAAGAGCCTGTTCGCGGGGCTTATAGGAGTCGGAGTGCTGTTCCTGTTCATGATCATCTATTACCGGCTGCCGGGACTGGTGGCGTGCATAGCGCTTTCGCTGTATATGTATATCATATTGCTGCTGCTTTCCCAGATAACGGCGATACAGCTCACATTGCCGGGCATAGCAGGCCTGATACTCGGTATAGGCATGGCGGTCGACGCGAACGTCATCATATTCGAGAGATTCAAGGACGAACTCGCTACCGGAAAGACGCTGCGCGCCTCGATGAAAGCGGGTTTCCATAAGGCCATGAGTACAATAATTGACTCGAACATCACGACAATAATCGCGGGCGCGGTCATAGCGTTCCTCGGCGTCGGCACGGTCAAAGGTTTCGGCTATACGCTGATAATCAGTATCCTGGTATCGATGTTTACGGCGGTCATTATTACGAGGTGGCTGCTTAACATAATACTCGATTTCAATATAAGCAATCTGAAGCTGTACTCAGGCCGCAAGATACTTCAGCCGGCCGTCAATGGAGGTGAGTAAGATGAACAAGATGATGTTTTTAAACAAAACTAAATTCTTTTTGATACTCTCAGGTATCATCATACTCGCCGGACTTGCAGCGGGCCTTTTATACGGCGGCCTCAACCTCGGCATCGATTTTACGGGTGGAAGCATATTTACCGTAGATATGGGCTCGGAGTTTGATGACCAGGATGTCTACGACGCGCTGGCTGAAAACGGAGTAAACACAGCGCAGATAGTTCACGGAGGTGATACGCGCACCGAGGCGGTCATCAGGATACAGATAGATCTGGAGCAAACAGATACTATCGAACTGCGTCAGGGCATCATAGATTCGCTTTCCCCGAAATACCCCAACGCGAATCCCGGAGAGATAGAGACCGTAGGGGGGGTCACGTCGGCAGCTATAGTATCGAACGCGTTTTTCTCGGTGCTTCTCGCGGCCGGGCTGATGCTCATCTATATCTGGATACGTTTTGCGCTCTTCTCGGGGATTGCGGGCGTTATAGCTCTCGTTCACGACGTGCTCATAATGACCGCGTTCGTGACGATATTCAGGATACAGGTGAACAGCTCTTACATAGCGGCGTGCCTTACCATAGTCGGTTACTCGATAAACGATACGATAGTGGTGTTCGACAGGATAAGGGAGAATAACCGCCGTTTCGGGGCGAAAGAGATACCGAGGATGCAGGTAGCCGATTTGAGCATAAAGGAAACGCTGCCGAGAACGATAAACACGTCGCTGACAACGTTCATAACGATAACCGCGGTCTACATATTCGGAGTGCAGTCTATAAAGGAATTCGCGCTGCCGATAATGGTGGGCCTCTTAAGCGGCACGTACTCTTCTATATTCATCGCCAGCTCGATATGGATACGGCTCGAAGACAGAAGAGACAAAAGGATGCACTATAAAGCAGTGGCCGCAAAATCAAAAGCCTGATAAAAAAACCATAAAGCCTTTCCGACAGGAGAGGCTTTTTGTTATAATATAAAGAAAATATTTATTATTGAGCGGGGTCGCAGAGTGATTTTTGAACAGAGGGCATACGAATACGAGTGCAATGAAAACATGGTAATGGAGATAATGCGCGGGGCGGGGCTGTCGCTTCCCGCTGCGCGGTTGCTTTGCCGCCGGGGGGTAGGTGATGCGAATGAGGCAAAACGTTTCCTTCACCCGGGGCCGGAGCAGCTTTTAGATCCTTTTCTTCTGCCGGACATGCGGGAAAGCGCTGAAAGGATAAAAACGGCAATCGAGCAGGGCGAGAAGATAACTGTATTCTGCGACTACGACGCCGACGGCACGTGCGGCGGCTGCGCCCTGTACCTGTTCCTTAAGGGAAACGGAGCAGGCGTATCCATAATGACGCCGAACCGGCACAGGGAAGGCTACGGGCTCTCTCTGGACGCCGTGGAGGCTATAGCCGCCGGGGGCAATAAGCTTATTATCACCGTGGATTGCGGCATAACGAACGTTGTTGAGGTCGCCCGCGCAAAAAGCCTCGGGCTAGACGTAATAATAACCGACCATCACGAATGCGGCGAATTACCCGATACGCCGTATATAATTAACGCGAAACGGGAGGACAGCGCGTATCCGTTCCCGCACCTTGCGGGCTGCGGCGTGGCGTTCAAGCTGATCCACGCGCTTTCTTCACTTAAAGAAGCCATGAAATATATCGACCTTATAGCGGTAGGCACTATAACGGATATAGTGCCGCTTACAGGCGAAAACAGGGCTATAGCGCATATGGGAATAAAAAAGCTGCGCAGCGACGCCTGTGCGGGCCTGAAATCTCTCGCAAAGGCGGCGGGGACAGAGCTTTCGAAGATAACGTCTTTCGGCGTAAGCTTCGGGCTCGGCCCGCGTATAAACGCCGCCGGCCGGATGGATACGGCGGAACTCGCGGTTTCGATTCTAAGCGCGCAAACGCCCTCGCCAAAGCTGTGGGAGAACGCGCGCAAGCTCTGCGCCCTCAACGACCGCCGCAGGCAGGAGGTAGAGGATATACAGAAAGCGGCGGAAGAGATGATAAAGGACAACGCGTATATGAACGACGGCGTTATTATGCTGGCCGACGAAACATGGAACGCAGGCGTTATAGGCATAGCGGCGGCAAAGATAGCTGAGAAGTATACGCGGCCTTGCGTGCTCTTTGGCGGCAACGAGGGGAAGCTCGTGGGCAGCGCGCGCAGCATAGAGGGAATAAACATATTCGAAGTATTGAGCAGGTTCGCGGAGAGGTACGAGAAATTCGGAGGCCACGCGCAGGCGGCGGGGCTTACGATAGACCCCGGCGTGTTCGGAGATTTGAGGAACGACGTATGCCGGTATATAGGCGGGCATTACGGCGAAAGCGTTTTCCAGCCGAAGAAGACATACGACATTGGTATAGACATAAAGGATTTAACAAGGGAGTTCGTCCGCGACATGGAGAGGCTGGAGCCGTTTGGGCAATGCAACGAAAAGCCCGTGCTTGCGGTATTCGGGGCCGATATAAGAGACACTAAGTTCGTGGGGAACGGAAGAAAGCCGCATATGAAGTTTTCAATGCGGCAGGGCGGAAATTCGATGGAGGCCGTGAGCTTTTATTTCAGAGATTCCCATTCCTTTGTTTCGGGCACGTGCGACTGCCTGTGCGAAGCGGAGATAAACGATTACAGCGGAATGCCGCAGCTTATAGTGCGGGAATTTGCAATGCAATATGATCAGGCGCTCGTTGAAGGCTTTCTTGCCGCAAACAGCGAATGCATGATACGAAATTTTATCGGCGAAGTCGTGGGCTTAGCGGAAAACGGCCTTCCTGAAACGACGGACGAGCAAACGTTTGTAAAGACTTTGGAGACGGAACTTGAAAAGAGCAGGTTCGGCTTATGCTTGGCCGTATCGACAATTCCGGCTTTTAGCAGGCTTCTGCGCATAAAGGCCGTTGATGCGGCGCTTAGAGGAGGGGAACTCTCTCTGTTTGACGAGAAAGCGTACAGCGCCGGCAACTGTATCGCGTGCGGCGTTCCGGCAGGGCATGAGAGGGTGCTCTGCGCGGGGGCCGTGCCGGGCGCTTTTTTCGACGCGGCTGCGTCGGAAGCATACAGGGATCACGCAAAGCGGTATTTCGCCGGAAGGGAAGAGATGCTGCGCGCTTATCTTGCTCTGCCGCAAAAAGGACTAAGCAGAGACGAGGCGGCGCAGGCCATGGCTGCAGGCTCTTATAAATGCGCTTTTATGCTGAAAGTGTTTGAGGAACTCAAGTTGATTGAAGCCGAAGGAAGTGGTAGAATACATGCAATAAAAGCCCCGAAAAAAGAGCTTCATCAGAGTGTCACATACAGGAGCTTTGAATATTTTATATCAACCATTGGAAAAGAATGAACTAAGGGGTTTGGAGAGCGGCATTGGAAGAACTGACGGAAAAACTGAAAAAGAAAAATTACAGCCCGGCCGACCAGGCGTTTTTTAAAAAGGCTTATGCTTTCGCGGAGAAAGCCCACGAGGGGCAGACGCGGCTTTCGGGCGAGCCTTTTTTCATGCACCCTTACGAAGTCGCGAGCATACTCATAGACCTTCAGCTCGATATAACCACTATAGTCGCGGGCCTGTTTCACGATATAGTCGAAGATACGCATATGACCATAGGTGAGATAAAGAGCGAGTTCGGCGAGGAAATAAGCAAGCTCGTCGACGGGGTAACGAAAGTCGGGCAGGTGGACTTCCTTTCCAAAGAGGAAAACCAGGCCGAAAACCTCCGTAAGATGTTCCTCGCCATGGCGAGCGACATCCGCGTCATACTCGTAAAGCTGGCCGACCGTTTGCACAACATGCGCACGCTTAAATACCAGAGTAAGGAAAAGCAAATAGAGAAATCGAGGGAGACCCTCGAGATATACGCTCCCTTAGCTCACCGCCTCGGCATCAACGCGATAAAGTGGCAGCTTGAAGACCTGTCATTAAAATACCTCGACGAAGAAGCGTATTTCGACATAGCGGGCAGGATATCGGAAACGCGAACCCAAAGGAACGAGTATATCAACGACGTCATGGTGCAGATAAAAGACCTGCTCAAAAAGATAAAAGTGGAGGGCGAAGTGGAAGGGCGCCCCAAGCATATATACAGCATATACAACAAGATATACAACAAGCAGAGGGAGTTCGAAGAAGTCTACGACCTTATGGCCATACGCATAATAGTGAAGACCATAAGAGACTGCTACGCGGTTCTCGGAACTATTCATACGGAATGGAGGCCGATACCCGGGCGCTTTAAAGACTATATAGCGGTGCCAAAACAGAACATGTACCAGTCGATCCACACTACCGTGCTGGGCAGCGACGGAAGGCCGTTTGAGGTGCAGATACGCACTAAGGAGATGCACACCACAGCCGAGTACGGTATCGCGGCGCACTGGCGCTACAAGGCGGGCGCGGCTGCCGATGAAGATATGGATAAGAAGCTAGCGTGGCTCCGCGACCTTTTAGAATGGCAGACCGACATGCGCGACTCGAAGGAGTTCATGGAGTCGCTCAAAGTAGACTTCTACAGCGACAGGGTGTTCGTGTTCACGCCGAAAGGCGACGTTAAGGAATTTATACAGGGGGCGACGCCTCTCGACTTCGCGTACGGCATACACAGCGAGATAGGCAACAAATGCACGGGCGCAAAGGTGAACGGCAAGATAGTGCCGCTGGGGCACGTGCTTAAAACGGGAGATATAGTAGAGATAATAACGTCGGCGTCGTCGAAAGGGCCGTCGAGGGATTGGCTCAAGATAGTAAAAACTTCGCAGGCGAAGAGCAAGATAAAGAACTGGTTCCGCAAGGAGCTCAAAGAGGAGAACATAGAAAAAGGCCGCGAGATGCTTGAAAAAGAAGCGAAGCACCGCGGGTATGACTTTAAAGCGCTGTTCCGGCCCGAATGGCTTAAAAGCGTCTTCCGTAAATTTACGCTGCAGTCAATAGACGATATGTACGCTGCGGTCGGGTACGGCGGAATAGCGACCGGGCAGATACTCTCAAAGCTTATTCAGGAATACAATATAGAGAACAAAGCGGAGACGGTACAGCAGGTGGCGAAGAAGCCGCGCCGCAGCGATTCGGGCGGCGTCGTCGTAAAAGGCTACAACGACATGCTAGTCCGGTTCGCGAAATGCTGCAACCCCGTTCCGGGCGACAGCATAGCGGGCTATATAACGCGCGGCAGGGGCGTATCGGTGCACAGGAGCGACTGCCCCAATATCAAAACGGAAGACTTCGAACAGGGGCGCATGATAGACGTGGCGTGGTCGAAAGACGAACTCTCGTCGTACAGCGTTGAGGTGCAGATGAACGCGGACGACCGCCATGGGCTCATAGCCGAAATATCCAATAAGATACTCAGCATGGGCATACCGATGACGTCGGTAAACGCCAGGATGGGCAAAGGCGGCGCAGCCGTAGTAATAGTTGGTATAGAGATCTCCGACATTTCGCAGCTCGACGCAATATACAAGGGGCTTAAGTCGATAGCGGGCGTGCACGAAGTGTTCAGGATACACAAGTAGTAACCACCGATTTAATCAGTGGTTACTGACAGGGGGAGAATGTTAGCTGTAGTACAACGCGTCTTAAACGCATCGGTGACAGTGGAAGGAAGGGAGACCGGCGCCATAGGCAAAGGGCTTTTGCTGCTTTTGGGGGTGGAGAAGGGCGACACGGACGATGACCTCGAATATATAGTCCGCAAGACGGCAGGGCTCCGTATTTTTGACAATGGCGGAAAGATGGATCTGAGCGTAGCGGATGTTTTGGGTGAAATACTCGTGGTGTCCCAGTTCACGCTTTCAGGCGACGCTAGAAAGGGCAAACGTCCCGACTTCACGCGAGCTGCCGATGGGCCGCAGGCAAACGACATGTACGAAAAGTGCGTCGCGGCTTTCCGTAATATGGGCATAATAACAAAGACGGGCGAATTCGGCGCGGACATGAAGGTTTTATCTACAGGCGACGGGCCGGTAACCATACTGCTCAATTCAAGGCGTATTTTTTAGCAGCAAGGCGGGAGGCGGAAGATATGAAGGTAATTCAGGCCGAAACGATGGGCATGGGGGCAAATACGTATATAGCGTTCAGGGAAGGCTCGGAATGCGCTTTTGTTATCGATCCCGGCGGCGACTGCGAGGGGATACTCGCTCAGCTCGATTATAACGGCATCGAGGACGTTACTCATATATTACTGACGCACGGGCATTTCGACCATATCGGCGCAGTTGCCGAACTCAAGCGCGCGACGGGCGCCAAGGTATGCATACAAGAGAGGGACCTCGGCATGCTGAAAAGCTCAAAAGAGAGCCTTGCCGTGCTGGCGGGGCTTCATATACAGCCGTGCGAAGCCGACATCGTGCTTAATGGCGGCGAGACCATAGACGCCGCGGGCATAGACGTGCACGTGCTGCATACTCCCGGACATTCGGGAGGAAGCGTCTGCTATATAGCCGAAGGCGTAATGTTTTCGGGGGACACGCTGTTCCATTTGTCGGCAGGGAGGACAGACCTTCCGGGCGGCGACCCGGCAGAGTATAAGGATACGCTGGACAACATAATATGCGGCCTTCAATATGATTACACGGTCTACCCGGGTCATGGCCCGGAGACGACGCTTTTCGGAGAGTTTTTAAGGAACCCGTTTTTAAAGAGGCCCAAATGACGGCGCTCTTCACCGAAAACTTTTTTGGCGACATATGCGAGGAGATACGGCTGTTTATAGACACGCGAAGGATAGAGCAGCTCGCGGAAGAAAAGCCCCTTGCCGAAGGCTTCAGCCTGCTGCATTGCTCGAAAGAGGAAGCGGGCATGGCTGCGAGCCGGTCTGTGCTTTACCTTGACGGCGCCCCCGTGTCGGAAAGCGAATATAGATGTGGAATCGGGGAAGGGGCGCTCGAACAAAAGCGCAGCGCGAAGCGCGCGGCAAAGATAAGCGCCTACCGCGCTCTGTCAAAACACTTCGGCATATCCATGCCATGGGGTTCGCTTACGGGCATAAGGCCGACAAAGCTGCTAAGAGACAGTGAAGCAAGGCTGGGTGAGAGCGGCGCGAAGGCGCTTTTTTTAGATGAGTTCGACGTATCGCACAAGAAGTATGAATTCGCCAAAGGCATAATCGATATACAAAGGCCGTTATTTCCCGCGGAAAACGATATAGACGTATATATAGGCATACCCTTCTGCACGTCGCGGTGCGCTTACTGCTCGTTCGCGTCTAATACTCCCGAGGTTTTCAAAGGCGCTGAAGACAAGTATATGGCGGCGCTTATGGACGAGCTTTCGCACGCGGAAGAGCGGCTTTCGGGAAAAAGGGTGCGCTCGGTATACATAGGCGGCGGTACCCCCACAGCCTTAAGTGAAAAGAATTTGAGCGAAGCTATCGAACGGGCTGCTCTTATCGCCAGAGGGGCGAAAGAATTCACAGTAGAGGCGGGGCGCCCGGACAC
>CAZJOS010000097.1:0-8894 GCA_964547655.1 uncultured Christensenellaceae bacterium
GAAGAATTTGTCCGGGAAATAAAAAGAGAACTTGATATGCATTGGGGGATATGATGAGCTTAATCGGCAATTGGCGTGATATGACGAACCAGGAGATGACTCCGAAGGAACATAAACAATTCTGGGACGAATACTTCGCCCTCGAGACGGAAGCGTATAAAAAGATACTTGAGCGTAAAGAAGAGTTTTACGCAGATAAACTTTCGGCGCTCGCCTCGGAGTTTGGAATGGACGATAATGTTTTTGCCGGATTTATGGACGGCATCAACGACAGCCTTGTAAAAGGATATGATCTTGAGAAGCTTAAGGAAGGCTCGGAGATCTCTCTTAAAGTCGATTTTAAAAAGCTATATTACAATATGCTCGAGGCAAAAGCGAAATGGCTTTATGCTCTGCCTGAGTGGGACAATATCTTATCTGAAGATAACAAAAAACTAATAAGGGACAAGTGGCGCCAGGATAAACAGGCGGTTTCCCGCAAAATAGAAAGGAACGCACCCTGCCCCTGCGGCAGCGGTAAAAAGTATAAGAAATGCTGCGGCCTGAACGAATAATTTTTAGCGCCTGATGTTTAACGGATGTTAATAAATACGATATTGACTTATGATATTCTAAATGCTAGAATACCAAAGTGCCTGAAAAAGGCCGATTTTAGGCCTGCGGGCGTGGCGGAATTGGCAGACGCGCTAGACTTAGGATCTAGTGCCCAAAAGGCGTGGGAGTTCAAATCTCTTCGCCCGCACCAGTAACCTTATGCGGGAGTGACTCAGTGGTAGAGTGCGACCTTGCCAAGGTCGAAGCCGCGGGTTCGAATCCCGTCTTCCGCTCCATCATTACAGGCTCCAAAGTTTAATCTTTGGAGCGCTTTGCGGGTGTAGCTCAACGGTAGAGTCCCAGCCTTCCAAGCTGGTCGCGTGGGTTCGATTCCCATCACCCGCTCCAATATGCCCGCTTAGGGCAGATATGCGCCTTTAGCTCAGCTGGTAGAGCACCTGACTCTTAATCAGGGTGTCCAGGGTTCGAGCCCCTGAAGGCGTACCAAAATCCCCGATAGGTATTCTTATCGGGGTTTTATACTTATATCGTGAAAGGGGAAAGTATATATGCATGACGTTATAGTAATAGGCAGCGGCCCGGCAGGAATAACGGCGGCGATATATACATCGCGGGGAGGCCTTGACACTGTTATTGTCAGCGAAGATTCGAGCAGTCTTGCCAAAGCGGAAAAGATAGAAAATTATTACGGATTTGCTGAGCCCGTTCCCGGTCAAAAAGTACTTTACGACGGAATAATGCAGGCGCAGAGGCTCGGAGCAAAGCTAATAAACGACCAGGCAGTAAGCCTTGCCTTCGGCGACGGTTTTGTGGTAAAAACTGAGAAGAGTGAATATGCTTCCAGAAGCGTAATAATAGCTACCGGTGCCAACAGGACGGCGCCAAAAATTAAGGGTTTTAAGGATTTTGAAGGCAAGGGCATAAGCTATTGCGCCGCCTGCGACGGATTTTTTTACAAGGGCAGGAATATCGCAGTATTAGGATGCTGCGAATACGCGCTGCATGAGACCCTTGAACTGATGCCTATTGTTAAATCTATTAAACTGATTACGAACGGCGTTAAGCCGATAACGGCGTTTCCGGGTGAAGTTCAGATAATCGAAAAAGAAATAGCCGCGTTTGAAGGCGGCAGCGTGATAGAGAGGGTCAAGTTTGCCGACGAGACCTCGATTCCGATAGATGGGGTATTTGTGGCGATAGGCGTAGCCGGAAGCAGCGACCTTGCAAGAAAAATAGGCGCCGAAACCGAGGGATTAAGGATAGTAGTCAACGAAAACATGGAAACCAACATACCGGGCTTATTCGCCGCCGGGGATTGTACCGGGGGCATGATGCAGATAGTGAAGGCGGCTTATGAAGGGGCGAAAGCCGGAACAGAGGCTGTTAGATTTATAAGAAGAAACAGGTCTTGACCATTATAATAAAAATACTGCTATAATAAATGCCTTTGCGGCGGACTATTCGCGGGGCATTTTTATTATTGATGCAAGATATTTGACATATGTCAGTAATCATGTATAATTAGATAAGCGTTAATCTATAAATGAGTATATCAGGCTGTTGCTTTACAGATGAGTTTAAGCGGCGCTGGAACCTGAAATTTTGTTTGCTGCCAGAGCCGCGAGTGCGTTCATGTCGGATGCTTCCAAAGTGATAAAATAAGGAATTGAACGTTAAAGGAGTGCTGATATGGCAAGGCCCAGAAAAATAAGAAAAGTATGCCGGCTTCCTTTAAAAAGCCTCTTTGGGCCGGTAAACGCAAAAAAGGCAAACGAGCCGTATATCATTATGACGATAGACGAGTATGAAGCCATACGGCTTATCGATCATGAAAACTTTACACAGCAGGAATGCGCTAAACAGATGAATATCGCGAGGACAACTGTGCAGGCTGTATACAACATGGCGCGTAAAAAGCTTGCCGATCTGCTGGTAAACGGAAAAATGCTCGATATAGAAGGCGGAGACTACAACCTGTGTGACAGCCTCGAAAAGGAATGCGGCTGCGGAGGCTGCGATAAGCACAGGTATGGTAGAGCCAATGACGGAAGGAAATAAATCGGCATGATAATAAAAGTATTGTCTGAAAATAATTCCGTTTCATCCGAGTTCAGAAATGAGCACGGATTAAGCCTCTATATAGAAATAGGCAGGCGCAAGATATTATTCGATACCGGAGCGGGAAGCGTTTTTCTTGAAAATGCCGAAAAGCTCGGGGTAAAAATATCAGATATCGATTTCGCGGTGCTTTCGCACGGGCATTACGACCATGGCGGCGGTTTAAAGCTGTTTATGGAGGAGAACAAAAAAGCTCCTGTCTATGTTCACCCCAGGGCTTTCGAGCGGCATTACGCATCAGCGCCTTACGGTATGAAATATATCGGCATAGATGAAACGCTGGCCAAAGATAAGCGTATAATAATGACCGGGGGAAAGTTTTTAATATGCGATGGTATAGAGTTGTTCTCGAATATCGCCGGCCATGAACTCGTCTCAGGTTCAAACAACATTTTGATGGAAGAGAAAGACGGCAAGATAGTAAAGGACGCCTTCGGGCACGAACAGAACCTTATAGTCTCGGAAGGAGATACGGCGGCTCTTTTTACCGGCTGCGCCCATAATGGCATCGTTAATATAGTTAACCAATATGTTTCTATAAAAAAGCGCTATCCCGACTATTGTTTAGGCGGATTTCATCTTTCAGACCCGGCGGGAGGTAAAAGCGAAAATGGTTCGCTTATTAAAAAAGTCGGGGAGTTCCTTTATAAGACCAGTTCAAAGTGTTACACCTTCCATTGCACCGGAACGGAAGGGTATCGTATGCTTAAAGATGTGATGGGGGACAGGATAGAGTATCTGGCGGCAGGCAGCATATTGGAAATTTGATACAGGAGAGTAATGATGAGCGAAAATTGCGATCATAATTGTGAACAGTGCGCCGAAGAGTGCGGCGAAAGAAAAGTGGATTTTTCCGCAAAACTCAACGAATTAAGCAGCGTAAAAAAAGTGATAGGTATAGTAAGCGGTAAAGGCGGGGTAGGCAAATCGCTCGTTACTTCGCTGCTCGCAGTATTGATGAACAGGAAAGGGTACGATACCGCCATACTGGACGCTGATATCACCGGCCCGTCTATACCGAAGATATTCGGAATAAAAGAGAAAGCTTCAGGAAGCGATCTTGGCATATATCCAGTAAAGAGCGGCAAAGGCATAAGCATAATGTCTTTAAACCTGCTATTGGAGAACGAGAGCGACCCTGTGATATGGAGGGGCCCGATACTTGCCGGAACCGTCAAACAGTTCTGGACGGACGTAGTCTGGGGAGACGTGGATTATATGTTTATAGACATGCCGCCAGGAACGGGAGACGTCGTGCTTACAGTATTTCAATCTTTACCGGTAGATGGGCTGATAATAGTTACGTCGCCTCAGGAAATGGTCTCGATGATAGTGTACAAGGCGGTAAAGATGGCGAAGACGATGAATATACCCATATTAGGGATCGTAGAGAACATGAGATGGTTTGAATGCCCGGACTGCGGGAAAAAGACAAAGCTTTTCGGAGACAGCCATATAGAGGCGACTGCAAAGAAACACGGGCTTAAAGTGCTCTCATCTTTGCCCTTAGACCCGAGGCTTTCCGCGCGGTGCGACGAGGGTACTATTGAAGAGTACGAGGGAGATTGGCTGGAAGATACGGCAAAGATGATCGAACATATATAATAAAAACAAAATATAGGCTTATAAAGTGCAGGAATATCTACCATAAAAATGTGTTAAGTTATATCCTGCATTTTTATCGCCCAAGCAATATTCGATGCCAGAAGTACCCAGATAAACCAAGATCGGCGCGCAGACGTTTTTCCAATGCTTCGCTGAATTCGCATAATTTAATAAGATCACAATCGGAAGGTTCTACCAGGCCGAATCTCATCCTTATCACGCATTCGCATGATTCGGTCATCTCGGTAGAATCAAAATAATCGTCAATGCGCTTTGCAAATGTGGTTATAGTATCTCCGGGTTCCTGTTTGATCCCTAAAAAGGACGTCTGGCGTATGATCTTTCCATAGCAGGCGTCTATCCTTTCGCAGACAGTATCGAACCTGCGGCAAAGCCTTTTGTAATACTCGTTTGCGCTTTTCAGAAGAGCGACGAGCCGGATAAAGGCTATGAATACGGCGATCAATAACAGACAAATAATAATGATCAGAATTACACTGATCTCTACAGGCATACCGCCTGACGTATCATCTTTTTTTGAAGTATTTATGTTTGTAGGCAGAGGAGCTTCCGACGGAACGGGATAATATCCTTCATTGATGACTTCTTCCACAACGGCGTTCTCGTTAAAATCCCATCGCGTTGGGTCGAAAGGTATCCATCCTATTCCATTAAAATAGATTTCAGTCCACGCGTGCGCCGTTGCATTGGTTGCGAGATAAGAATCATTGGAGATCGAGCCCGGGTTTCTTTGAAGAGCATATCCTGTAACGAAGCGCGCGGGCAGGCCGGAGGCGCGCGCCAACGTGCTCATGGCGCTTGCGTAGTAGACACAGTAACCTTCACGTTTTTCAAGGAACTGATCGACAAAATCCTCATTTTCCAGAGGTGTTCCGGGAGAAAGCGAATAAGTACAGTTATCGGCCAGCCAGCTTTCGATTGCCAGCGCTTTTTCATAAGGGGTCTTGCAGTCCGCCGTGATACCCTCGGCCGTTCTGTAGACGCTTTCCGGTAAAGATTCGGGCAATTGCAGGTATTCTGAGAGTATCGCCTCCGTATTATTATCCTCTGCATCTTTGGTAAGCGCTTCAAGCTCCAGAATATTATCGTTAAATCCGGGCAGATTCCTGTCAAAAACCACAGTACGCATTTTATAGTCGAGAAACCATTTTGGTACAGACAAAAACATCTCCGACTGGTCGTTAAAGAATACATCCGACATATCCAGAGATTTACTCTCGACAGACTGCATTTGCCCGGCAGTAAACAATGTTCTTCCCTGGACCATGTATGATATTTCAAAGTCTGCCTGATACGTTATTTTGGAGTACAGTTTTTTAGCGGCGTTTGCTCCGTCGGGTTTATCCATATTGAAAACATCATGCCGCTTTCCCTGCCAAAATATGCTGTTTAGCCTGTACCGGCGCAGCGGATATGTATCATGCCATTTTTGGCCGTTATAGGTATCGTATACGGCGCCGGCAAGAAGGGCCGGAGTTTCAGTCTTTACTCTCATTACAATTGTGTTATCCAGAACGACGTTGCCGCCCAAACGCTGCTCAAGAGGATTAAATCCCGATACGCCTATATTAAATGACCCCTGCAGCGGGCCTTTACCTTCGCCGATCCCTAAATATTCCCGGAAATCTTCAACAAAATCTACAAGCCATTTGGCGCGCCAGTCGGTATCGTTTTTAGGCGATATTGAGAACGACAGCAGCAAAACAACTGGCAATATCACCATGGCGGTTATCATAAGGAGAGAACTCTGTATCTTTTCACCTTCAGGCAAGTCCCGATTGATCCTGTTGCTTGTCATCTTTGCCATAGACAGGAATATCACGAATAAAAGCATACCGAGTATGGGCCAAAACATTTTAATATCGGTAAAGTATGCCCATACAGATATCGCGGCAGCTGCCGGAAGCAATATTGGGAAAAAGAAAAGCCTGCGGAAATAAAGATATGACAGTATAGCGGCGGGAAGCGCCGCGGCCATCTGAACTATGAATATACTTCCGTTCGTCGAATAGGGCAGAGTATCCGGATAAGACGCCGAGCACCAGCGTATAAATCCGTCTATATATGACCATATTTGCTGATTGACGTTTAATATAGTGGTAATAAGCAGAGTTACAGAAACAGCGGCCGCAAGGAATGCGGGAAGCAGCCACCATTTACGCGTAAATAAAGTTATAAGAGCAAGGTCGGCAGCCATAAGCAGCAGGCAGGTGCCATAGTCAGTTTTCAGCCCAGCGGCAGGCAGGAATACCGTACAAACAGCTGCGCCAAACAATATGGAACAGCAAATGTCTGTGAGAAATGAAGCTGTTTTTGATTTTAAAAATTTCATTATCCCCTCGCTAAAACAGGCTGCGCAGAGCTTCTGCGGCGTTGCTTCCGGCTTCCATGTATAACGTCTGTATGTGTCCGGCGGGTTTTGAACCGCCAACTATAACCAATGTTACCGTTTGATAAGCTCCAAGAGCGGATTCAAGGCGCTGCATGGACGCTTGATCGTTGCCTCTTGTCAGAACATACAAGGCATACCCTTTCTTAAAGCTTCGGTTTGCTTTCTCCAGCGTACCGTTAAGGTCGGCTTTATCGTCGAAAGGCAGCATTGCGAGATGTTTCTGTATCCCTTCAAAGCCGGAGAGGCTTGAGCTCTCCACAGAATTCAGGCCATTGGCGCTGCTGCCGCTGTCGATAAGGCATACGGCATGGTTACGGTATAATCCGTGCAGGGATATGCATGCGGCGCATTCGCAGATTGTATCTGCGTAGATCAAAGCGTCTTCGCCTTTAAGCCCGTATGTTGACGTATCGACAAGTATCATAACGCGTTCCCTTTCGGGATACTCGTATAGTTTTACGAAAAGCTCGCCCTGCTGGGCGGATTTCTTCCAATGAACGCGCCTGAGTGAATCCCCTTCATTGAAAAGCCTCGCGCCTGAAACGCTGTCGCCTGTTTCGGCCTGCCTTAAGTAACCGTCGCTGAATAACTTGGTATCTATTATATCCGTTGAAACATTACCCGGGATCTGTGCCTTGGGCAGCACTATAAGTTCCCGCATATTATAAAAAGGCAGCCAGCGCATATCATACGGGAATGAGAGCAATCCGAAGATATCGGTTATCTTTAATTTTGTCATGCCTATGCTGTACCTTCCGCGGTAAGGCGTTGCAACAGGTATCTTAAACGTTTTTCGGGTATATGGGGCCAGGCTGAAAACGAGCCTTAGATCCTGGCTGGATGAAACTACGTCAATATGAACTTCAATAAGCGATAAAGGAAAAGGCTTTTCATTTACTATCTCCAGATGAAGAATCGTTTCTTTGCCCTTGACGCATACACTGTTTGACAGTTCCTGCTTGAATTTGAATGTCTGCACTGTCCAGAAGTTAATTATTACAACGGCTGTTATGATGAGAACCTGTGTTAAGAAAACTATATAATATACCCTCATGCCTGAATACATTCCCGAAATAAGGCATATTGCCATTATGGAATAATATAACCATCTTAAGAGTTTCATGATATACCCGGCACTTTTACACTGCGCAATATGGAGTGAAGGACCGATTCGGGCGTTTCCATCTCCTGGCTTGCCTGCAGATTAAGTACCAGCCTGTGTGCCAACACGGCTTCGGCCATATATTGAACGTCGTCCGGCAGCGCATAATCACGGCCTTTAAGCAGCGCATAAGCCATTGCCGCGTTCATCAGTGCAAGGGATCCTCGCGGGCTTATACCGAGCGCTATTTTACCGCTGTTACGGGTCGCTTCGGCTATGCCTACTATATAAGACATAACTGGTTCAGCGCATTTAATGCCCGCGTGCTGCGCGCGCAGACGCATTATATCGTCGCCGTTCGCTACAGGCTTTAATTGATCGAGGGGCTTTTTGCCCTTATTTCTGGTCAATATATCGATCTCTTCGTCACGCTGGGGGTATCCTATCGATATTTTAAGCAGAAACCTGTCAAGCTGGGCTTCCGGCAGCGGATATGTGCCTATATGCTCCACAGGGTTCTGGGTTGCCAAAACGATGAAAGGCTGGGGAACGGGATAGCAAACGCCGTCGATAGTGACCTGCCCTTCCTGCATTACTTCCAAAAGGCTCGACTGAGTTTTCGGGCTTGTGCGGTTGATCTCATCCGCCAGAACTATTTGAGCCATTATACCGCCCATGTTGACTTCGCGCTCTCCAGACTTTAGGTTATAGCTCGTAAAACCAGTCACATCCGAAGGCAGTACATCGGGCGTAAATTGAATACGCCGGAAACTGCAATTGAGTGAACGCGCGAGAGAGGAGACCAGCGTGGTCTTCCCGAGGCCGGGTACGTCCTCGATGAGAACATGCCCCCCGCATATAAGAGCGCAGATGACCAGATCTATGGCGCGCTCCTTTCCGACGATAACTTTTGCGATATTATCTTTAATACGCGCTATAAGTTTAAGATTTTTTTCCGATTCCGTCACTTGTGTATTCCTTTCTTTTGCTGTTAACAAATCCAATATATCTATCAAATAGCAATTACATCGATATAAACCATTGCAGTGTTAAATATAGACCAAATTGTAACATAATCAACTCCATATTTCTATACTTCGA
>CAZJOS010000098.1:0-8805 GCA_964547655.1 uncultured Christensenellaceae bacterium
AGCGGCATCACCGCGAGAGGCATAAACAGCGAGAGAACCATATCCGCTGTTTTTAATTTCTTTATCCTGAGCATGTTTATCGCTATGCCTATTAGTATGGCGCCGCCTACGGCTGTCATCTCGATTACAGCCTCTTCCGCGATGCCGCCCGCTAAAACGTAGAACAAAAGCACCAGCAGCCCCTGGTATATCAGCACGGAAAACGCCGAGAACAACACTCCTATGCCCAAAGCGGAGGCGAGGAATACAGAGGTGACTCCGTCCATTATCGACTTGGTGAGCAGTATGTCGTTCTTTCCATGTATCGCGTCAAGGCAGCCCATAATTGCCATGGAGCCGACGCAGAAGAGTATGGACGCGTCAGCGAAGCCTTCAGAAAAAGTCTCTTCGTTTCTTTTAAACTTCGCCTGAAGCTTTCCGCCGATGCTGCCCAAACGGTCGTCTATCTTAAGCAGCGTTCCTAAAAGCGTACCGATTATCAGGCTTATGACCAGAATGAGCGGATTATTTGTTTTGATAATATATATCACGCCTATGCCTATAACGCCTAAAGCGATTACATCCGTCAAGGCTGCCTGGTATTTCTTATTTAACCTGCCCCTGAAAAATAATCCTATAAGGCTGCCCGCTATGACCGCGCCGAAATTTACCAATACCCCTGTGAACATATCTTACCTTCTTATCTTCCGCATATTTGTATATATTAGCTTAAATCTTAAGTATGTTCAATACAATGCCTGATTAAGATAAGGGTAGATTGTATAATGATGTGCAGCAGATCATTTGACAACGTAGAATTTTTAAGATAAAGCCTCATTTCATTTATTGGCGGCTATGATATAATACATAGTTAAGACGCTTTGATCGATTGCCGGGTAAGCGTTGATTCGGCGGTTTAAGTTGATATTTCGGTGGTATTTTTAGTGTAAGGAATTTATGAGCGAAGATAATGTTTTAGAACGTGGGACGGAAAAAAAGAAAAACGCTAAGATATGGGGTTATATCGGAGCGGCTGTTTTTTCAGCGACTGTTCTTGCTGTCGTTTTTTTAGCGCCCGGAAATCAAAACGGAAACACTGCGGATATAAAGGCCCCGGCTTCTCTGCAATCCCCCGCCGTTTCAAAGGCTCCCGCTGTTTCCGAAACTCCGGGCCCTGCGGACAAAGCGGATGACACGCCTGTGGCCGCTCCCCTGATATATGAAAACGGCGCGGATATATTTATGGCGTCGGGCGAAAACAGGATCAAACTGGGGACCCGTCAGTCGCTTTACGGGTGCTATAAAGAGATGAATTGCGTGCTGTCTCAAAATAACCGGTATCTATATTATATAGAAAATACCGATATTCACACAGGCATGGGAACGCTTAAAAAAATTTCGACGGATGCCGAGTCAGTTCCCGTTACGGTAGCAGAGGGCGTGTGCGCCGCACAGGCCTCGCCGGACGGCGCGCTCATGTATATAAAAAACGTAAGCGGTATGGAGGGAGAGCTGTATCTTTATAAAGACGGAAAATCATCGCTTGCAGATAAAAACGTTTTGCCCGTATATTTTAAGTTTTCAGAAGGCGGGAACTGTATAAGCTATATAGTACGGGAGAGCGCCGGAGCCTTTGCGCTTTATGTTAAGAAAGAGGATGAGGAGCCTCGAATGGTTACCCCTTTTACAGCCGAAGCGTCTATAGACGGCGGCGTTAATCTAAGCCGTATAAGCGGCACGGTGCCTTTCGATTCCGGCCAAATCTTATATTCTATAGAAGAAAACTATAATATGCCGCTGTATTTTTACGATCCCGGAAATAAGACGGAAAGGGTATGCAACGACGGGTATATCGTCAAGACATACATTGACGGAAGTTTCCTTTATGCGGATATCGCAAAAAATAACCTTTGGTATAAGTCTCCGGGAACCGCTGCGGTAAACATAACCTCAAATTACAGCTATACAAGATTCCCCGAAGGCACGAATAGCTTTTTGCTCATGGAGCATTTGGGCGACAGCTTTGAAAACTCCAGGTTCGCTATGTACGAGGTGGGCGAAAACGGGGGGAAGACCCTTATATCCGTTGGGGACAGCAGAGTAATCGAGATCAACTGCAGGTTTGACTGCGTGGCATTTGAGAGCGAAGGAAAGCTGTACGCCTCGCGCAAAACGGATAACAGATGGGTGGAAACCGTTTTGCTTAAAAAAAATGAGAATAAGGCGGGCGCCGGCTCAAAATCGGATATAGTTGCCCGCTTCGACTGTAAAGGTGAAAATCTTTATTATTTCGACGCTTATGAATGCGGGCCGCTGTCGGTGTATTCCCTCAAAGAAAATAAAACTGCGGAACTGCTCGGCAGCGCCGATTGTCTTTACGTTACTGAAAGAGCCGTATACGCGCATACCGCGGGCGACAGGCTTTACAGTATAGAAGGCGGCACAGTAAAGATGGTATCTGAAGGCGTTCGAGACGTCAGGGAGACCCGGGGAGGAGCATTTTTTATTGTGGGCGGCGCGTTCAAATATATTCCCGAAGGCTCGGAAGAGGCAATGCCTCCCCAAAGTTTCACAAGAGAGGCCGAAACAACCGGCCTGGTAAGCTTCAGGCCTCCTCTGGAAGAAGACTTAATTACGGCGCTCGAGGTGTTGTCGGACGAGGCGTATTACTGTCTTTATCAACTCAGAGTATACAGAACCGCAACCGAAGAGCTTATAGATATCGACGACGCGCTTGCGATAACGCAGAAACTTGCCGAAAGGCAGGATATAAGCGAGACTGAGCGCAATATATTAAAGTATATGGCCGAGGGCTTTAAGGCCTATAAAGAAAACAACCGAAAAACGGCAAAAGCTTCTCTTCAAAAAGCGCTGGACGCATACGCGGGATATATGAATTCCGCGCGCGGCGCAGAAGAAAAATGAATGTGTATAAATGCAGTAAATATTATGTTACAATTAACCTGGAGCCGCTTTGTGTTTAGCAGGGCGGCTTTTTGCTGTTAATAGATAAATGCCAAATGATATGGTAAATATACCTAAAGCATCTGCAGTGCGGGCGGAAAAAACAACCGGCCGCATATTTCGCCTTTACATGCATTTTACATTGAGATATAATTTTATGGAGATTTTATATCTGCAATATCAAATCGTAAATAATAATCAGTGTTTCATATAGAAGTTTTAATTTTTAGGTGTTGAGGAGGCCAACTTTTTTATGGATTTTAAGATGATATTCCTGCTTTTGGGCGGCCTTGGCATGTTTCTCTACGGCATGAAGATGATGTCGGACGGGTTGGAGAAACTTGCCGGAGACAGGATGAGGCGCGTGCTCGAGGTGCTTACGGGGAACCGTATCGCGGGCGTAGGCGTAGGCATGGGCGTAACATTCATAATACAGAGTTCCTCCGCGACGACAGTAATGCTTGTAGGTTTCGTGAACGCAGGATTGATGACGCTTCTGCAGGCGACCGGTGTAATATTGGGCGCTAATATAGGAACGACGATAACCGCCCAGATCATAGCATTTAAGCTTACTAATATCGCCCCCTTCATATTGTTCATTGGCATGATAATGACCATATTCGTAAAAAAGCGCTTTATTGAGAGGATGGGGGAGATCGTACTCGGATTCGGCATCCTTTTCGTGGGGTTATTGCTGATGGAAGATGCGATGAGACCGCTGAGTGATAATCAGGATTTTCTCAATTTCCTTGTAAACTTTAAAAACCCTATAGTAGGCATACTGGTTGGCGCTGCATTTACAGCGATAATACAGAGTTCTTCGGCGTCGGTCGGCGTACTTCAGGCGCTCGCGGGAATGGGCCTTATCGGCCTCGATTCGGCAGTATATGTTATATTGGGCGAAAACATAGGCACATGTATAACGGCAATAATCGCTTCGATAGGAAAGAATACGAACGCAAGGAGAGTGGCCGGCGCACATTTAATGATCAAGATAATTGGCGTAATAGTATTTCTTCCGTTACTAATGTTAGTTCCGGATATCGTCAAGTGGGTGCAGCAGTTGTCTCCGGAAAACATCCAGCGGCAGATCGCGAACTTCCATACGCTGTTTAATGTGTCTATAACATTGCTGCTTGTCGGATTAACAAGGCAGATAGTGTGGATCATTACGCGTATAGTTCCCGATAAGCACGAGCCGGGTAAAATTGAGAGAAAGCTTATTTACCTCGATGGGCGTACCGTTCAGGCTCCGCTGCTCGTGCTGGGTAATACATTAAAAGAATTAAACCGAATGGGCAAGGTGTCGGTGGATAATTTCAGCCGCTCGCTCGAGGCTTTCTTTGACCACGATGAGCAAAAGGCAAACAAGGTAATCGAAGTGGAGAAGACTGTGGATTATTTAAGCCACAATATCACTAATTACCTTATCGCTTTCAGGGGGCTGGAACTGCCCGAACACGACGTAAAGATATTAGGCAGCCTGCACCACGTTATCATAGATATGGAACGCATAAGCGACTTTGCAGAGAACGTCGCGGAATATTCTCTGGTGCTTTCGGAAAAAAGGGCCGGGCTGAGCGCCGAAGCACAGGCGGAACTCGTTGAGATGTCGGCCAAGACTATGGAAACATTGCGGGCGGCCCTCGACGTATTCGAAACAAGAGATAAATTAAAGCTAAACAAGGTGGAGGCTCTGGAGCAGGAAGTCGACAGGATGCAGAAACAGTATATCGACAACCATATAGACAGGCTCCAGACAAAGGTGTGCGACCCGCAGACGGGCGTTGTGTTTACAAACATGATAATGACGCTGGAGCGCGTAGCCGACCACGCAATAAATATTGCGTTCTCAATATTGAACCGCTAGAAGAAATTCTATTAGCAAAGCCGGCCGCGCGTCGGCTTTTTTTTAAAAAAACACGCCTTATATGCCGCGATTGTATGGCGTTACATAAAATGCTATAATACTGCTGTGCATCCAATGTTTTTTATTCGTTATAAATGATTTGGAGGGCGGATAAATGGATAGTTCGAGCTTCTCGATAGATAGCTGCGTACTGGAATGGTTGCTGGAAGATAGCGTTCCTTCAGTGCGTTATAATACGATGAGATATCTCTTGGGCAGGCCGAAGGAGGCCCCGGAACTTAAAAGCGTGAAAAAGGCGATGCTGGAGACCGGAATTGTTCCCACGATACTGGAAAGCATGTGCAAAGAAGAATATACAGAGACGTTCCCGAGGTTCTACAGGGACAAATATAAAGGGCTCTCATGGCAGCTTTTGATATTGGCCGAGTTGGGCGCTGAAAGCAGCGCTCAGATAAAAGAGCATTGTGAATACATGTTTGAAAATTCGCAGGAGCGCGAAGGCGGCGGGTTTTCGATGGATACGAGCGTAAAGTACGGCGGCGGGATGAAGAGTTCCGTTATACCCTGCCTTACCGGAAACATGATATTCGCGCTCGCAAGGCTGGGGTACTATGGCGATAAGCGCGTGCTTAAGGCGGCCCAGTGGCTCGCGGAAAACCAGCGTTACGACGACGGGGACGGAACGCCTGAAAAGCTGCCCGCGTGTTGGGGGAACCACAGCTGTTATATGGGGGCTGTGAAAGCCCTTAAAGGCTTTGCCGAGATCCCGCCCCAAGTGCGGACAGCCTCAGTCAATAAATCGATAGAACAGGGCGCTGAATTTTTGCTGAAACACCATGTTTACAAGCAGAGCCACGACCTTTCTAAAGCTATGAAACCGGGGTGGGCGAAGTTCTCGTTCCCGCTTATGTATCAGACGGACGCGCTCGAAATGCTGCTGATATTATCGAAGCTCGGAGTGCGCGACGAAAGGATAAAGGACGCGCTTAATCTTATAGCGTCGAAACAGGATGAAAAGGGCATGTGGACGGCCCAAAACAACCTTAAGGATAAGCTTCTCGTTGAATTTGATAAAGACTAACAGGACAAATGGATAACGCTGAGGTCGCTAAGGGTGTTGAAACACTACAGCCCTGATGGAGGATGAGATGGACGTTAAGCTTGTAAAAGCCGAGTTGAAGGACGCGCAGCTGATACTCGAAGGCCAGAGGGAGGCTTTCCTGCCGGATGCCGGGCGATATCATGCGGGCGATATGGACCCCGCGAACGAGAAGCTTGAGAACATACAAAAAGCGATAACTGACGAGTACTTTTATATGATATTCGCGGACGGGGAGTTCGCCGGCGCGCTGATGATAGAAAAAGACCCCGACCCGCTGCATTTAAAGCTTCATACCCTGTATGTGCTGCCCGACCTTCATAACAGGGGGATAGCGGGGAAAGCTGTAGACCTCGCGGAAAAACTGCATTCCCGGGCCGTTGAGTGGGCGCTCAACACTCCCTCCGATCTCGCCAATAACCGCCATCTGTATGAAAAGAAGGGATATGTAAAGCGAAGAGAAGTGAAGATAAACGATTTTCTCACGCTTTCATATTACAGCAAAGCGGGAGAAGCCGCTCCGCGTTACGAAGCGGCGGTAAACAGAAGCGAAGCACAGAGCAGTACGATAGAACTGCGCAAAGGGCAGCGCTTTACGGTAGGACCCAAGTTTGAAGGCAATGAAGGCTGGAACGGCTGGTATCATTGCACAACTGAGGGCAGGAGCGGCTGGGTGCCCGAGAGCGTTATAGATTTTGACAATGCCGAAGGTACGGCAAAAGAGGACTATTCGTCGTTCGAACTCGATATAGTAAAAGGTGAAACCTTAAGAGGCCTTAAAGAAACAGGCGACTGGATATGGTGCGAAAACAGTAAGGGCGCACGGGGCTGGGTGCCGAAAGACTGTATCAGGCAAATATAAGGGGAGTCTTATCGCAAACAAGCTGGAGGGCAGCGGCATGCTGTTTAAACCTGACGGCGCAATCGACGAATATGAAATGTGTGATGAAGGATACGATCAATATTACATACGTTTCCGAATAAAGGGCAAAATACTTTCATACGAAAAGAAAGGTATGAAAGCAGATGCCAGGCAAAGATAAAGAGAAAAACAACGATCCTGAAGTCAATCAATACGACTTTTACTCTGGGCTCAACATCGGGTCGCAGACCGAATGCACCGGAATGATACCTACGCCGCCCATGAACGAAGTGCAGAAAGACGGCTACCACGACATATATTCCGTTCCCCAGCAGTGCTCCACCGGAGCGCTGAAAAACGACGGCGCCAAAGAGCAGAAAAAAAAGAGCCGGGTAAAAGGAGAAAAGGATATGCCGCTCGGTTAAGGCGGGCAGATTTTATAATATATTTTATATATATTATTCTCGCGGGTGAAAGCCCGCTTTTTAATTATGGAAAACCGATAGGATATACCAAGGATGTTGTAAATAGTGGATGTTATATGTTACAATGAATAAAGGCTGTTTTTCGCCTTTTTTAAAAATCGTGCTTGTTCATTTGGAGGTATATCAGTGAAAAATCGCACAAAAGAAATAATATTGCTTTCGGTACTGGTAGTCGTATTAGGCGCGGCCGCCTTCTTCTTGCTGCAGGGCGGCGAACAGGTTGTTCAGGCCCCTGCCCCGACGCCCGAGGTAACGCAAACTTTGGCTCCTACGCCGACTCCGACGCCGGAACCGACGGAAACCCCGGCCCCTACGCCTTCGCCCACCCCTGAGCCGCCGCAGGAAGTTACCATGTTGTTTGCAGGCGACGTAATGGCGCACGAGAAGCAGATAGCATATCATAAATTCGGTTCCAATTATGATTTCACGTTGGACTATAAGTACATTAAAGATATAGTCTCCAAAGCGGATATATCGCTGTGCAATGTGGAGGCTCCGCTTAAAGGAGAACCTCCTTATACCGGCTTCCCCCGTTTCAACATACCCGACAGCATCGCGGACGCTCTTTGGTACGCCGGGTTCGACGTTATAGCTAACGCCAACAACCATACGCGCGATCAGCTGGACGAGGCCATAGGGCGATCCGCTAAGGTTTTCAACGATAAGGGATTCACCGTTGTGGGCACGGCCACGGGTGAAGCGGACGACAAAAAATACGACATAGTTGAGAGAAACGGCATAAAAGTCGGTTTTGTGAATTTTACCAACTCGATGAACCGAGGGGTCGGCAGGGATAACAAAGATATCGGCGAAGACACGAATAAATATGTTAACCTGCTGCGCAGGGGCGGGAGCCATGAAGTAGGCTACCAGATGATGAAAGAACAGATAGACGCCCTGCGCGCCGACGGCGCCGACTTTATAGTCGTATACATGCATTGGGGCAACGAGGGCCAGATTAAAGGCAACAGGGACCAGAAAACCATGGGCCAAAAAATAGCTGATCTTGGCGCTGACCTGATAGTGGGCAACCATCCGCATGTGCCGCAGGATGTAACGGAATATACTTCGACCGTGACCGGAAAGACGGTTTTGATCTATTATTCGCTGGGAAACCTTGTATCAAACCAGTCATTCGGTTGGGATTTGGGGCACGGATATAATGAGACCCATATAATGGCATTGATAAAACTCAAAAGAGGCGAAGACGGTAAAGTAGCGGTCGATTCGGCAGGCTATTTGACTACATATGTCCACAAGCCTAACATCGAGGTAAAATATACGGAAGACGGCGAAGAGCACACAAAAAAGACCAAGGCGTATTATATTGTGCCCGCGCAGCAGGTGTCAGATAACCCTGAAGCGTATGAGGGCGCAAAGGGAACGCTTCTGAGCCATATCAAGACAGGTATAGATAACGGCCATAAAATAGTAGGAAAGTCGGCCGAGAAACTTGTTTTCTACAGCTTCTTTCAGGAGTTCACCGACTGGCCGTGGTGATTACATTATGATATTAAATGATAAAAGAGCGCGGAGGCGCTCTTTT